>NZ_JANUSD010000002.1:0-422115 GCF_024793945.1 Emticicia fluvialis
GTATCTTCATCTTCTCTTTGTGTTGCACCTCTAAGATAACACTTTTTAGAGGAACAAAGAAAAATCCCCGCGTCTTTTTTGACCGGGGATTCCTATTTTTAGACCTTTTTAGACAGCCTCTTTTAAAAGTTGGCCGGTTAATGGCTTATAGCTCTTTTATTTTAATGTTTTTGTACCACACTTTATCGCCGTGGTCTTGGATGGCAATTTTACCTTTGGCAAATTTACCGAAGCCTTCCCACGATTTAAATTTGCTGTTAGCAACCATGCTATCCCAAGCCGGGCCCGACAAATCAAATTCAACGGTTTGTTTGCCATTCAACCAGAAAGTGCCTTTATTGGCTTTGCGGTCAATTCTCATTTTGGCCACGTTCCATTCGCCAGCAGGTTTTACTGCCTCAAATGTAGACGGAGGTATTAAATCATACAACGAACCAGCCTTGTGATTACCGTTTTTACCGGCTTTGGCATCAGAGTGGCGTTGGTCGTCCAATACCTGCATTTCAGGGCCTGTTACATAAGGGCAGCAGTATTTTTTGTCTTCTACCACACCCCACATTATACCGCTGTTGCCACCTTCGGCTATTTTCCACTCTAATTCCAGCTCAAAGCTTTCATATTCTTTATCAGTTACCAGGTCTCCGCCGCCTTTGGCTGTTAATACCATGGCGCCGTCTTCTATTTTCCATTTGTCTGAAACAGGCTCGGTTTTGTTAAAAGCGTGCCAGCCGGTAAAATCTTTTCCATTAAAAATAGATACCCATTTTCCTTTTTTCTGCGCATAAGAGGTAGTTGCGCAAGCCATCATCAGTGTCATCAGGGCAATGCCACCCAATTTAATTTTTTTCATTTAAATATTCGCTTAAGGTTGATTTTGTTTCAAAAGTACATAATAAAACAGGTGCAAACCAAATGAGATAATAATATTATTCATTAAGCTTTTATTTGCAAAAATACTGTTTTAAAAACAATACCGAGGGCGCAAAGCACCCCCGGTATGAGATTTTAAATGCTATTAAATGCCTAATGCCTTACGGTTTACTTTTTCGTCGGCTCCGGTAGCGGCAAAATCATCAAAGGCGCGTGTAGCTACCTGAATGATATGGCTGGCGATGAAAGGTGCGCCTTCTGCGGCACCCTGCTCTGACGATTTAATGCAGCATTCCCATTCAAGTACTGCCCAGCTGTCATAATTGTATTGTGACAACTTGCTGAAAATGCTGGAAAAATCTACCTGGCCATCGCCTAAAGAGCGGAATCGACCGGCGCGGTCTGCCCATCCGGCATAACCACTATAAACACCCTGGCGACCCGATGGATTGAACTCAGCATCTTTTACATGGAATGCCTTGATGCGGTCGTGATATAAATCAATAAATGCCAGGTAATCCAGTTGTTGTAATACAAAGTGGCTTGGGTCATAATTGATACAAGCGCGTTTATGGCCTTTTAGGTAATCAACAAACATTTCGAAAGTTGAACCATCAAAAAGGTCTTCTCCCGGGTGAAGCTCGTAGCAATAATCCACTCCGTTTTCGTCAAAAGCATTCAGGATTGGTTTCCAACGGCGGGCTAGTTCTTTAAAAGCCGTTTCAATCAGACCCGAAGGGCGTTGCGGCCATGGGTAAAGAAATGGCCATGCCAAAGCACCTGAAAAACCTACGTGCGATGTCAGCCCAAGATTCTGAGAAGCCTTGGCTGCCCAAAGTAATTGTTGTTCTGCCCATTTGCGGCGCGCTTTTTCGTTGCCATGTACAGAGGCAGGGGCAAACGCATCATACATGGCATTATAAGCCGGGTGAGAAGCTATCAGCTGGCCTTGCAAGTGGGTTGATAATTCAGTAATGGCAAGACCTTTATCGGCCAGTTTGCCTTTTAGTTCGTCGGCATACGTTTGTGACTCCGCTGCTTTTTGCAGGTCAATCACGCGGCTATCCCAGGTTGGTAACTGAATACCTTTGTAGCCTAAGCCTGCCATGTAGTCGGCAATGGTATCTAATGAGTTAAATGGGGCTTCATCGCCCATGAACTGCGCTAAAAATATGGCTGGTCCTTTGATGGTTTTCATATTTTAAATAATGAATTAGCGAATGGCGAATTAATGAATAAATCAGCCATTCGTATAGGTGTTTTTTCTTGATTTCGATAAAATATGTAATAACTCTTTACTATCTGTAATTAAATTGCTTAGTTTTTCCTGTTTGAAATAATTGAGATCAATCAACATTTCCAGCCAAAAAACAGACTCATCTATTTCTTCTACTACTATGCTTAATTTAGCGAAGAATTCGTTCTGGCTTCGTGCTCTTCTTACAGCCCTGTAATTTGTTGCTGATGAAGTAGAGGAACGGACTAGTTGCTTTCCGATATGTTGGGCGACGAAATCAGTTAAAGGTAAAGCTCTGTAAACTTCGATACATCTTAGAGTAAATGATTTTAATTTCTTTTCAAGCGTTTCTGCGAATTGAAATCTTTCTTCTTCTGAATATTTGGATGCATATCTTTGTTTCATAAATCATTCGCTAATTTACCATTCACTAATTCGCCATTGGCAAATTATCCCTTAAACTTCACCCACTTAGAGTTGCTTTTGCCTGAGGCGATAACGGTTTCTACGAATTGCATACCCCTGATACCATCTTCGATTGTCGGGAAATCAAGTTCGATTTCGGTTGGTGTTTCTCCGTTCATTCTTTTGCGAACCGTGCGGGCAAAATTGCGGTAGATATTGGCAAAAGCTTCGAGGTATCCTTCCGGATGGCCCGATGGAAGACGAATATTGGCCTTAGCCTCCGGGCAAAGATTGCCTACCGAAGGGCGGTAAATCTTTTGGAACTCCTGCGATTTATGAATCAAGCTATTAGGTTCTTGCTGAAACCAGGTTACACTGCCGAGTTCACCGTAAACTCTGATGTTCAGGTTGTTCTCGTCGCCGTTAGCTATCTGGCTGCAATGTAATAATCCTTTGGCTCCACCCTCAAAGTGTAACAACACGTTGGCATCGTCATCAAGCAGGCGGCCTTCCACAAATGTGCTTACATCGGCACACATTTCGGTAATTTTCAGGCCTGTAATATACTCTGCAAGATTTTCAGCATGGGTTCCTATATCTCCTACGGCTCCGGCAATACCCGAACGCTTAGGGTCTGTGCGCCATTCAGCTTGTTTGTATCCGCGTTTTTCTTCCAGAAAAGCCAGCCATCCCTGTGGATATTCCACTACTACCTTACGGATTTTACCCAGTGCACCGCTTTGAACCAAATGGCGTGCCTGTTTTACCATGGGGTAGCCGGTGTAGTTGTGCGTAAGCGCAAAGGTCAATCCGGTTTTTTCAACAATGTCTTTCAGTTTCTTTGCTTCCGGTAGTGTAAATGTTACAGGTTTGTCGCAAATAACATGAAACCCATTCTCAAGGGCCATTTTTGCAGGCGCAAAGTGCATGTGGTTAGGAGTAACGATAGACACAGCATCCATGCGGTCTTTGCGGCGTTTCTCTTTCTGAATCATTTCTTTGAAATCGCCATAGCATCTTTCAGGTGCCAGCATCAGGTCTTCTCCTGACGCCTTTGATTTCTCTGCTGTAGAGCTGAATGCCCCGCATACTAATTCAATTTCGCCATCAATGGCTGCAGCAGTGCGGTGAACGGCACCAATAAACGCACCACGACCACCACCAACCATTCCCATTCGGATTTTTCGTTGCATATTGTAAACTAGTGGGTTGAAATTTTAAATGAAACCATTATATAAATCATCATTTTTCTGTAAGTTAATTTGGAAAAACGATTTCGGAATTAAAAAATTGATTATTATTGTCTCAAATTGTGACAAAGTGATTTTATTGTATCAGAATTTAATTTTTTTGCTTCAGTTAAATTTGTTTCAGTATTAAAAACGCTTTGCAGCCTCATTAAAGGCCAAAATTTTCTTAAAAATCTGAAATATTTATCATGGTGTAAAATAAAAGCGTTTAATCTGATTTTACAATTAAGATTTCCTTTTATTTCTTTAATTTTCGGCTGTTTTTAAAGAAAATAAGCCTCAATTAGCAGAAAAAAATGGTTATTATTATGGATATTCCATTAATCGTAGGCAGAAATGGTCAGTTCATCGCATAATTACTACATTGTTATTTATCTGGTTTTTTTAACAGTTTGTCTGAATTTTATCTAGTCTTAATTAAACAGATTATTATTAGATATAGATGCGAATTTCATTTGCTTAGAATTACGTTTCAAATAGCCCTATAATTGTAAAGATTACAATTATTAATATCATTTTCTTTTGAAACAATGCAAAAAAAGCTACTTTTACGCTCATAAAAATTTATTAAACCCTAAAAAACTACAAACTCTTATGGTTAATCAGTCGCGTTTATTTCTAGGGAGCTGTTTCGCCTTGATTACTACAGCTTTTTCATTCAGTATTCGTGCAGGTATTCTTAAACAATTAGGGGCAGAATATGGCTTTTCAAACGAACAGCTAGGTACCATAAATCAGATGTGGTTCTTGGGCTTCCCCATCTCAATGATTGTAGGCGGATTAATTTACCAGGCAATTGGTGGTAAAAAAATTATGCAGTTTGCTTTTCTTTCACACACTTTAGGCATTTTGCTTACTATTTATTCTGGAGGCAGCTATGCCGTATTATTGGTTTCAACGCTTTTTATTGGTTTGGGCAATGGCTGTACTGAGGCCGCTTGTAACCCGATGATTGCTGACGCGTATGAAGGTAACAAAATGAGTACCATGCTTAACCGTTTCCACATGTGGTTCCCTGGCGGTATCGTAATAGGTTCTTTGATTTCAAAATTCATGACTGACGCAGCACTACCTTGGCAGTCACAGATTTGGATTATTATGATTCCGACAATAATATATGCCTTTTTGTTTTGGGGCCAGTTATTCCCGCAATCTAAAACCATACAAGGCTCAAATAAATCAGCAAATTATAAAGTAAGTATTCCCTTCTTATCAATTGCCGTTTTGTTTTTCATCCTGTATTCGTTTTCCGATTCATTGGGCATTAGCAATTTGGCAGGTAGTTCAACATCCTTTATTTTATTTTCTGTTGCAATTGTAACTTTGCTAATAGGGGTTTATTCATTATTCGGAGGCCTCTTTTTGTTTATGTTTGTTTGTATGGCACTTACATCAATCTCAGAATTTGGCCCAGGACAATGGATTGATTTGATTTTGGGTAGTAGTGGAGCCAATCCAATGATTTTATTAGCTTTAACTACTGGTACAATGGCCATTGCAAGATTTTTTGCAGGTTCTATCGTTCATAGATTTGACCAGACAGGTGTTTTATTAGGTTCAGCAGTATTGGCAGCTATCGGGCTTTACTTGTACAGCTCATTGACTGGAGATATTTTGTATGTAGTAGCTATTGTTTATGCCTGTGGTATTGCATTTTTCTGGCCAAATATGGTTGGCTTTATTGCCGATAAAATTCCGCAGAGTGGCGCTCTGGGTATGTCAGTAATTGGTGGTATTGGTATGTTTTCAAGCTCACTTTTTCAGCCAATTATTGGCCGCTGGATTGACGAGGCACATACACAAAAAGCAGCTGAAGGCTTAACTGGCAATGCACTTGAGCTTGCTGCTGGTCAAGCCACTCTTAGCACCATGGTGTTATTCCCACTTATACTTATTGTTGCATTTATAGGTTTATTTTTCTATATGAAAAACAGAAAAAAGATTGCTTAATTTAAGCATTGATCAACATATTTTCAGGAAAGCCTTGTTAATTCGTTTAACAAGGCTTTTTTGTTATTTTTGCTGCCAATTCAATTTTAACCTGGCTTATAAAGCAACCGGCTTTGAGTTTTCTTGCGTATTATGTAACGAAACCGCCAAAGGGTTGCCTATGCTTCAATACTATTAACAATGCTAACTATTTCTACCCCGGGCAGGATTTGCCTTTTCGGCGAACATCAGGATTACCTCGGTCTTCCCGTTATTGCCGCTGCAATTTCACGCAGAGTACAGATGACAGGTCAACATCGCAGCGATAACAAAATCATTATACATCTGCCGGATATCGGCTCTGAATTGCAGATGGAAGTTTCTACAACCAGAATGCCGTATCAGGAAAAACGAGATTATTTCAGAAGTGGTTATAACGTTTTGATTGACAAAGGGCTGAAGTTCTCTAAAGGCATAGAGTGTACAGTAAATGGTAATATACCTATCAATTCGGGTACCTCCAGTTCGTCGGCACTTTTGGTTACCTGGATTCATTTCCTGTCTAAGATGGCAGATAATCCAAATCAGTTTACGTTGCAGGAACTCGGAGAACTGGCCTACACTGCCGAGATTGTAGAGTTTAACGAACCCGGAGGTATGATGGATCAGTTATCTACTGCCATAGGTAATGCAGTTTACCTTCAGTTTGAACCCAAAGTAGTTGTAAGAGAGTTAAAACCGGATCTGGGTACTTTCGTATTGGCCGATTCGTTAGAGCCGAAAGACACCATTGGTGTTTTAAAGCGGGCCAAGTTTGCCAGGTTAGACCTCATACAGAAAATCAGGCAGACTCTTCCTTCATTTTCTTTGCATGATTTCAATACCTCCGGTCAGGAAGACCTCAAAAAGCTGTTAACGAACGATGAGTATGCCTTGCTGGGAGGTACATTGCGTAACAGAGATATTTTAAGAGAAGCGCTGGCATTATTTGAGTCGGGTGCAATGTCCAACGAGAAACTCGGGCAATTACTGACAGAGCATCATGGTATATTAAGAGACTTACTGCAGATTTCAACGCCTAAAATTGAGGCAATGATGGCGGCAGCTTTAGCGGCAGGGGCTTTGGGCGGTAAGATTAATGGCTCAGGCGGTGGCGGATGTATGTTCGTATATGCACCAGATGAACCAGAGAAAGTGGCAGACGCTATTAATGCAGTAGGAGGTAGAAGCTATATAATAAGAATTGACCGCGGAACTACAGCTCATATTTCATGAAATGATAAGAATCATAAAAGCCTATGATTTTTTTCTTCAAAATGTGCTTATTATATCCGTTTAATAATTATTTTTGTTTTCAAATTGTTGCTTTGCCTGGTTTTAAGGTACACCTCATCTGCAGAACTTGCCATTTTAGATTAGAATTATTGAATTTCAATATAGTTTTTCCCTAACTATCCTGGAACATAATAACCAATGAAAATACGTCAGACAAAGTTTGTTGATAATACCTGGAAAGAAATTTTGAAGCAGGAGGGTTTTTCAAATCAGAAAGCCGGGCTTGTTCTTGCATTTGGCGAAAGAAAACTGTTAGATAGTTATAATGCTTTCTCTTTTCTTCAACAGGAGTTTCCGGCTGCAGAAATAATAATTAATTCAACATCAGGTGAAATCTACGAAAACAGTGTTCATGATGATACAATCGTTGTAACTGCTATTGAATTTGAAAAAACCAGGGTAAAAACCGTAAAAATTGATATTGCAGACCATACCGAAAGTTTTAAGGCCGGCGAGACCATTGCACAACGTCTGAAAGAAGATGACCTGGCCGCTATTATTGTGATTTCGGATGGGGGCAAGGTAAACGGTAGCAAGTTAATTGAAGCCTTAAATCTGGCGGTTGATACGGGCGTTTCTATTTCAGGAGGCCTGGCCGGAGACGCAGGCAGGTTTGAAAAAACACTGGTAGGTCTAAACGAAAAACCAACTGAAGGCAGAATTGTAGGTATTGGCCTGTATGGTAAAGACCTGAAAGTTGGGCATGGAACAAAAGGCGGCTGGGATGTATTTGGCCCCGAAAGAGAAGTTACAGAGTCTGAATATAACGTCTTATATAAAATCGGAGAGAGCGCAGCTCTTGACTTGTACAAAGATTACCTGGGCAAGTATGCTAAAGATTTACCAGGTGCAGCACTGCTGTTTCCGTTATCGATTCGGGTAAAACCCGACTCTGAGCCTATTGTAAGAACCATTCTTACCATAGATGAAGAAAAGAAAAGTATGACATTTGCCGGCGAATTACCCAAAGGCGCTATGGTTAGGTTCATGAAGGCCAATTTTGACCATCTGGTTGATGCATCCGCTTCTGCTGCGCAATCGTCAGTTAAAAGCATCGGTAACAAACCTGAATTGGCTCTTTTGATTAGTTGCGTAGGCCGTAAATTGGTATTGGGACAAAGAATTGATGAAGAGGTAGAAGCAGCCAGAGATATTTTTGGCGACACAACCGTTGTTACGGGCTTTTATTCTTACGGAGAAATTTCGCCGTTGACACCCAATGCGCAATGCGAATTGCATAATCAAACCATGACCATTACCACTTTTTCAGAAAATTAATAGAATGGAGTTGGATAATATACATAGACTGCTAGCGAAACAGATAAAAAAACATTTGTCAGACGATTGTCTGAAGCACTCCGCCTTTCAGAATTTCATAAATGCTGTTAATGATTCATATCATGGTTTTGACAGAGATAAAGAACTTTCAGAACACTCGGCACTGCTCAACGAAAAAGAGTTCTATGAAATTAATCAAAAACTGAAAAATGAGATTCTTCAAAGAAAAGAATCGGTTCAGAAATTGATTGAAGCCATTAATTTGCTTGAAACCCCGGAAAGCGACGCATCAAAGATTGACGACAATAATTTATCGTCGCTGGTTGACCTCCTCCAAAGACAGATTCATATCAGAAAACATATTGAGGCCGAATTAATTAATGCAAAAGAAGTGGCCGAAACTGCCACGCAGGCAAAATCGGAGTTTTTGTCGATGATGAGTCATGAAATCAGAACTCCGCTGAATGCCATTATCGGGCTCACCTACCTGATGCAACAGGAAGAGCAGACTCCGTCTGTAATGGAAAACCTGAAAACCTTACAGTTTTCAGCCGAAAATTTACACTTGCTCATTAACGATATTCTCGATTTCAGCAAAATTGAAGCAGGTAAGGTAGATTTAGAAGAAATGCCTTTTGATTTGAAACTGCTGGTATCAAACATCAAAAAAGCCAATCAGGTAAAGGCTGAAGAAAAAGGCAACAAAATAAAACTGATGCTGGATGATGATATACCGGCCACGTTAATCGGCGATTCGTTAAGAATAGGGCAGGTATTGACCAATCTGGTGTCAAATGCCGTAAAGTTTACCTTGAATGGCAGTGTAACCATTGAGGTTTCGGTGGTAAAAAAAGACGAAGAAAAAGCAAGCATCTATTTCTCTGTAACAGATACGGGCATCGGTATTCCGCTAGATAAACAGAAACTGATTTTTGAGCGATTCGCACAGGCCAACTCAGAAACCACCCGCAAATTTGGTGGAACGGGTCTGGGGCTGGTAATCAGTAAAAAGCTGGTGCAGTTGCACAACAGCGACATTAATCTGGAAAGTGAGGTAGGCAAAGGAACCAAATTCTGGTTTACAATTGACTTGCGTATTGGTACTACGCTTAAGCAGCAGATAACATCTGCACTGACAGAAGATGACAACGATGTAAGTCTGGAAGGCGTGAAACTCTTACTGGTTGACGATTACTTTGTGAATATCAGGGTAGCTTCTAAATTCCTTGAGAAATGGAAAGTGACATTTGATACTGCTGAAAACGGCCTTGTTGCGCTAGATAAATTCAAAAACAATGAATATGACCTCATTCTGATGGATATTCTGATGCCTGAAATGGACGGCTACACTGCCGCAGAGAAAATAAGAGAAACAGGTACAGAAATTCCTATTATTGCCCTTACGGCCTCTGCCACCATGAATAATCAGGACAGGGCGTTTTCGGTAGGTATGAACGATTACGTAACGAAGCCGTTCAACCCGAAAGAGCTTTATCATAAAATAGCAAAATATAGCGGCAGAATTTAATCTGCCGCTTTTTTATAATTTCATTGCGCCGTATCTAAAACCTACCTCTACTCAACCCTTTTTTCATAAGTAAATATAGTTGTTATATCATCTTCCTTAGTGTCAAGCTGATTTATAATACTTTTCTTAACAATTTTATATTTTTTGGTGAAGTATATAGTTGAATTATCATCTCCCGACTTTGATTTCCCTTCTATTTTTAAAGGCGCTAAATAAAGTTCTCCGTTTAAATGACCACTATAGCCATAAACCACCATATTTGGGAGCTTTACCACACTCTCTAAAGTTAAATGGTTGGAGTAAAGTGTGCTCCCTTCAGAAGTTTCTGCTTGCCATCTATAGCTGGTACGGTCCAGAAATTTTAAAAGTTCTGTATCGTTATATTTAAAGATGCTATCTATGTCAGTGGGCATTATGTCCCTGTTGGGTCTTTTCAGATATTTGCTGACATTTTCGCCTATGAGCACTCTTACCATATCTACGTGTGAGGGTAAATATAAGATGTCTACTGTCTGATCTTTATATACATTATTAAAAACATCAGATTTAACAGGTACAACGGTATGATATTTAGTGCCACTTTTAAGTTTATATGATAATTGTAAATCATAATACTTTGGTTTTCTACCACCAGTTATACTCTTACCATCTGTAACTATCGCATCTTTTACGAGAATTCCTGTGTTTCTAAAGGCAGAGTCTATCCTGTACCTACACCAGAATGAAAATAGTAAACCTGTGCCAACCACTGAGAGTATAACAATTACAATAAAAAAGTCACTTTCGGGTGGCAAAGTCTCTTCTTCATCCTCATTAATAGAGTAAAGCATACGCCTTATACCAGTTGGTATCATATATCCTAAAGTTATCCCGATAGGGATAGAGGTTATATAGGGGTAAAACTCATACAAGTAAATAGGGGGAAATATCAGTATTAAAAGAAGTAAGCTAACAGCGATTATAAGACGCTTGTATTTTTTAGGTAATTGCATAAATTGTTATAGAGTTTAGGGTACCTTTAAAAGAGGATGCGATATCTGTATTAATTGGCAGGATGAGCCATCAGCAAAACTTTCGTCAATATACGGAGTAGGCTTTGTAAAAAAAAGATTACTTATCTATAAACTCTTTTTATAAATCTTTATGTAATATGAGAAGCAAAAAGCGACGAAGTAATTCAGTTTAACTGTAAATTGCCAACTATTTTGTAAATTAGTGGCACAGAGGCCATTTTGAAGGATAAATTGTGACACAAACCATTGTTATTGCAGAGTTTGGGGTAATCAGAAAAGCAAGTGATTTTCACTTGCCGGTTGATTCCTTTTCTGAGGTTTTTGTGTCTGATAAGGTATTTCTCCAGATAAAATCCTTTGTTTTCTCCTACGCCAACGATCTCCTTTTTACTTATGCTGCCCAGCGAGGTAAAGAACAATTGCGGGTGAAAAACTATGTGGGGCTTATTCCCATATCAGAGTCTGTTCAGATAGAAATTCTTCCGAAAACCGCGGCCGGTTCAACCAAAGAATCCCGGCAGATATTGTTAAAAATGCTCCAAAGGATACCGTCTTATCAGGTATTGTCTAAAGCACACGTAGCGGCCAGTCATTTGCCTTTGCTTGAAATCTATGCAGTGGTTTTTCTGGACGAACTGGAGAAACTCTTGCGAACAGGGCTGGGTAGAAAATACGAAAAAACAGAAACCAACGAAGCTTTCATTAAGGGCAAAGTATTGATTGCGAAAAACATGAGGCAAAACCTGATGAAACAGCACACATTCTATGTGTCTTACGATGATTTTGTTGATAATATACCACAGAACAGAATCCTGAAAACCTGCTTGTTCCGCTTGAAAGCTATGGCTTTTAGTAGCCTTACCAGACAAAGAATCTGGCAGAATCTTTCAGTTTTTGAAGGTATCAACTTGTCAGATAACCTGCACCGCGACTTTATTAAAAGCCATGTGCCGAACCCTCATTTTGAGCGGTACCAGCATTTGTTGCAGTGGGCAGGGGTTTTGTTAGCAAGGCAGTCATTTCTGCCTTTTTCAGGCAATTATAACCAGCTATCATTGTTGTTTCCTATGGAAGTGCTGTTTGAGAACTACATCGGTAGCTTATTCTGTAAATATATTCCGCTTACTTACCGGGTGAAGCTACAAGACAGACGCAAGCATCTGGTAATGAAGCACAAAGAAAATGCGAGGTTCAGGCTGATACCCGACATTGTGATTGAAAACGAAGCAGGCGAAGCAATGATTTTTGATACCAAGTGGAAGCTGATTGATGCTTCAAAAAATAAACAGAATTATGGCATAGAGCAGGCAGATTTATATCAGATGTACGCCTACGGCAAAAAATACAATGCCCGGAAACTCTTTCTTATTTACCCGGCCAACGAAAATTTCAGAGAACCACTGGAGGTATTTGACTACGATGAAGACCTGGTACTGCACGTAATACCTTTCAACTTAATGAATGTTGGAAGCGACGAAGTAAGGAAACTTATGCTATAATAAGTTATTGGTACACAGGTGCTTTTAAACCAGAATTTTAATATCTTGCAATGAAACAATCAACCTAATTTGAACGATGCCTATTTTACTTACCTTGCTGGCTATCATTGCTCTTGTGGTTCTGGTAGCTTTCGTAAAGCTTGACACCTTCATTTCATTTATATTAATAGCTATTTCACTGGGTTTGGCAACAGGCATGAATGTGCCAGCCATTGGTAAAGCAATTCAGACGGGTATTGGCGGTACGCTGGGAGAGCTTATTTTGATTATCGGCTTTGGTGCCATGCTGGGTAAGCTGGTGGCAGAAAGTGGAGCAGCCCAACGCATAACCGATACACTTATTAGCATTTTTGGTAAAAAGTACCTGCAATGGGGTTTGGCACTGGCAGGGTTTATTATCGGTATTCCTTTGTTCTATAATGCAGGTTTTATTATTGTAATACCTCTTATCTTTTCCATAGCGGCTTCAACCAAAATGCCGATTTTATATGTGGGTATTCCTATGCTTTCGGCTTTGTCAGTAGCACATGGTTATCTACCCCCGCACCCTTCACCGGCGGCTATTGCATCTCAATTGAACGCCAATGTAGGGCAGACCCTTATTTATGGTATTATTGTGGCTATTCCGGCCATTGCTATAGCCGGACCGATTTTTGGACGTACACTAAAAAAGTATAAACCTGAGATTGATACCACTTTATTCAGCCTGAAACCCGTACCTAAAGAAAAACAACCCAGTTTGTTTGAAAGTCTTGTAGTGGCACTGATGCCTGTTTTCTTACTGACCTTAACCTCGTTCATTAAAGGCTTTGCCCCCAACAACCAGATAGTACTCTTAATAGCTGAGCCTTATGTGGGTATGTTACTATCCTTATTATTGGCCATGTATTTGCTGGGTATTAAACAAGGCCATAGTATAAAAGTAGTAAGTAAGCAACTGGAAGAAGCTTTTAAAAGCTGTGCTGGAATATTACTCATCATAGCCGGTGCTGGCGCTTTGAAACAGATACTGAAAGACAGTGGTACCAGCGATTACATTGGCGCACAATTACAAGGTTTTGATATTAACCCTTTGATATTGGGCTGGACAATCGCGGCCGTATTACGCCTTTGTGTGGGGTCTGCTACGGTAGCCGGGTTAACGGCAGTAGGTATATTGGCTCCGCTGATTCAGAACCAGACAGGTGTAAAGCCCGAGCTGATGGTGCTTTCTATTGGTGCGGGAAGTTTGCTGTTTTCGCATCTCAATGATGGGGGCTTCTGGCTTTTTAAAGAATACTTCAATTTATCAATAAAAGATACTATCAAAACCTGGTCGGTTATGGAAACCATCGTGTCGGTAGTAGGCTTACTAGGCGTATTAATTTTAAATCTTTTTGTATAAAACAGTATGAGGACACCCGAAGAAAATCTGGCAAGACTGAATGTGGAATTACCACCACCACCTGCGCCAAAAGGCGTTTATAAACCTGCTTTAATAGTTGATAATTTTATATATGTGTCTGGGCATGGCCCGGTTCAAACAAACGGCACACTTATTTTTGGTCGCGTTGGTGAAGATGTAGACATTGAAGGCGGCAAATTGGCGGCACGCCAGGTAGGGCTTACCATTCTGGCTACATTGAAAACTGCTTTAGGCAGCCTTAATAAAATTAAAAGGGTAGTGAAAATATTAGGCATGGTTAATTGTACCAGCGATTTCGGAAGTCACCCGTATGTAATCAATGGTTGCAGCGAATTGTTTGCCGATATTTGGGGTACTGAAAACGGCATAGGTGTACGCTCGGCAGTTGGAATGGGCTCATTGCCTGAAAATATTCCGGTTGAAATTGAAGTCATTTTTGAGTTAAATCAAGATTAATAAAATGCTTACTATCAATAAAGTTCATCACATTGCTATTATCTGTTCTGACTACGAGGTATCGAAGCATTTCTATACCGAAGTTTTAGGCTTGAAAATCGTTCAGGAAATTTATCGGGAAGCCCGGCAGTCATACAAACTTGACCTGGCCATTGGCCATAATTATGTAATTGAATTATTCTCGTTCCCAAGTTCACCGCCCCGGCCGTCTCGTCCTGAGTCTTGCGGTTTAAGACACCTGGCTTTTGAAGTGCCGAGTGTTGAAGAAGCAAAAGCGGCCTTAGAACAAAAAGGTGTTGCGGTTGAACCCATCAGAATTGATGAACACACTGGTAAAAAGTTTGCTTTCTTTGCCGACCCCGATGATTTACCACTTGAGATATACGAGCAATAATACTCATTGCCAATAAAAAATAAACTATGGATTGGTACAAAGTGAACAATGAGGGAGAATTGGATTCTCCCTCATTGTTGATATATAAAGAACGTGTTCAGGAGAACATCCGGAAAATGATAGACATTGCCGGTAATGCCGACCGCCTGTTTACACACGTGAAAACCAACAAAATGCCCGAGATTGTAAAATTGATGATAGCGCAGGGTATCAGTAAGTTTAAATGTGCTACCATTGCCGAAGCAGAAATAACCGCTATGGCAGGTGCCGGAATGGTAGTAATTGCCCACCAGTTGGTTGGCCCTAAAATCGGGCGATTAGTGCAGTTGAGCCGCTTGTATCCTGATGTGGTTTTTGCGTCTTTAATAGATTCGTTAGATGTGGCAAAACAACACAATGAAGTATTTGGAGAAGCAGGGCTGGTATCAAACGTATTTCTGGATGTGAACAATGGTATGGATAGGTCCGGGCATTTGCTGGATGACAAAATTCTCGACTTGTATACGTTTCTGGCTTCGCAACCCAACATAAAACTGCTCGGCTTGCATATTTATGATGGTCACCTCCGGGCAGATGATTTTGAAGAACGCAAGCATGAAATCGATGCAGGTTTTGTAGATGTAAAACACTTTCTGGAGGCCATTGAAGAGAAGGGGCTACCCCAGCCAATGGTTATAGCGGGGGGTACTCCGGCCTTTACTTCACATGCTTTGCGTGCCGAAACCTTTTGCAGCCCGGGTACTTGTGTGTTGTGGGACTGGGGCTATGGCGATAAACTAACCGAGCAGCCTTTTGAATACGCCGCGCTTGTGCTTACAAGGGTGATTTCTAAACCACAAAAAGGCATTATAACTGTCGATTTGGGGCATAAGGCCATATCTGCCGAAAACCCTATTGATAAACGTGTCAGATTCTTGAATCTGACAGATTACGAGCTGACAGGCCAAAGCGAAGAACACGGCGTTCTGAAAGTAAAAAACTGGGATTCTATAAAAGTAGGTGATGTGCTGTATGGCGTTCCGTATCATGTTTGCCCGACTGTGAACCTGTACGATGAAGCCTATGTGGTGGTAAACCATCAGGTAAATGATGTCTGGCAGGTGCTGGGCAGACGCAGAAAAGTAACTGTTTAAACTCAGCAGCACATAAATAAAGAGTGGGCCGTTTCAATGCTGCCCACTCTTTATTGTTTTGGTATATCAGAAAATCTGCCTTGCCACTGCTAAAGTTGTGTCAGATTTGCTCATGGTATAAAAGTGCAGCGCAGGTACACCGAAATTCATCAACTCACGGCATTGTTGGGTACACCACTCAATCCCTATTTGTTTGGCTTGTTTATCGTTCTCGCAGGCTGCTATTTCTTTTCTGAACGCCTCGGGCATATCAAGAAAAAACAACTTCGGCAATACATCTAATTGCTTTTTGGTAGATAATACCTTCAAGCCAGGTATAATAGGGATAGTAATACCTTCTGCACGGCAGCGATTTACAAAGTCAAAATATTTCTGGTTATCAAAAAACATCTGGGTAACCACGTAGTCAGCGCCTGCGGCTATCTTACGCTTCAGATTTTCAATGTCTTGTTCCAGCGTCTCGGCCTCAAAGTGTTTTTCGGGGTAAGCTGCCACACCAATACAGAAACTGCTGGCGCTCAGGTATTCAGACTCGTCATGCAGGTACTTCCCCTGATTCATGTCTTTAATTTGTGTTACCAGTTCATTGGCATACAAGTGGCCATCTTCCTTGGCAATAAATGAGGTATATGGTTTAGCAAAATCACCTCTCAAAGCCAGTACGTTTTCAATGCCCAGGTAATTAAGGTCTATCAGCAGATCTTCGGTTTCATCTTTACTGAACCCCCCACATAATACATGAGGCACGGGGTCAATATTGAACTTGTGCATAATAGAAGCACAAATACCTACGGTGCCGGGTCTTTTACGAACTTTTATTTCCTTAAGTTGTCCGTCCGGCTGAGGCTTGAAAATATATTCTTCCCTGTGGTAGGTAACGTCAATAAACGGTGGCTTCAGTTCCATCATTGGCTCAATTGATTTCAGCAAATCATCAATATTGCTGCCTTTTACCGGCGGAATGATTTCAATTGAAAAAACGGGTTTGTCCGTTGCGTTGTATAAATGTTCTATTACCTTAGCCATTGTTCTTGAATTGAGAATATATCTTTTATTTAAGGCAAAAATAGATATATTATTTATTGAAACAAATTTTTTCAGTTAAATTATCTTTATTGGGTGTAGTTGGTAGTTTTTATATCGTATTTGTATGTTAATTCTCATGGTAAGTGCAATTTTAATTAAAAGCTAAACAGGTTTTGTTTCTGATGTTTAGCAAAATAAGTATCTTGCAATGCTAATTTTATATTTTTTACAATTTTCAAAAACTAATTTTTTTAAGATGAAAAGACTATTAACACTACTGATTGTTGGCATTTTTGCCATTTCTTTTGATGTTTCTGCACAAACAACTACAACCGCTGCTGCGCTTGACACCGTGGCGGCCAAAAGTTATGTAGGTAAATATAAAATGAAAGATGCTCCTTTTGAAGAAATAATTGTAACGTTGAAAGACGGTAAGCTCATTGGTGAAGCCGTTGGGCAAGGCGTGGCAGACCTGGCGCCTACCAAAGAACCTGATGTATTTGAAGTAGTTGGCTACGATGGAAAACTGGAGTTTGTTAAAAATGACTCAAAAATAGTGACCAAAATAAAGCTGACTATTCAGGGGTCTACATTGGAGGGAGATAAACAGCCCTGAGTGAAATTTTAAATGCCATACTTACGTTAAAGCCTGAGAGCCATTTCTATGGTCTCAGGCTTTTTAATTACATACTCAAACATTTTTCTTATTTTTGTGGATAAATAAGACAAAGGATACTCAATGGAATATGGACAGCAACCTTATTGCTCTTTCTGCGGTAGAGGAAAAAGCGAAGTTGAACTCTTAATATCTGGCACCGAAGCCAATATCTGCAATTTTTGTGTAGAGCAGGGGCACCAGCTTGTGCAACAGGAATTGCACGGAGTTGTGAAGAAAGAAAAGAAAAAGAAGTCAGCAGACTCGCCTAAATTTGACCTCAAGCCCCCCATAGAACTGAAAAAGCATCTTGACCAGTACGTAATTGGGCAGGATGAAGCCAAAAAGGTTTTAAGCGTAGCGGTTTATAATCATTATAAACGCCTGATGCAAAACAGGCGTGACGATGATGTAATGATTGAGAAGTCGAACATAATTATGGTAGGAGAGACCGGAACCGGCAAGACCTACCTGGCACGTAATATTGCCAAAGTATTACAGGTACCTTTTGCCATTGCTGACGCCACTGTGTTAACCGAGGCAGGTTATGTGGGCGAAGACGTAGAAAGTATTTTGAGCAGACTTTTACAGGCCGCCGATTATAACGTTGAATTGGCTGAAAGAGGAATAGTTTATATTGATGAGATTGATAAAATAGCCCGTAAAAGTGACAACCCGTCTATAACGCGTGATGTAAGCGGTGAAGGTGTGCAACAGGGTTTGCTGAAATTGCTGGAAGGCTCAGTTGTAAGTGTTCCGCCGGAAGGTGGAAGAAAGCACCCGGAGCAAAAGATGGTGCAGATAAACACCGAAAACATATTGTTTATCTGCGGCGGGGCTTTCGATGGTATAGACCGCCACATAGCCAAGCGTATTAATACCCACCCGATTGGGTTCTCTAATGATGCCAAACGCCTGGAATTGCTGGAAAGCACCAGCTTGTTGCGTTTCGTTACGCAACAGGATTTAAAATCTTTTGGTCTTATACCTGAATTGATTGGTCGTTTGCCTTTGTTGACTTATCTGAATCCGCTTGACAAGGACGCCTTGAGCCGTATCCTGATAGAGCCTAAAAATGCACTGACCAAGCAATATAAGAAGCTTTTTGCTATGGAAGATGTAGCCCTTGAGTTTGCACCGGACGCCCTGGATTACATTGTAGGGAAAGCCATGGAATACAAGCTGGGAGCTAGAGGATTACGCTCTATCTGTGAGGCAATCATGACAGACATCATGTTTGAGATTCCGTCAAACAAAGAGGTAAAGAACTTCACAATTACGCTAGAATACGCACAAAATAAATTTGAGCGCTCGGCGTTCTATCAATTGAAACTGGTAGCGTAATTTTTGGGATATTTCATCAAACCCTGTAAAGCCGGTCAATAAGCTTTACAGGGTTTTTTGATGCCCGGTATTTTGGCTGCCTCTACCCTGATATTTTTCTTAAAAAGCTATTATACTATGTTAAGAACGCTTCCATTTGTACTGGTTTTGCTGCTTGTGTTGGGTTGTAAACGAGAGTACGCCCGTTTTCAGAACTCAATTCCGGATCATTATCTGAAGCCTAAAAAACAGAATGCCGCGTCAGCTTTAAAGGCTGGTACTATTGCACCGCATGAAATGGAAAAAATGGCTCCGATGCCCGCGCCAGCCATCGAAAATTTAACAGCTAATAATATCCCGCCCTTGCCTACCATAAAAAATGAGGTAAACCATAAAACAGATTGGTTGCCAAAGGGGTTATTGAAGAAGAACAGTAAAACAGATGAGCACCAGAAACCGCGTCTTTTTCAAAAACCCGAGAAAAAAGGCATATTTCAGAAGAAGAAATCAAAGAAGAAAAGGGGAGGTTTAAGCCATAAAGCATTTGTGCGGCTTGAGATTGGGCTGGTGTTGCTGGGCTTTGCAGTTATTTTTGCATTGTTGCACATCAATATACTAGCCATAGTTTTCGGCTTGTTGTCGGCATTTATGATCATACGCGCATTGCGGAAACTGTTTTAATTGAGTAAAACTTAAAAACCGGAAAATATGAATGTTATTCTGATTCATGGCTTTGGCGAAGACCACATCATCTGGAACAAGTTTATCAGCCTGCTTCCCCGAACACATACTTATGTAACACCAGATTACAGCAAACTTACCAATTGCACATCTATTGACGATTATGCAGACTGGCTGAAAGACCTGCTGGATGAACGCAAAGAAGAAAAATGCGTGTTGATAGGGCATTCTATGGGGGGGTACATAGCACTGACTTTTGCTGAAAAATACCCGGAACGGTTACAAGGTCTGGGGCTGTTTCATTCCTCTGCTTACCCGGATGATGAGGAACGAAAAGCAACTAGATTAAAGACCATTGATTTTATTGAAAAACACGGCTCAGCTGAGTTTATCAGAGATTTTTATCCGAAAATGTTTACAGATGATTTCAAGAAAAAAAGTAAAACCCTGATTGAAAGTCAGATGGAACGTTACAGTTCAATTCCGGAAAAGGCCTTGACAAACGCACAGATGGCCATGCGGAATCGCCGGGATACAACGGCAATTCTGAAAGATGCCGGATACCCCACCATGATTATTGCAGGTGAAGAGGATAAGTTTGTAACGGTTTCGGCAGCTGAGGAACAAATAAAGCTTTTAAAGATGGGTTATACTGGTATACTCGGTGGAGTAGCTCATGCCGGAATGTTTGAAAGACCCGAAGAATGCGCCAGGATTGTAGCTGAATTTCTAACCGCATGTGCTGAGGTAGACACACGCTTTGGCGGAGGTGGCCAATGATAATCAACTGGTAAATCTTCACCTTACCGGCCTCTTTTATGTGTTAAAGTTACTTTGCTAGATATTTTATGAGATATAAGGTAGTATTTCTCACGACAAAGTACTTCATTAAGCTGGGCAATCAGTATTTATTGTACTTTTATGGTATCAATTGCATTTGTAATCATTGTTAAACTGATTAGAAAATGAGCTTTACCACCTACATACCCTGCGACACACTTAAACCTTTTGTAAGACTACTGGCAATATCAGAATCAATAACCTTGCAAAGCTGTTGTTTACCAGCAAAAGCCCTCTTGAAAAGCGGTTCAGAAAAACGGTAGGCGCGTCTCCTAAAAAATTTGCAGGTATTGTTCGTTTCAATGCCTTGCTCAAAAATCATACTGACCAAAAAACACTAACCGAATTGGGTTTAGAGGCAGGTTATTTTGATCAGGCTCATTTTATTCATGATTTCAAGGCATTTAAAGGCGAAACCCCTGAAGCTTATTTTCAGCACAACAAATAATCTTTCGTAATTCATTTCCACTATGCAAATATATCTGAAGGAGCCTCCAAAAGGTTCCTTTTTGTTTAAATGGCCGTTCTACCAGGGTATTGGCAAATTAAAATATAGTTATTTTTACTTATATTTGTATAAAGTCGTTTTATAACTGAACAAGTTAACTACAAATTATATGAAATGGGCTTATAGCATCGAACAAAAAGTAAAAGCCGCTATGGGGCTGACAGTCATTTTTGTGTTTTTGTTTATCAAAAATGTTTCAGATAAACATCATTTTAACGAATTAGGCGATAGCTTCTCTGCAGTGTATGAAGACCGGCTTATGGCTGAAAGCTATATCTATGAGCTATCTAATCACCTTTCCAGAAAGAAATTACTGGTAGATGACTGTAACACCAAAGAAGAAATAGCCCAGATAAAAGATAAAATAACACAGCACAACCAGTCTATAAACGCCTTGATAGTGTCTTACGAAAAGACGAAATTAACAGCAACAGAAGAGGTACTTTTCAAGGATTTTAAAAAGAAAATAGCGCATGGACTATCGCTTGAGCAAAAGCACATTTATCGGGCAGGTGTTTACAATTCAGAAAACGTGAAACACATACTGGATGAAGCGTTTTACGGTGCGCTGAATACGCTCAACCACTTGTCGAACATCCAGATTACAGAAGGGGAGAAGCTGAATAAAACATCGCAGAGAATAGTGTTAGGCTCAGCATCAGATACCCAGTTTGAGCTAACGCTGCTGATTGTTCTGGGTACCATCATTCTTACGCTTATATTTTCATCCAGGTCTGCTATGCCTAAAACACCTCAGAATCCATCATTAAACTAAACCAGGCTAAAAGCAAAAGCCCGGTGTTCATGAGAGCGCCGGGCTTTTGCTTTAAAAATTTGGTTCCTCTGTTTGACAGAACTTATGCTTTCAATCTGAACACTACTCCACCCAAAGGCGGCAATGATATTTCAATAGAGTTATCTTTACCATGCAAAGGTATTGCTTCGGTATTAACACTGCCGTTTTGTAAACCGGTGCCCCAGTACTTCTGGTTATCGCTATTAAAGACTTCTTCATAAATACCCGTTTCAGGTACGCCAATCCGATATGGAGAATGAGGTACAGGCGTGAAGTTGAGTACTACAATTACAGCGTCTTTTTCATGCAAACCTTTACGGGCATACACGATCACGGCATTTTCGCGGTCGCTTGTATCAAGCCATTCAAAACCATCCGGCGAAAACTGCTTTTCAAACAAGGCTACTTCTCCTCTATACAAACCGTTCAGGTCTTTTACCAGCTCTTTTATCCCTTTATTGGGTTGGTTTTCTAACAGATGCCAATCAAGGCTTTTGGCGTAGTTCCATTCGGCATATTGGGCAAATTCGCCACCCATAAATAGCAATTTTGCTCCTGGGTGTGTAAACATATAAGTAAACAATAGGCGAAGGTTTGCAAATTTTCTCCATTGGTCGCCAGGCATTTTTTCAATCAATGACCCTTTGCCATATACCACCTCATCGTGCGAAAGCGGCAACATAAAGTTTTCAGTAAAAGAATATACAAGGCTGAAAGTTATATCATTCTGATGCCATTTCCTGAACATAGGGTCTTTAGCAAAATAGCGCAGGGTATCGTGCATCCAGCCCATCATCCATTTCATGCCAAAACCCAGCCCGCCGTTATATACCGGTCTTGAAACACCCGGGAAAGCCGTAGACTCTTCAGCCACGGTCTGCACATCAGGGAAACTCCTGTAAATCTCTTCATTTAGCTCTTTCAGTAACGATATCACTTCCAGGTTCTCGCGGCCTCCAAAAATATTAGGTACCCATTCTCCGGCTTTACGTGAGTAGTCACGGTAGAGCATAGATGCTACGGCATCAACCCTCAGGCCATCAATATGGAATCTATCGAGCCAGAATAAAGCATTGCTGATTAAGAAAGAGCGTACTTCAAAGCGTCCGTAATTAAAAATATAACTCTTCCAGTCGGGGTGATAGCCCTGGCGTGGGTCTTCATGCTCATACAGCGAGGTGCCGTCAAAACGGTAAATACCATGTGCGTCGCTGGGATAATGAGACGGTACCCAGTCTAGCAGAACCCCGATTCCGTTGATGTGCAGTTGTTCTACCAGATACATAAAGTCTTGCGGTGTACCAAAGCGGCTGCTGGTGGCAAAGTATCCGGTAATCTGATACCCCCACGATGGCTCATAGGGGTGCTGCATCACCGGCATAAACTCTACGTGCGTAAAGCCCATGTCTTTCATATAAGGCACCAGCGAATTGGCAATTTCTCTGTAACTGAGCCGCCGTTCCGGGTCGCTTGGGTCACGCTGCCATGACCCCAGATGAAGCTCATAGACCGATATGGGGGCGTTCAGCGCATTGTTACGATGCCGTGTCTGCATCCAGTCTTTGTCCTGCCATTCATACCAGGTGTCCCATACTACCGAAGCGGTTTTTGGGGGTATCTCCCAATGCAGGGCATAAGGGTCTCCTTTTTCAAGGTCTTCACCTGTATTCGACGAAATAAAATATTTGTAAACTTCACCATTGCCAACGTTGGGTATCCATCCTTCCCAAATGCCTGAGCTGTCCCAACGCGATGCCAGCGGGTGTGAGCCACGCTCCCAGCCATTAAAGCCACCAATAACCGACACGTACCGGGCATTAGGAGCCCAGACAGCAAAGTATGTGCCCACCACACCCTGGTTTTCAATCACGTGCGACCCCATCTTTTCATACAAACGATAATGCTTGCCTGCCTTGAAAAGATTAATGTCAAAATCTGTAAACAAACTGAATGATTCTACGTTCTTGAAACTGGGGGTTTCCGGGTTAGATTCTTCTGTATTCGGTGTAGAAGTCTTTTTCTTTGCCATAGGTTAAAGCCAATGAGGTTTTGTTTTTTCCAATAGGTAAAAATAGAGCAGTGGTTCTACAATTCCAAGAAGCGAAGTATATTTGTCTTGTAAATCTTATTTAGTGAAAAAAAGGATGAACGCTGCTAATCCGGATACTTAAATCTCTTAATAATATATTGTATGGCTGCACCATTAGCTGAGCGCCTGCGTCCGAAAAAACTGGAAGATTACCTGGGGCAGGAACACATTTTAGGGAAAAACAAACCCCTCCGTAATGCCGTTGAGGCCAATCTGGTGCCATCCATGATTCTATGGGGTCCGCCGGGTACAGGCAAAACCACATTGGCTTTGCTGATAGCCGAAACCACCAAAAGGCAGTTTCATCAGTTAAATGCTGTTAGTTCGGGTGTAAAAGAATTGCGCGAGGTAATCGGCCGGGCAACAGGCTTGTTTCCACCCATTGTGTTTATAGATGAGATTCACCGCTATAATAAATCACAGCAGGATTCTCTGTTGCTGGCCGTTGAAAAAGGACAGATTACCCTGATTGGCGCTACAACCGAAAACCCTTCGTTTGAATTAAACAGTGCGGTGTTGTCACGTTGCCAGGTTTATATATTAGAGTCTTTCGGTGAAGATGAACTAAAAGCGCTGACCGACAGAGCCATACATGAAGATGTAATTCTGAAAGAAAGAGATATAAAAGTGGAATCTTACGATGCGTTGATGCGCATTTCAGGAGGTGACGGGCGAAAGCTATTGAATCTGATTGAAATAATCAGTTTTTCTTTTCCTGTAGATACGCCCATCGTGATTACTGATGACTTGGTAGAAGAAGTAGCCCAACGCAATATTGCCCGTTACGATAAGTCAGGTGAGCAGCACTATGATATTATTTCGGCGTTTATTAAGTCAATGAGGGGTTCAGACCCGAATGCAGCCGTTTACTGGATGGCCCGCATGATTGTGGCCGGAGAAGACCCCGAATTTATAGCCCGCCGTATGCTGATTCTGGCGTCGGAGGATATTGGCAATGCTAACCCAACGGCTGTAATTATGGCCAATAACTGTATGCAGGCCGTAAAGACTGTCGGTTACCCTGAGTGCCGTATTATCCTTTCACAAACTGCTATTTATCTGGCTACATCGCCTAAGTCTAATGCTTCTTACATGGCTATTGAAAATGCCATTGCACTGGCCGAGAAAACGTCTCACCTTCCTGTGCCTTTAGCGTTGCGCAATGCCCCAACCAAACTGATGAAGCAGATTGGTTATGGCAAAAATTATAAATATGCGCACAACTATGAAGGGAATTTTACAAAGCTGAATTTTTTGCCTGATGAACTGAAAGGTACCAAACTTTATGAACCAAGCAACAATGCCAGAGAAAACGAGATACGAAGGCAATTGCAGGCATGGTGGGCGGAGTGGTACGGGTATTGAAATTGCCAACAACAGATAAAAAGCCTTGTCCATTCTCGTAGACAAGGCTTTCTTTAAGTCCCTTTAGGGACGATATATCGGTAGAAATCTAAAAGAATACATTTCCAAGTCCTGTAGGGACGTTATATTAATATACTATCCCTACAGTATATTCAATCTCTTTCTACTGGTTTTATCTAAAGATATAGCATCCCTACAGGATATTAGGATATCGATTTTATCAGTTTTCTCGCCAATATAACATTATTATGACGGGACTGTATATCACACATATGTTATCCTAAATACCCTTACAAATTCCCTTTCTTCAACTCTTTTACAGCATAATCAGCTGCTCTTGCTGTCAATGCCATATAAGTAAGTGATGGGTTTTGGGTTGAGGTTGAGGTCATACAGGCGCCGTCGGTGACAAATACGTTTTTGCACTCATGCAGAGCATTCCACTTGTTCAGGAGTGACGTTTTTGGGTCTTTGCCCATTCTTACACCACCCATTTCGTGGATGTCCAGCCCCGGTGTCCGGTTCGAATCGTTGGTTCGGATATTCTTGAAGCCTGCTTTGGTGTACATTTCTGTTAATTGCTCGAAGAAATCCTTTACCATCTTGCGGTCGTTGTCGTCATAATCTACCGAAATACTTAATTGTGGCATCCCCCAGGGGTCAAGCTTCGATTTATCCAATCTAACATAGTTGCTCTCTTTGGGTATGGTCTCACCCATCATGTGCGAACCTACACTCCATACGTTGTTCAGGTACGGATTCAACAAGCCTTTTTTCAGGTCTTCACCCATACCGCTTCTGTCGTCACGCATGTATCGACCCGCCTGAAAACCAGAGGCGTAGCCACGCAGAAAGTCTGTCTCCTGCTTGAATACATTACGGAAACGAGGTATATAAGGAGAGTTTGGCCGGCGACCATCGGTGGTAGAGTCCAGAAAACCCTCATAATCGGCATTGATAGTGGCCGTGTAATTATGAAAAGCAATGTATTTGCCCAACAAACCATTGTCATTACCTAATCCATTTGGGAAACGGCCGGATATTGAGTTCAACAATATCAGATTTGAGTTTAGGGCCGCAGCATTTACAAAAATGATACGGGCATAGTACTCGGTCATTTGTTTCGTGTTCGAATCAATCACTCTAACACCGGTTGCTTTGCCTTTTGTTTCATCATAAATGATTGAATGTACAACCGAATCGGGGCGTAAAGTCATTTTGCCTGTTTTGGCAGCCCAGGGTAAAGTAGAAGCATTGCTGCTGAAATAACCACCGAAAGGACAACCACGCTCACAGATGGTACGGTGCTGGCATTTGGCTCTGCCCTGGTCCAGGTGTACCTTTTTAGGCTCGGTAATATGTGCACAACGGCCCATAATAATATGGCGGTCGTTATAATTTTTGGCTATCTGCTGGCTGAAATACTTCTCTACGCAGTTCATCTCATGCGGTGGCAGAAACTCACCGTCTGGTAAGCTGGCCAAGCCGTCTTTATTGCCCGATATGCCTGCAAACTTCTCTACATAGCTGTACCACGGAGCTATATCTTCATAACCAATAGGCCATTCTACGGCAAAACCGTCACGGCCGGGGCCTTCAAAATCGTATTTCGACCAGCGTTGTGTCTGGCGCGCCCATAGCAATGACTTACCACCCGTCTGGTATCCGCGAATCCAATCAAAAGGTTTTTCCTGTACATAAGGATGCTCAGCATCTTTTACAAAAAACTGTTCGGTGCCTTCATAAAAAGCATAGCATTTGCTTACAATGGGGTTGGCGTCTCTTACCTCTTTTTTCAACTGGCCGCGATGCTCAAACTCCCACGGTTGCATCATGGTGGTAGGGTAATCGGTTACGTGTTTTACCTCGCGGCCACGTTCCAGCACCAGGGTTCTCAAACCCTTGCCTGTTAATTCTTTGGCTGCCCATCCGCCGCTGATACCCGAACCGATAACGATGGCATCAAATGTTTGTGCTTTTACTGAATCAATATTAAAATATGACATAATAACAGTGCGTTTCAAATTGAGTTAAAAAAGAATTATGATTTTACCGGCACACAACCATGATAACGCCCCGGAATAAATTCATGCACGCGCAGGTTGGTCATTACATATTCAGAGTTTAGGTAGCCCTGAATAGTCAAATTTTTCACCAGTCTGATAAAGCCTTTGTCCGTTTCATTGTCCGATACCGCCATTTTGTTCAGAACTGCCAGCCTTTGTTTGGTGTCGGCCTCAATAAACGGTTTTGAGTACTCGCTCGCTGCCAGGGTATCTACTTTTTGCAGACCCTTGGTAAAGGTATCCTGTGCGTTGGCGTCAAAACAGTCGGCTACCATTAGCGTAACAAATTTGTTTAAATTCAGTTCTTTAGCGCCGGGCGTATCAGTTTTAGGGATGATTGCCTCCACTATTTCGGCCAATAAGGCTTCTTGTGAAGAAGAAAGAATCAGATTTGACTGATGAAGGGTTTCTTTGCTCCAGGCATTGGCCCATGACGGCAATACAAGGGTGCTTCCTATGCTGAGTGCAAATGTTTTTAGAGCTGCTCTACGTTGCATTATTCAAATAGATAAAATTTTCAAAAATCTAGGCTTTAAAAGTACTCTTAACAGCCAATAAATTAAACCTGATGAAAGCGCTTAAAATTATATGAGGTGTTAAATAAATGAAGGTTTTTACGGTGTCAATCACCGGTTTTGCTGACCCTATTCTTTTGTTACAATTTCGTCAAGATTCAGCATGGCATTGGCTGTAACAGCGAGTGCTGCCATTTTTGGGGTAACATCAGACTTCCCGAAAAACTTATAGGCCTCAACGGGGTTTCTGGTATATTCCTGCTCGGTTTGTCTGTAAAGCTTGGTAAGCACTTTTAGTTTTTTGTCATCAATATTGCGCATCATAATCAGGTTGAAGCCTGCCTGAATCTGTTGTTCGGGGTTTTTGCCTTTTTTCATCATGTTTCTGGCCAGTTGTTGTGCGGCTTCAACATAGGTTGGGTCATTGAGGGTTACCAATGCCTGTAAAGGAGTATTTGTTCTGAGCCGTCTTAGCTGGCAGAATTCCCTGCTTGGGGCATCGAACGACATCATCGACGGATACGGAGCGGTGCGCTTCCAGAATGTATAAATGGCCCTGCGGTATTTATCTTCTCCTTGTGACAGTTTCCATGACTCTCCATTCCAGGGAGATTGCCAAAGGCCGTCAGGTTGATAGGGCATTACGCTTTTGCCATACATTTTTTTCGACAGCAGACCACTTACAAGCAAGGCCTGGTCTCTTACCTGCTCTGCCGTAAGCCTTATTCTTGGCCCACGTGCCAGAAACCGGTTGTAGGGGTCTTTTTCAAGCAGTTCGTTATTTACTTCTGACGATTGACGGTAAGTACCTGAAGTAACAATCATTTTTAGTAGTTTTTTTACGCTCCAGTGCATATCATCCTGGAAAGTAACGGCCAGGTAATCCAGCAATTCAGGATGCGAAGCGTTGAAACCCTGCGTGCCGAAGTCTTCTACGGTTTCTACTATGCCCACACCAAATATCTGCTCCCAGAATCGGTTTACGGCAACGCGGGCTGTTAAAGGATTGTTTCCATTAACCAGCCATTTAGCCAGCCCGAGCCTGTTGGCAGGGTAATCTTTTGGCATTTCAGACAGATACTTAGGTACCTCGGGCTTTACCTCTTTACCATGTACCAGCCAGTTGCCTCGTTCAAAAATGTGCTGCTTGCGTGCCAGATCGCCTTCTCCATCGCTCATAATCGGGGTAAAATCCGCACTGGCATTCAGAATCTCTTTATATCCGGCTTCAATTTTTTCATATTCTTTGCCTTCGCCAAAAGTACTCTGAAACGACAACCATTTTATCTGTAGCCAGTCTTTGGGCTTTTTAGGATTCGTAAAAGTGAAATAGAGGTCATGCCCGCCTTCCAGTTTCGGAAGCGGGTAAAACATGACGGTATCTCGTGCCGGAGAAATCGGGATAGTCAGAATAATGTTTCCATCCGGCTTGCCGTCTCTGATGTGTAGTACACCTTTTTCAGTGCCGGTATTGAAATTCATTACCAGTCTATTCTTCTCCGTCAGTGTGACCCCTTTCAATCGGCCGTAGCCTGTATGCTGTAAACCAAGATATTTGGCATCTAATAACGATGAAGTACCTGCTGATAAAGGCTCAACATCATGCGAATTGAATTTAGGCTCCAGTATTTTTACAAACTTTTCAAAGTCTTTCCCATTTCTTCCTTTCGCCAGTATCCAGCTCGTCAATTCTTCTATTTTGGTTGAATCCTCAGGCTTGTAAAATCTCAGATAAGGTGTATCGCTCACTACGTCTTCATCACGTGCATTGTTAAAAAATGCCATCAGCTTGTAGTATTCATCATGTACGAAGGGGTCGTACGGGTGCGTATGGCATTGTACGCAACCCATAGTTGTACCCTGCCAAACATCAAAAGTAGTATTTACTCTATCAATATTAGCCGCCACCCTGAACTCCTCGTCTACGGTTCCTCCTTCATCATTGTTCATGGTGTTTCTGTGGAAACCCGTGGCTATCAATTGTTCGTTGGTGGCATTTGGTAGCAAATCGCCGGCCAGTTGCTCAATCGTAAACTGGTCGAAAGGTTTATCATCATTGAAGGCGTTGATAACGTAATCACGGTATCGCCAGATATTCCTGTATACATCTCTTTCATAACCCTTTGTATCGGCATAGCGGGCCAAATCAAGCCACATGGCTGCCCAGCGCTCTCCGTATGCCGGAGAAGCCAATAACTGGTCTACCACCTTCTCATAGGCATTTTCAGATTTATCGTTCAGAAAAGCCCGTAATTGTTCTTCGGTTGGCGGCAGGCCGGTCAAATCAAGATATACCCGGCGTAATAATGTGCCTTTATCAGCTTGTTTCGAAAAAGATAGGCCTTCTTCTTTCAGCTTTTCTACTACAAAATTGTCAATTTCATTTTTGGCAAAGCGGGTTTCGTTATCATCTATCAGACCCAGACGGGCAAAAAAGCCACCAACTGACGGCACATCAGGTTTTTCCGGTTTTTGGTAAGCCCAATGCCCGCCCCACGGAGCCCCCTCATCAATCCATTTTTTCAAGGTCTCCATTTCTTCTTTGCTGAGCGGGTCTTTGCCTTTGGGCATTCGTTCTTCTTCATCAGAGCTTATCAGGCGTCTGTAAAACTCTGAATGCTCGGCATCACCGGGTATAATACCCACCTTGCCCGACTTCCCTTTGGTATTGATGGCCTCCTGAGAAAACAAAAAACTGATATCTCCTGCCTTTTTTACTCCGCCATGACAAGACACGCAATGCTTGTTCAGAATAGGTTTTATTTCAGTATTGAAATCTACCTTGTCTGCAAAAGGATTGAAGCTGAAAGCCATGATGGCGCTTATGGCAATAATGGAACAGGAGAATATAAAAAGCCTTGAGTATTTCATAGATGTCTAGACAACCGTTAGGTATTACAAATTTAACCAGGGTTTGTGTTAAATAGTACAAATAGAAATGAATTAATTTTCAGACCCAGGCATAAATATAAATTAAGAAACACTGTTGTGGTAAGAGAATTAACATTGGTACAGCCAAAGTAAGGCTTATAAAACCTGTAAAAAATCCGGCTTGTTTTAATACAATCGAATATTTACACAAAATCGGGTAAGTTTAGAAAGTTTTCAAAAATCATCATTAAATTTAACCATTCGACACCGGGTTTCCCTTATGTCATGTGATATTATTTGTACAATTCAGGCAATACCCCAAAATTTGAATCGAATTTAATCAGCAGATTGAAATCAACAGAGATAAATTACTCAGTTTAATCAAAAAATAAAGCATTAGCATCACAAATGAGCGATTTTCTTAAAAAATTAAAGGGTATATTTGTAGTAGAAGCTCCGGCAGGAGAAGCCGCCAGCGATACCACTGCCCCGGAAAAACAGGCAGAAGCCCCGACGAATGTCTCTGTGCAGATTCCTCAGGGAAAGGCCTCTGACAAGTTTTATGACATTTTATTGGGCGCCATGGAAGCCAATAACCAGGAGGGTTTTGATTATCTGGAGTTTAAAAAATCTTTAAAGACTTTGGCGCAGATGCCAATGGATGAAAAGACACGTTATCTATCTGCCTTCGCAGCAGCACAGGCAATGGGTATTACACCTCAGAAATTATCTGAATCAGCCGGTTTTTATCTCAAAGTGCTTCAGACAGAAGATTCAAAATTTCTTGAGTCGGTTAATGCGCAGCGTCAGAAACAGATTGGTAATAAAGAAAAAGCCATTGCTGATATGGACGCAACCATAAAAGCTAAAGGTGAGCAGATTGCCAAACTGACACTGGAGATACAGGAACACCAGGCAGATATGGAAAAAATGAAAGCGGAGATTTCAGACGCGGTGGTTAAAATTGAAACAACATTGAGTGATTTTCATGCCACTTACAGTGAGTTAACGGCACAAATCAGCAAGGATGTTGACAATATGACTAAATATTTGAAACAATAAAACCCCGGCTCAGCAGGAAACAGCCCCTTGCTTTCTGCGGTACTATAAACTATCACTAAACAAATTGAAAACCTCCGGGAGGCGGAGGATAACCCCAACAGAATATGGAAATGCAAGAAACCAGACCCAAATCGTTTTGGGAACGCCCCGAAGGCAAAACAGGTACTCTTTTCGCTGCAGGTTTATTATTAGGTGGAGGCTATCTGCTCTATAAAGCCCTGCCTTATCTGATTACTCTGGCTTCAAATACGCTTTATCTGGCCGGCCTGCTGATTGTACTGGCGGCACTTATTTATATGATACTTGACCCCAAGATGAGAAATCTGATTTTCTACATCTATAAGAGTATTATGCGCTGGATAACCGGCATGTTTATACAACTGGATCCTATCGGTGTTCTGAAAACTTATATTGACGAATTGCGGAGTAATCTGGGTAAAATGAACCAGCAGATTGCTACCCTGAAAGGCCAGATGTATAACCTGAAGACTATCATTGAAAATAACAGAAAGCAGATTCAGAACGATTTAAATCTGGCAAGCAAGGCCAAAGAAACCGACAAACAGGCCATGATGGTGCTGAAAGCCCGCAAGGCAGGCCGTTTGCAGGAGTCGAACATTAAGCTGGAAGATTTGTACAAGAAAATGGAGATTCTTTACAGGGTTCTTACCAAGATGTACGAAAATTCGGAGATAATGCTTGAAGACATCAAAGATCAGGTGGCTGTAAAAGAACAGGAGCGTAAGGCCATCCGTACCAGTCATTCAGCCATGCGCTCTGCCATGAATATACTGAACGGAAACAAAGACCAGCGCCAGATGTTTGATATGGCCATGGAATCTATTGCTGACGACGTAAGCCAGAAGGTAGGGGAGATGGAACGCTTTATGGAGATGTCTTCTAACTTTATGGATTCTATTGACCTTCAAAATGGAGTATTTGAAGAAGAAGGTCTGAAAATGCTTGAAAAATGGGAGCAGGAAGGCGTTTCTTTGTTGCTTGGAAGCGACAAAAAGGCCCTGATTGCCGGTAAAGACGTGCCAACAACCAAGCATTCCGGCAACCAGTATGATAAACTCTTTGAATAGAAGCTTTCATAAGGGTATGAGCCACCCAAGGTGGCTCATACTTTCTGAGTCTTAATTTTTACTTTATTCAATTACAAAAAATCCGGTAGATTTTAATTAGCAACAAAATGAAAACAACACTCACACCATTTGCCCGGTTTATGATTACCCTCTTTATTCTTGGAGGCTTGTTTTTTGGAGGCAAATATGTTTTAGATAACACAAGCTGGGGCAAATCTTTGCTTGATAAAAACAATGAAACCCAGGTTGATGAAACCAATACCAAAGCTCCGGAAGAAGGACCGGCTGCAGGTAGCACACCAGGTACTTCAGGTAGTAACACTGAAGCAACAGAAGGTGGCTCATCTTCGTTCAGTTATGTGGCTCGCGAACCGGTTAACGGTAAACTAAAGGGCGTAGTTGAGCTGGGTGCCAGTGGTTTTAATTCTTTTATTGTAAGAATAGATAAAAGCAAAAACTGGAAACTGGAGAAAGCTGAATTCGGTAACAGTCTGGTAACTGAAAATATGGCCTCAGACGATGACATCAGAGCTGGATTGAAAAAATACATAGGCAGTATGCTCGATTTCGGCGTGAGCGGCCGTGATATTCACTTTGTAGTAAGCTCAGGTGCTGTAAAAGCGGATGTAACGCAGAAAATCATTAAAAACCTGAAAACACTTAATTATTTTGTAAACACGGTTACACCTGAACAGGAGGGCGCTCTTGCTTTGAAATGTGTATTACCTGAAGATTACGAAGAAGAGGCTTTTGTAACCGACATCGGCTCTGGGAATACCAAGATTTCATGGTCTACCAATGGTAGTGTTTCAGCCCTTGAAACCTATGGAGCCAAGTATTTTCAGAATGGTGTTGATGATGGTAAGGTATATGACGAAGTAAAAGTGAAGGCATCGTCGGTGCCCAGCATGAAACGCAAAACCTGTTTCATTATTGGAGGGGTGCCTTTCTCGATGGCAAAAAAAGTAAGAGAAGGCAAAGAACGCTATACCGTGCTGAAAGAACCGGCCTACTATAAAATACTGACTGACGCTAAAGATAAATCTGGGGTGAATATCTACAAAGCTATTAAAGATGCCACCGGCTGCGAGCAATTCGTTTTCGACTGGGATGCAAACTTTACTATTGGCTTTTTGTTAGGGTTGCCTTGATGAATGACGAATAGTGAATGGCGAATTATTGAATAAATGTTTATTCAATAATTCGTCATTCATAATTCACGATTGCTTTACGGCCTCAATAATCTTTATCTGCTCAAGTATTTGTTCAGGCTTAATGAGTAACTCTTTGCCTTCTGCAATGGCTTCGTAAAGGTTCTGGAATAAAAGCCCCCAGTTACCGGCCTCGGTATCTACCTGCCCTCTGAACGACACCCCGTTTATTTCTGCATTCAGTAAACCGCTATTCTGCTTCGATTCTACACCGAAACCCTCCATGCCCGGTAGTAATCCGGCCTTTAGGTTATCTTCCTGCACGTCAAGACCATATTTTATAAAAGAACCTTTGGTGCCATGCAGCACATATCTCGGGCCTTCTTCCCGCACCAGCAGGCTCGATTTTAAGGTGACTTTCAGCTTGCCGTAGTCTAGCCTTATATCAAATGCGTCATCAATTTCAGAACCTTCTCTTTGCACATAAGTTTCGCCCCAAACACTTTTCGGTTTGCCGAAAAGCGTAATGGTCTGGTCAATAATATGTGCGCCGAGGTCATATAAAATGCCATTGGCTGGGCTTACCACTTCTTTCCATCTTTTGGGGTTCAGCACAGGCTTGTAGCGGTCATAATGTGCTTCATAGCTAATCAATTCTCCTAAAACGCCGCTTTCTACCACCTTTCGCACGGTTCTGAAGTCTCCATCAAAACGGCGGTTCTGAAACACACATACAATTTTGTTTTGTTTTCTGGCCAGTTCAATTATCTCCTCAGCCTCGGCTGCGGTAGAAGTAAAAGGCTTCTCTACCAGAATGTGTTTGTTGGCCTGCAGGCTTTTCATGGCCAGCTCATAATGTGTTGAGCTGGGCGAACAAATACTTACCAGCTCTATTTCATCATCAGCCAGCACTTCATCAATGCTTCTGGCAACCTGTACCAACGGGAAGATGGCCTGTGGATTTTGACTATTGGTAACAACTGTTTTTAGTCTGAAATTCGGGTTCGCTTCAAAGAAAGGGGCTTGCAGGTATCTTCCCGAAAGTCCGAAACCCACCAGTGCAACATTAATCATATTTATTTAATAAGAAAGGGTTTAATTGATGGGCTAAATTATAAAAAATGCCTTGCTTTTGTATTACAGCAAGGCATTTTTACAGATATCTTTTCGGGTCAGCTCAAAGAAAATGCTTCTATCAGCTTTTGTTTAAACGCTTCGTAATCTGTGCTTATTTTGTCTGCCTGTTTCTCTTTACCCAGTAAAGCCGAGAGCCTATCAGGAATTGGCTGAGAACCAATTACCTCTTCAACCACATCCAGAAACTTGGCATAATGCGCTGTAGACAGGAAAATGCCTGAAACTGACTCAGAAAGATGGCTGGTATATGCTTTCAAACCCAAATAAGCTACAACGGTATGTGGGCATATCACATAATTGTTGCGCTCGTACACCAGGCGCATGGCATCTTTGGTTTCTGTATCTGAGTAGAAATAGCCTGTCAGCATATTTTTCATTTGCTCAAGGTCGTTATTAAACAATGCCAGCATCCTCGGAAAATTACTCGGGTTACCAACGTCCATGGCATTTGAGATAGTAGACAATGACGGGCTTATGGGTTGATAAACACCAGTGTTGAGGTACTGAGGCACTACATTATTTACATTAGTGGCAGCAATAAACTGTTTTACTGGTAAACCCATTCGCCAGGCAATAATACCGGCACTCAAATTACCAAAATTGCCGCTTGGCACAGAAATAACAACTTCTTTGTTTTGTCCTTTCTTTTTTAACTGCGCATAGGCATTAACGTAATAAAACGCCTGCGGTATTAATCTGGCAATGTTTATAGAATTGGCCGATGCCAGAGAAAACCGGGCTGTTAGTTCAGCATCAAGAAATGCCTGTTTTACCAGTTTCTGGCAGTCATCGAAAGTACCGTTCACTTCAAGCGCTTTTACATTTTCACCAAGGGTGGTCAGCTGTTTTTCCTGAATGTCGCTGACTTTGCCGCTTGGATACAAAATGGTAACATCAATATTAGGGGTCCGATAAAACCCTTGTGCCACGGCACCGCCGGTGTCGCCTGATGTGGCTACCAGAATATGTATCTGTTTTTCTGATTTCTGTAAGAAATAAGACATCAAAGCAGCCATGAAACGCGCCCCAAAGTCTTTAAAAGCCATAGACGGCCCATGAAACAACTCAAGACAATAGGTGTTATCTTCTACCTCAACCAATGGTGCCGGAAAATCAATGGCTTTGTTTATTAGTTCTTTTAAATCATAAGCAGGCACATCCTCACCGATCAGGGCATGAGCAATAGCAAATGCAATTTCCTGAAGGCTCTTGTTTTCAATGGTGTCCCAGAAAGCCTGAGGAAGTTTAGGGATATCAGTAGGCATATACAAACCATTATCAGGTGGCAGTCCTCTGAAAATGGCTTCTTCCAAGTTTACATCAGGGCTCTCGTTTTTGGTACTGTATAACTGCATAGGAATTTCTGAAAATAAATTTAAACAGGTTTCGGGTAGGCGCAGCGCGTGTGCAATACGCCATTTTGTTGGTTCATAGCTCCCCTTTTACAAATATAGGACGATTTACAAAACCGTCCTATTGAATTAGGGTATCGAAAATTATACTGCCTATGCCAGTTATTTCTGAAGCATTTGCACAAAATTATCGAAAAGATATCGTGAATCATGCGGACCCGGTGAGGCTTCTGGGTGGTATTGTACCGAGAAAGCAGGCTTATCTTTGCGACGGATACCTTCAATGGTCTGGTCGTTCAGGTTCACGTGGGTCAGTTCTATATTTTCGTTATTGGTAACCTGGTCTGGTTTTACCGCAAAACCATGGTTCTGAGACGTAACTTCACAATAGCCTGTTAACAGGTTTTTAACCGGATGGTTCAGGCCGCGATGTCCATTCTTCATCTTGTAGGTTTCAATACCGCTGGCCAAGGCTAATAACTGATGCCCCAGGCAGATACCAAAAACAGGTTTGCCGGTGTCAACTACGTCTTTGATGGTTTCTACTGCATAAGGCATTGCGGCTGGGTCGCCGGGGCCGTTTGAGAGAAAGAAGCCGTCAGGATTAAAGGCCTGAATTTCTTCGAAACTCGATTTAGCGTTGAAAACCTTACAATAGCAGTCTCTTGATGTAAAGTTTTTTAGGATACTCTTCTTTACGCCAAAGTCTAGCACGGCAACTTTATATTTGGCATCTTCTTCGCCCATGGTGTAGGGCTCTGGTGTACTTACAACCGACGAAAGCTCGAGGCCTTCCATTGAAGGGCATTTCTTCAACTCAATCATCAGTTCCTGAGGATCAAGAATTTCAGAAGAAATGATGCAGTTCATCACACCTGCATTGCGGATGTGCCTCACAATCTGACGGGTGTCTACATCACAAATACCAACAATACCTGCGCGTTCGAAGTATTCCTGTAGCGAAAAATTGGCAGTGGTACGCGAGTAATAGTGGTTTGCGTAGGCATTACACACCATACCGCTGATTGTTACACTCTTTGATTCCTCTTCATCGTCAAGCACTACGCCGTAGTTGCCGATATGAGAGGTGGTGTTTACAATGATTTGTCCGAAATACGAAGGGTCTGTATAAATTTCCTGATAGCCGGTCATACCGGTATTAAAACAGATTTCGCCAGCCGAAGTACCAATTTTACCAAGAGCTTTACCTTTGAAAACAGTGCCATCTTCTAGAAGTAGAATGGCGTCAGAAGGTGTATGAGTCATTGAAAGAAGAATGAATGTTTTCCGATTAATTTACAAAAATCTGCTTGAATGGGTGCCATCAGGCATTCGTTTCAAGTTCAGTATCGGAGAACAAAGGTATAAAAAAAACACATACGCAAAGAATAAACCTGTTACAGTAGGTGTCTTTTCTTTCTTAAGTGCAATAATACTTAAGTATATTTACATTAAAAGCGTATTTAAGAAAGCTTAAGGTCATTAATCTTTCTTTTTCAGATTATCTCTGAAATACTGATCGCGGGTTACGTTGTCACGTGGGGCCGCATCTGCACCTGCTTTCCAGGATTTATCTTTCCAAGCACCGCTTTTGATTGATTTTACGAAATTAGCCCATGAAAATGGGTTCAGAAGAGGATTTGTAGTTACCGACCCCCGGTTTTCTATCTGCCGTAAGAACTGGTTGTTGGCATATTTATAATTGTCGGTGGCTGTCATACCATGCACGGCCGCCATTTTGGCTATATTTTCGGCACTGTAAGTTTCGCGCAGAATTTGTCTTTCGCGCTCATCAGGCAACTTCATATCAACCAGCGCCTGTTTAAATTCTTCTTCAGTGTTGAAAGGATAAACTTTAACTTCTTTTAACAATTTAGAGTCTACCTGCAACTCAACAAATACCGAATAGTCAACGTCTGTCTTGCGTGGAATCACATGGTACTGTTTCTTGAAACCCAGATAACTGAATACCACGGTGTCGCCCGGAAATACCGATAAGGCAAAGTAACCCTTACCATTTGATAGCGTACCTCTGCCAGCCTGTGGGATGGTAATATAAGCGCCTGGCAAAGCTTCTTTTGTTTGCCCGTCTATCACAACCCCTGAAAAAGTAACATATTTTATTTCGCCTTGAGCACGAGATAAATAGCTGATTGTCAAGCAAATAAATGTAAGTAAATATGTAAGATTTCTTTTCATCGTATATTCCGTAAGGGTATGGTCTTCAAAGGTGTAGTAAATTTTAATAACCGGTGCACTCAGCATTGATTAACCAAAAATCTTTAAAAATGTTAAAATAAAAGGCATTGAAAGCAACAGGCCGTCAAATCTGTCCAGAAATCCCCCATGACCCGGTATCAAACTGCCAGAATCTTTGATAGCAATACTACGTTTAAATAATGATTCTACCAAATCGCCAAGGGTGCCGGTTACTGAAATTATAACAGCTACTGCGTACCATTGCCAAGGAGAAACGCAGTCGAAATACTTTGTTAAAATAAACGCTATCAATAGGGCTAATATTGCGCCTCCGAAGAAGCCCTCCCAGGTCTTTTTAGGAGAGACCCGTTCAAACAATTTACGTTTGCCCAGAAAACGCCCGGCAAAATAAGCGCCGGTGTCGCTTCCCCATAGTATAAACAAGCACCCCAGCAACAGCGTAGGTTCGTATCCGCTGTCGGTAAGAACCATTTCATTTATCAATGCAAACGGAACGGCCACATATAAAATACCAAGAAAAGTGTAGCCAAGGTTGGCAAAAGGTTTTGTATCCTTCTTTTTATAAAGCTTAATAAAAAACGTGACCGTTAATAATGGCACTATCAGATAGTAATACTTGAAAGGGAGAAAATCTTTTTCAATAAGAAATGTTAAAGCGTTTAGTATTACGCCGCAGAAAGTACCGTAAAAAGTAAGCGGCAGGTTAGAGTCAAGCTTTAATAGTTTATAAAACTCAATTTGTGTAAGCACACTGATAACCAGAAACAGAACCCAGAATGTCCATTCATTGTAGAGTACTCCGGTTAAAATAATTGATACCCCGACAACAGCAGCAATGATTCGTTGGTTTAGGTTAGATAGTTGGTTTAGTTTCCTCGTCATTTTGGTTGAATATATCAATAATCTCTTTCGCGGCTTCTTCCTGGTAGTCCTGCACGTGCACTTCGCACCAGCCCAGCAGGTAGCTTCTGTCTTTCTTATTTAAAACTACAGCGGCAATTTCTTTATTCAGCAACTCATTCTTTAGCATTTCGGCTCTGTACACATTCGGAGACTCAAAAACCTTTATCCAATTAGCCATAGTTTCGTTTTAATATTTTACCAAATATAATGGTAATTTCTATAAAACAGTATTTTCAAACAGTTTTCATAGCATTTTAATCTGCATTAGCTATCCAGATTATAACTGAGTTTATCATATCAGGCCAGCGTTTTACGCATTAATCTGAGCCAGTTTTTATGAAATACATTCTCAATATCACTCTGTTGGTAGCCTCTTTTAGCCAGCAGATGTTTGTAATGTTGCAGGTCGGCAATGGTATCGAGGTCATAAGGTGATTGCTCAGTGCCAAATGTGCCGTCCAAATCGCTGCCAATGGCAATGTGAAGGCTGTTACCGGTTATCTGGCAAATATGGTCGAAGTGGTCAATCAGTACTTCAAGGTTGGCGCCCACTTCACGCGGGTTTATCTGTCTCTGAATCAGGTTCGGTTTCAGCATCCATACGTCCAGGCAGCCGCCAATTACAGCATCTCTTTCTACTAGGCGTTTAATCTGCTCATCGTTCAACTGGCGTTGATGAGGCACCAACGTGCGGCAATTATGGTGGCTTGCCCATACCTGCCCCTGAAACAAATCCAGCGCTTCGTCGAAGCCTTCATCCGTCAGGTGGGTGGCATCCAGCACCATACCCAGTTTATCCATTTCTTTTACCAGTTCCCGGCCAGCTTTTGTGAGGCCGCCTGTCATACCTGTGCCTGGCGCATATCTGCCCGGGCCGTAGTGTGCGGGGCCTATGGCTCTAAGGCCATAACTGTAGGCTTTTTCAAGGTAGGATAAATTAACTAAAGAATCGGCACCCTCCAGGCTAAGAATAAACCCGACGGGTTTTGTGGAATCATCAATGGCAGGGTTTTCCCATAAAGCAATATGATTATCCAATTGTGCGCTTGTCGTAATCTGAACCATTTCTCCGGCTTCAACCATTGCCTGGTACCATGCCAGTTGCGCTTGTGTCATGGCCCATGCCTGATGTGGCGAGTTCCAGCCCGAACCTGGCATACTGCCGTTGTTTTCACTGAATCTGGCCAATTGCGTAGCTACTATAATGGCTATCTTACCCTTACGCAGCTCAGGCAATGAAACCACCCCTTTTCCACGGTCAATCTTGTCGGTCATGGTTTGTTCCATCATCCTGATTTCCCCAACTGTCCGCCGGTAATCACGGTTCCATTCTATGGCGTTCATGGCCATGTCCAGATGCGCATCAATTATAATCATATTCTGTTTAACAGGCGGTAAATTGTTTTATTAATCAAGCCTTAGTTCCATTTCATCACTAGTTGCCTTGAAACCGTATTTTTCATAAATGGGTCTTCCTTCTTCTGACGCGTGCAATTGTATACGTTTGTAGCCAAGGTTTTTGGCTTCTTCTACAATACGGCTGAAAATCTCTTTGCCTAGCCCTTTTTTTCGCCAGAGGGGCAATGTATAAACATTCAGTATGTAGGCAACTCTGCCATCGGGCAACGAAAAACCCGGAAAGATTCTGAAAAAGCACAAGCCACTGGTACAAACAATTTTTCCATCTGCTTCGGCCAGCCAGACCACAATTTCACCGCTTCCGAGATGTAAATGAAAATAATCTTCAAGCGTTTGCCTTAGCCCTTCCTCATCGGTCTGGTGCGTTTCATTGCTTTGCACTTCTTTCAGAAACTGAACCCTTAACCTTGCCAGCTCTTTTACATCAGCAAGGGTAGCTTTTCGATACGAAATAGTCATCAGATGAGACGTTTATTAATCTACAACAGGATATTTGCCCTGGTCGGCCAGTTTCTGCAATGCTTCGGTAACGGTAGGTTTATCTTCCGGATAAGTAACTCCAAACCATTCAGACTCATTAGAGAAAACCTTACATTTCCCCAGCCCGTTCTGAATCAGGTAGGTCATTACGGTTGGTATATAAAACTCTGCTTTGGGCGAGTGTAGGTTTTTAATAGCGTAGTCTTTGAACATTTCGTTGATAACCGAAAAAACACCGGGCATAAAACCCCAGAAGTTCATAGAAACTATGGTGTTATCATCCAGCTTGGTCAGTTCATCTTTTTCTTCAAAAACAATCTGGCCATCTGCCTGACGGTAAATCTTCGTTCGCTCGGTAACAACTTCCAGAAATCCGTCGGCATCCAGTTCACAAACTCCGCGTGACACTGAACCGTTTTCAGACAATGTATTCTTTATCTGGTAACCTACCATAGCGTGGCGGGTTTCTTCTTTATTGGTTGAGAGGAAATCAGCCATGATTTTGAAACCTTCATATCCGTAAAAATCATCGGCATTGATAACGGCGAAAGGCGTGTTGGTTTGCTCCCAGGCGCATAATACGGCATGGCCAGTACCCCAGGGTTTGGTGCGCTCAACAGTGCCCAGCTCGGCAGGCACATAGCTTTGAACGCTCTGAATGGCAAAATCGTAATCGATTTTTCCTTCCAGCTTCGGGCCGAATATTTCCTCGAAATCTGCTTTAAGTTCTTCTCTGATAATAAACACTATTTTGCCGAACCCGGCTTTGATAGCGTCATATATTGAATAATCTATAATAGTTTCGCCGTTAGGGCCAAACTTATCTAATTGTTTCACACCTCCGTAGCGGCTACCCATACCCGCCGCCAAAATCAGTAAAGTTGGTTTCAACATAAAAAGCTTTGGTTTCATTATTTCTCAACAAAAGTACAAAACTGTTTCATTAGTGCTTAAAAAGTTTTTCCGATTTTAATTGTATAAAATACAATTAATCGGCTAGATTTGTAGAAAACTCTAACAGATTCAACCATGTACCTACGCTTCTTATCCATTTTATGGGCGTCTTTGCTTTGTTTTCAATCCTATGCTCAGGAATTTCCACTGAATCAGTTACCCATTGATAACTGGGAAACCGGTAGCTGGAAAACCGCCGGGAGCGTTGATAATCCGTATAAAAAGAAACCCGGCTTTAAGGCGGGTAACCAGATTTTGTTTTCAACCACGCCGGGCAGAACGACTTCTAAATTAATTACGGCCGATGCCAAAGTTAAGTTTGATTTCATGCTGGGCAAAAACAGTGATGGCGTATTTTATATTCAGGGTAAACACGGCATTATACTGAGTAATTCAGGTACTACCGGCGCTATTATCAGACCAGACGGCACCCTTCAATTAGCTAATCAAAATGCAGGTAAGGCCATTGGCTTATGGCAAACCCTTGAAGTTACTTTTTCTGATGCTCCTTTTGGCGAAGCACTTATTATTGAAAAAGTAACCTTGAACAACGTAGTGATACATCAGGGCTATGTGATACCTGCCAAAGGTATAAATGAAGGCCCGCTGGCATTTGAAAACAAGGCAGGTACTATTGCCATTAAAAATGTGCAGTATCTAAAATATAACAAAGAAAAACCATTAAAGCTGAGCGACTTAAGCTACGAAATGTATGAGACGTTCGACTGGAACCAACAGTTTGCGCCCAAAAGCACTACACCAAACGATAAAGGTACCACCACTGCCCTTACCAAAGATTTTGGGGCTGGTTACAACCGTTTTCTTCTGATATTCAGAGGGAATCTGGATGTGGAAAAAGACGGAAGCTATTCACTGGTGGCTGATTATGCTGGCAAAGCCTCAGTAAAAGTAGATGGTAAAGAAGTAATACCAACCGAAAGCGGAGAAACGTATCGCAGACCCAGAGCAGCTTATCTGGATTTGAAAAAAGGCAAACACCCCATTGAGATACGCTATAACAAAGTATGGTGGAGAGCCGAACTGGGACTTTTTGCTGCCGGACCCGAAGTAAGAGCGTATCCGCTTCATGCCGAAACCTCACTGCCATCGCCACAAGCTGTTGGTGAAATAGAAATAACTCCCAGGAGCGATGTAGAAGTTATCCGCTCGTTTGTTATGTTTAATGGCAAAAAGCGCACACATGCTATTTCGGTTGGTACACCTGTCGGAACCCATTACACGTTCGATTTAGACCAGGGTACCCCGCTTTATGCCTGGAGAGGTGATTTTGCTGATGTAACAGAGATGTTTCATGAACGCGGTGAACCTCAGTTGCTGAAACCAAAGGGTGTAAAAACTACCTTTAGTGGCAAAACGAGTGTTGCCTTGCTTGCAAATGCCAATGAGTCTTTTCCGGATACGCTTGATGATTACAAAGACTTTATTTTTAAAGGTTATGCACTGGGTGGAGAAGGCCTGCCTACCTATAAATACCAATACAAGGGCGCTGAAATTACCGAGAAATTTGAACCATCGGCCGATGGAGGAATCACAACCACCATCAGTGCTATCGGTGGTAACAGCCTTTATGCAAGACTTGGCGAAGCCAAAAGCATAACCCAGCTCGATAAAGGGTTTTATATTTTAGAGACAACAAACGGTAATGACAGCTACATCAGGCTGGATGCTAAACTGAAACCGGTCATAAAAAATACACGTGACGGACAAGAGATTATCATTCCGCTGGCTGGTAGTGTTTCGTTTACAACACTTTGGTAAGCCTAAAAAAGAAGACATTTAAGGTTGGTTTACAACCAGAACCCATTCAAATAAATCTGAAAATGAAAAAAATATTCATCTTAGTGTTATTCACAATTACGGGGGTTTATGCCCAGAACCGCCCGTTGGTGGAAGAAGACTTTTACCGTATTGTTACGTTGCCGGTTCCGGAAGGTGTAAAGCTGGAAGTTGGCGGTTTGGCTGTTTTGCCTGACGGCCGCTTGGGTGTATGTACACGCCGTGGCGAAGTATGGGTTATCTCAAACCCATATATGAAAAACGGAACCACGCCTACCTACAAAAGATTTGCCAGCGGCCTGCACGAGCCACTGGGTCTTAATTATATTAATGGCAACCTGTGGGCAACCCAGAGAGGAGAGGTAACTATTCTGAAAGATAATAATGCAGATGGTGTAGCAGATGATTATACCTCATTTTACAAATTTCCGCTTTCGGGCAATTACCACGAGTATTCTTATGGCCCTGTGCTATTGCGCAATAATGATATGCTGATAACGCTTAATCTGGGTTGGATTGGTCATGGCGCCAGTTTGTCTAAATGGCGAGGCTGGATGTTGCGCCTAACGCCTGATGGAAAAATGACCCCCTGGGCAACAGGTTTGCGTTCTCCGGCTGGGTTTAATGTTTTGAAAAACGGAGATATTTATTATACTGAAAATCAGGGCGATTGGGTTGGATCAGGAAGAATGACACAATTGGAATCGGGTGATTTTGCGGGAAATCCGGAGGGTCTTGTCTGGACATCAGAGGCTAATTCGCCATTAAAAATCAAGGCATCTGATGTGCCTGATACCGGTGAGCCTATGTATGATGTGGCCAAACGCCTGCCCAGCTTAAAAACTCCGGCTGTGTGGTTTCCGCATACATTAATGGGTATTTCAACGTCTGATATTGCCGAGGATTTATCAGGTGGGAAATTCGGGCCTTTTGCTGGTCAGCTTTTTGTGGGCGACCAGGGGCACAGCAAAATTATGCGCGTGTTTTTAGAAAAAGTAAAGGGTAAAAGTCAGGGAGTGTGTTTCCCTTTCCGCGAAGGCTTCCAGTCGGGCATCCTGCGTATGCAATGGGGACTTGACCACTCCATGTTTGTGGGTATGACCAGCCGTGGGTGGTCGTCAACCGGGAAAGACGAGTTTGGTTTGCAAAGATTGGAATGGACAGGCAGAACACCTTTTGAAATGAAAACGGTGAAATCAATGCCGGATGGGTTTCTTATAGAATTTACTCAGCCAGTTAGTAAAGACCTTGCCAGAGATATTGATTCTTATAAAATTAATAGTTTTACCTATAAGTATCATCATAATTATGGTAGCCCTATTATCAATGCCAAAAAATTAGGCATAAAGGCTATTCAGGTGGCAGAAGATGGCATGAGCGTAAGGCTGGCCATTGATTCGTTGCGTTTGGGTTATATTCATGAGTTACGCCTGGAGGGTATCAGAAGTGCAGAAGACAGACCTTTATTGCATAACGTGGGTTATTACACACTTAACAACATTAATGATGAAGCTCCTAAAATGGATATTGCCAGATATGTTGTAGCCGAGAAAAAACCTGCTGATGAGCACGCCGGGCATACCATGAGCAATGCACCTAAGACAGAGCTAAAGGCAAGTGCCAAAAGGCTGACAGAAATACCGACTGATTGGGGTGGCAAAGTAGACCAGACCATAAATATTGGTACTAAACCGGGGCTTAAGTTTGACATAGCCCGTGTGCAGGTAAAAGCCGGAGCCAGAATCCGTCTGGTTTTCAATAATAATGATGACATGCTCCATAACCTGGTAATTGTAAAACCTGGTACGGTAGGTAAAGTAGGCGAAGCCGCCTTTAAAATGGGACTGGAAGGCGAAAGCAAGGCCTACGTACCAGATTTAAGTGAGGTGCTGTTTCATACAGGGCTGATGCAACCGGAAGCACAGGAGACTATCTATTTTACTGCCCCAAGCACACCAGGTGACTACACTTTCGTTTGTACTTATCCGGGGCATTATACTGTTATGCAGGGTACAATAAAGGTTGTGAAGTAAATCAATGAAATATCTGTACAAAAAGGGCGAATATCAACTTACTGATTTTCGCCCTTTTTTGTGAATCATAGTGGTTTTAATTCAAGAATCATTTTTTGATAGTTTTTTATAAATAATTCCATTTATTGAATCCAAAACAAATAAATTTATAAATTGCTAGCCTGTGAATCTTTTCCTCAAAGACTATATCACACAAATAGCTTGAATCTTTATGGATTCTAAAATTAAATCAAAAAAATGTACGACTATTTAATTGTTGGTTCCGGGCTTTTTGGAGCAACTTTTGCTTATGAAGTTTCGAGAATTGACAAAAAGGTTTTAGTATTAGACAGAAGAAAAAATGTTGGTGGAAACGTTTACTGTGAAGCGGTTGAAGGCATAAATGTTCATAAATTTGGCCCCCATATTTTTCATACTAATAATGAAGATATTTGGAATTTCGTAAATAAGTTTGTTCGCTTTAATAGGTTTACTTATTCACCTATTGCCAACTACAAAGGCAATCTCTACAATTTACCTTTTAATATGAATACTTTCTACCAGATGTGGGGAATTAAATCTCCTGAGGAAGTAAAGTCAATCATTCAAAACCAGGTAAATAGCTCGGGAATTATAGTTCCGGATAATCTCGAAGAACAAGCGATATCTTTGGTCGGTAAAGATATTTACGAAATTTTAATAAAAGAATACACGGAAAAGCAGTGGGGTATGCCTGCAAGAGAACTTCCTGCATTTATAATTAAAAGATTACCTGTAAGATTTACCTTTGATAATAACTATTTTAATGACAAGTTTCAGGGTATACCAGAAGGGGGTTATAATTTGCTAGTGGCTTCTCTGCTTAGAGGTATTGAAGTAAGACTCAATGTAAATTTTCTTGATGATAGGGCGTATTGGGAATCCATCGCAAAAAAGATTGTCTTTACTGGTCCTTTAGATGAACTTTTCGGATATGAAGATGGTGTTCTTGAATATCGGTCATTGCGATTTGAGGAGCAGATACTTTCAACTGAAAACTATCAAGGAGTTGCTGTAATGAATTTTACAGGCAAAGAGGTGCCATATACCAGGATTATTGAGCATAAGCATTTTGAATTTAATAAAGGGCCGAAAACGGTTATAACTAAGGAATTTCCAATTCATTGGTTTAAAGGTTCAGAACCGTACTATCCGATAAATAACAAAATTAATGAAGCTTTACATAGAAAATACAAAGGGAAATCAGACAGGCTTAAGAATTATATTTTTGGAGGTAGATTAGCTGATTATCAGTATTATGATATGCATCAAGTAATTGGTTCTGCGCTCTCATTGGCTAAAAAAGAAATTCTTCAATCAGATGATAATAGTTACGATTAATTAAAGAATGGTGATAAATCATCTCAGGTGTTCGTTACTTTATTTTTGAGAAAGGACTCACCATAGATTTTCTATTATGGATATTGTTAATTTTGTTCCATTTCAAACGAGCTGGAATTATATTGAATATTATAAAGAATGAATAAACACGCATACTTAATTATTGCGCACAATAATCCATGGCAGTTATCTATATTAATTGAGCTTTTAGACGATAAAAGAAATGACATTTATATTTTGATAGATGTCAAATCAAATTTATCGGAAAATCAATTATTGTATAAACCAAAATATGCAAGCTTAAGCGTTTTGAAAGACCCAGATAGGAAAATTTATTGGGGTAGTATTAGCTTAATAATGGCTGAATTACAACTATTGGAAACTGCATTGCGACAACATGAATACACTTATTATCATCTTCTTTCTGGGATGGATTTGCCTTTGAAAACACAAGATTTCCTTCATTCATTTTTTGGGCAAACGTCCAAAGAATTCGTAGGATTTAATAATAATCGCCTTAAGACTGCTCAATGGAAAACTGAAAGGTATCATTTTTTTGTTGAAGGATTTAATTACCGAGATAGAAAAATTTATAAATACCTACGCAACGGGCTGGTTTTGCTACAAAAAATTCTGTTTATCAAAAGAAAACGCGAGTTTACAAAATATTATCATGGCTCAGCGTTCTTTTCTATTTCTCTTGCGTTTGCGAAGCATCTTGTTAATAAAAAGTCTATTATTGAGAAGTCATATAGGCATACTATATGTTGTGATGAGGTGTTCATTCAGACAGAATTGATGAATTCTGAATTTGAAAGAAATGTTTCATCTTCTGTTGTTAAAGATAGAGAAAATATGAGACTGATTGATTGGTCAAGACGCGAAGGGAATACTCCATATACCTGGAGAATTCAAGATTTTGACGAAATGATAAAGTCTCCATATTTTTTTGCAAGAAAAGTAGATGAAAATGTTGATAAGGAGATAATTCTAAAAATTCGCCAATATTTAATAGGCGATCATTTGTAATCTTAGCCATTGAATTAACCGCCCAAAAAAGCCTTGAAGCGCTCAATGGCATTGGCAATTATTTCATTTTCTTGCGTAGTTAGTGGGTAAACGGGTGCAACTTCGATATGTAATATTCCGTTTTTTACTATCCTTTGCCATGAACCGACAATTACACCGTTGATAACCACCATACGGTTATAGGCAAAAACGGCTTGTTCTTCATTTGGGGCTTTTGATGGTAATATAGCATTTCTGTTTTTGTATGCTATACCGTATTCGTCATAATCCGGCATCAGGAAAGAATGGTTCGGATGCTTTAAATCTTTAGTGTCGGCTGGTTTGAAAATGTACTCCTGACCATCAATTTTGGTTTTTGCAAAGTCTGATGGCAGATTATTAACCCCTTTGGTGGCATCTTTTGTAGTCAGGCCAGACCACCACACAAAATCCTGCACGGTTGCCGGGCCACGGCTGGTAAAATATCTTTTTACTAACTCAGTTAAAGCTTCTTCCTGTGTAAAAGGCTTTGTTGAGGCAACTCTTTCATCTAGTAAGGCATAAGTAAATTGTTTTCCCTGCCTCGGGCCGCTACAGATAATTCCTTCTAATTCAGCCTGCATCATCAGGCAGCTTAGACCTACACCATCTGTTACTATTCCTGCTTCAACAAAGGCATCATTGAGGGCATTGCGGGTTAGAAATTTACCGCCTTCCAGTTGCTGAATGATAATTGCATTGCATTTACTGAAAACGTTGTTGTCAAGTCCGTTTTTTCTGTACTGATAGGCATTAAAAGCATGCACGCGCGGAGCCGTTAAGGCCAGAAGCCACCGGATATCGGCTGGTGCAACAAAATGCCAGGTTGGCCGCATCAGGTGCGTGCGCAAAATTTTGCCTTCATTAAAGGCCTGTTCAATTGCTGATTCATCCAGATTGTTAGCTCTTAATGCAATGGCCCATTTTGCCATCGCATATTCCTGCGACTGCATAGCGCCCATCCATGATACCACCTGTTCGGGTGTAATAAATGCTGGCTCACTCAGTTGCTGATTATAAAGCCGCGAAGTTATGATGTCAGCCTTTGTCATTAGTAAAGTCCTATCCGTTTGCTTTAAAAAGTATAGTAAATGTTTGAAATTTTTCAGAGAAACAGTGCTTGCGAAAGTGTTTCGCTGAGCATGGAATTATCTTATCGGATAAGTCAGTTAATAAAACCTGTTGAGTTTTATTACAAGAAGTACAAACGAGTAATTCAATTTATTGTATGTTGTTTCTACGGAGCATCAGCAGATTAATTCTGATGCGGTTATATTGTTGTAAAAAAATCGGATAAATATTGTAGGCAACATTGGCAAGTGATATAAAAATCCCCCATGCTATCAACCCTTTAATGAACGCATAAATGCCTAAACAAAGAAAAAAGACAAATACAAGGTAGTGGAACTTCTCATTGACAGCAGACTTGGCCAAAACATTCTTAAAAGATTGTTTGCTTTCAATGTACCTGTACTCAGGGTGACTGTTTTTAACAATGTTATTTACCAGGTCGCCGTCCTGCGTATATTTTTTAATAAATCTTACACCTATTTTTCTGTATAAGTGTTGGCTTTTACTTAGTCTTATACGGGCAAGCCATGAAGTTGGAACAAAAATGACCGGGCAACTGATAAGCAGAAACCAGTAAAGTATGCTGAGCGGCAAATGTTGGATACAGAAATAGATAACCGGGGTAAAAGCCAGTGTAGACCAGAAAAAATTGATTAGCTGGTTATAAATAACTAGTGCTTTAGGGCTTTTATTTTGCCTGTTTTTCATTTGCAAGGCAGATTCCAGTCTATAAAACAAACTAAAACCCATTCTTGCGAACGGGTTTATATCTCGTCGTAATTCAGTACAATCAAGTAAATTAAAAATCGTAGCCTAGAGACAGGTAAAACTTGGGCTTGCCTACTTCTGCATCTTCAAGCCCCCAGGCGTAATCGGCTTTTACAAAATAACCCAAAATAGTAGTTCTTACTCCTGCGCCGTAGCCAATCAGAAAAGGATTTTTAAAGTTGGTAACCTGGGCACTGAATGGATTTGCTCCACCTCCGATTTGTTCAGTATTCAGGCTATTCTGGCGATTAAAAGGTCCTTTACTACCATACCAGGCAGTGCCAATATCACTAAAGCCCACAAACTGCATATTGCGAAGGAAGCTTGAAGAAAACGAACCTTTAGAAAAATACTGAGCTAACGGAAGCCTGAGCTCAAAATTAGTCAGCAAGTGGCTGGTGCCAAACAATTTGGCAAAATTAAAGCCTCTCAGGTTACCGGCATAGTCGAAGAAAAGAATGTCGCGCAAATCGTTCGGTATACCATCCATTTGTCCGTTAGATGGTTCAATGGTTCGGTTAACAGAATTTTCTACACCACCCAGAAAAGTAACTTTAGGTGAATTGCCCAATGAACGGCTGTAAGATAATCTGGCTGCAAAAATAAAGGTATTCAATAAGCGCTGATAATGCCGCGCATCAACCACCAGCCTGCTGAAATTACCGCTGCCGGAAGCAAGACTATAATTGCGCTCTAAACGCAGTTTGGCTCTTGTACCCAAAAGAACTTTGCTATAAAGCGGTGTGGTGTTGTCAAATACAACTTCTGCTTTATAACCCAGGTAGTTAGTGGTAAGTGTTTTGGTGCTTAGTTCAAGTAAATTAATATCTGTTGTAGTAAGAAAAAACGGAGAAATACCTACCCTAAGTTTATTACTTATAGGATAATTGGCATAAGCCGAAAACTTGTTATAGAATAACCGGCGGTCAATAGACGCGGTGGCAGCAGAAGGAAGATTGATTTTTAAAGGCTTGAACAAATACATACTTCTGCTGTCGAGCTCACCCAGTGATACTGAACGGCGGAAAATGCCCAAGCCCCAGTCAATCTTTTTTGCATTATTATTGTATTCAAGCTGAATATCATGATTACGTATGATTGGCGCAATAAACAACCCGATTTTCAGATTATGGTTTTCAAGTAAATCATTTAGCACCAGTGTGTTTTTCATACCAATACGGCGCACCGGATCCATCAGAAATTCAGTTTTTATATCATTGGCAATCATGATATTTTCATACGCGAAAGGCCCTTTTATTTTCAGGGTTTCACGGTAACGACCCGGTTTCGGAGAAGTTTTATCGCCTGCATCAACCTTATTTTTGCCAGTTTCATTGGCCAACGACTTCATGACGTTTTCAGCATCAAATTCATAGTTATCGGTATCTACTTCTCCTTTTTGAAGTACCAGTTTTTCTTTGGGCTTGCTTAATTCAATGCGCGGAGAAACCGAAGGCCGGTTTATGGTTGCTTCTACAATCTTCGGAGTCGCATTGGCATAGGCGCCACTCACATAAAATTCTTTCCATTCTTTTAGAAAGCGGTTATATGAGATACCCAGTGTACTGGTGATGCTAGACTCTTCCGTGCGGATGATCCGGGTCAGGTTCAGGATATTTGAGATATTATCTTTACCGTATCGCAAGGCAATATAGGTCCAGATAGATTGCCCGACAAGCTCTGCATCTTTGCCTTCCAGGTTAGAAATTTTCTTGTCTTTATTTTTCAATACGGCAATCCGCAGGCGGTCCAGGGTTGCGGGGTTTTCGCTGTTTTCTGAAATATAGGCCGCAATTCCAGCCATATACCATTCAGGCACGGTAAGTAGCAGAGAACTCTGCAGTACTTCTTTCAGCGAGCCTCCGTAAAGCATATCGTAAACGAACAAGCGCGAAATTTGTCTGATTAACTCCTGCCTGAAGGTTTCTTCTTTGCCAGTGTACGCAATCTGCACGCGCGATTTGGCCAGATTGAGAATACCGCCGTCTAAATCAACAGGTGCCGTAAGTCCTATGTTGCTTTGCGCCAGGTCTTTAGGCGAATTATAAAGAAATATCTTCATGGTTGTAAAAGGCGTGTAGCCTAACAACTCGGTAATACGGTCATATTCTTCTTCAGAAAACTTGGCAGCATTGCGGGCAATTTTATCGCCGCCTCTATAGTAATTGAATTCAAAATTATTGCTGGTGAGCGTTACCCATTCAAATCTCTTTTCCTGAATACGGTTTTTGCCAAATTCTTCTTGTGTAGAGGCAAAGTAGTTCTGAGCAGAAGCAGATGATACACCAATGCAAATAAGAGCGTTAATGGCAAACAAGCGAGCAATATTTCGTTGAAAAGTAGAGATTTTTTTCATAGCTCTCTGTATATATCCCGCTCCTTGGTTCGGGTTTCAGACTTTGTTTTCTGGTTTAAGGTATTATGCTTTATCCTGTAACGAATATAACGAATAAAATCTTCGAATGTTAGACTCCGCGGGCAAATCTTTCTTGCTTTCTAAAAAATATAACATCTCCTGTGCAAAATAAGGCGCCAGAGAAACCCCCTTGGTGCCTAAACCGTTAAACGAATAGACGTTGCCGTGTGCCGGATGGTTGCCTAGAAATGGGCGGCGGTCTTTAGTTGTAGGTCTGATACCCGCCTGCTGGTCAATAACCTGGTACGGGATTTTGAGAAATTTATCAATTTTACCGGTTATACTTTCCAGGCTCTCTTGTGTCGGTAGCCAGTCTAACTGATTCCAGCTATACGTTGACCCAAAACGGTATTGCTGATTGCCTAAAGGAATAATCCATGCTCCCTGATTAACAATTTCTTTAATTGAATAGTCAGTCATGGTTGCAATAATTGTTTCTCCTTTGGCGGGGTTAAATGGCAGCCAGTTGAAATAGGGGTTCTGCATGGCGTAGTACCCATCGCAGAAAATTATTTTTGGGGCGCTGAAAGTTTTGTAGGAAACCTTCTCGTTAGTAAGCACCAAAGCGGGGTAATCAAATTTTTCGGCCTGATATACAGCCTTTTGAACGAAAAGTTTTTTTAATGTACTCAACATGAGAGGTACATCTACCCACCCGGCTAATGTTGTATACAAGCCACCGAGACTGTTTTCAATTGACTGATATTGATTGGGTTTTACCAGTTGAATATATTTGGATAAATCGTATTCATCAGTCAGTTGCAGAAAATGTCTTCGCTGTTGTTCGTTGGCATAGGGTCTGAATAGATTGGTTTCGTAATAAAAGCGGGTGTGCGTTTCTTTTTCGAGTGTAAGATAAAACTCTCTGGAAAAAGGAAAAAGCGTATCTGCCAGCCAGGTTTTGTCCAGGTTTTTACCGGTTACAGGGTTAAAAATGCCACCGGCTACAGCCGATGAGGTTGGAAGCGATTCGTCATTCAGAATAACTACACGTTTATCGGCCTTCAAGAGCTGATAAGCCAGCACAGAACCCGCAATACCTTGTCCCACTATGATGTAATCAAACTCCTGCATAGATTTACATTGAACCGTTCTTTAACTTTTTGCTGAGCGCTTCGTCGGCCAGCAGGCATACTACATCCACCTGTTCGTCAAGCGTCATGAAAGACGTATCTACTTCTATGGCATCATCTGCTTTTCTTAACGGACTTTCCTTACGGGTGGTATCTATCAGGTCTCTTTTTCTTATGTTTTCAATAATATCTTCCAGGTCAATCAGATCTCCCCTTTCTGATAACTCTATCTGGCGGCGATTAGCCCTTATCAGTGGGTCGGCGGTCATAAATATCTTCAGTTCAGCATCAGGAAAAACCACTGTACCTATATCGCGTCCATCCATTACTACTCCTTTTTTTTTGCCCATGCGGCGTTGTTGGGCTACCATGGCATGCCTTACGGCAGCTACTGCGCTTACTTCACTTACCTGATTGGCAATGTACAGCTTTCTGATTTCATCTTCAACGTTAAGCCCATTCAGATAGGTCTCATTCCGACCGTCGTTCGCATTCCTCCTGAACTCAATATGAATGTTTTCAAGCGCTTTTTCAACTTCTTTGTCGTTAGTGAGGGTAATCAGGTGTTCATGAAAATAGAGTGTTACCGAACGGTACATGGCACCAGTATCGATATAGGTATAACCCAGTTTTTTTGCCACTCTTTTGGCCGTGGTGCTTTTGCCACAGCTGGAGTACCCATCAACGGCAATAGTAATTTTTTGCATTCAATCAGAAAGTTTTTGCAAAGAAAAATCTATTTTGCGAGAGTATCAATCTGTCTGGACAGGTTTTGTCGAATTTTAAATTCTCAATGGGTGTCATTTTAAATGTTTAATGATGAAAACAGTAGCCATTTTTATTTTTGATGAGGTAGAAGTACTCGATTTTACCGGGCCCTTCGAGATTTTTGGTGTTGCCGGAAAACAAGGCGGGGGAGACGGCTTTTTTGAAGTATTTACAGTTGCTGAAAAACCGCAGATAGCTGCCAGAAATAACCTGCAGGTGGTGCCAAACTATACTTTAGAAAATTGCCCGGTGCCTGATATTTTGTTGATACCTGGTGGGGGAGGTTTTAAACCGGATGGCACACCTTACGGAACCCGCCGCGAAATGAATAATGAAAAGCTACTGGACTGGGTAAAGGCAATGAATGAAAAAGTAGAATTGCTTTTGTCTGTCTGTACGGGTTCGCTTATTCTGGCAAAGGCAAATTTGCTAAATGGGCTGTCGGCCACCACACACTTTAAAGCAGTTGAACAAATGCGGGCTGTGGCACCAGACACCACATTAATACCGGAAGAACGTTGGGTTGATAACGGACGGATTATTCTTTCGGCAGGGGTATCGGCGGGTATTGATATGGCTTTGTATGTAGTTGCTAAACTGTATGGGAAAGAGGTAGCTGATGAAACGGCGAGGTATATTCAGTATGATTATTGGAAGTAGGAAAGTGTATTATATTTTATCACCAAATTCTACGTCGGGTTCCACTACAATTCTTTCTGAGTTTTTATGAAACCGCACCAAAAAAGTTATTCGTATTTTAAATTCCCGGGTTGTTACTTTTTGAGCTGCAAAAAGTAACGCAAGACTAGCCGTCCGCAAAGCAGCCCATCATTCCAACTCGCACAATCAAAAATCCAACAATCTCTCTCGCATGGTTATATACATTCCAAGATTTTTAATTGTGAACTAGCCGTCCGCCTCAACAGGAATGACGTAATAAGGTATTCAATTTTAGTTGTTATTTTATTATCAAGGTAGTGCATTATTCCTCCGCGCAACTCTGTGTTAAACTTCGGGATACTCCGTGGTTTAAGGTTTATAAAATTAAAGTCAGGTTTTAATCATTAACTGTCTTTAACTGCTGTTTTATATATCCATAAACCCCATTAAAATCATCCGCATTGAACCATTTGAAATTATCCTGATTTTTGAACCAGGTCATTTGCCGCTTGGCATATCGTCTTGAATTGCGTTTCAATAACTCTACCATCGTCTGGTAGTCAAAAGCTCCATCCAGATACTCAAATACTTCTTTATAGCCTACTGTTTGTAGAGCATTATGATTTCTGAATGCCGTTACACCTTTTACTTCGTCTACCAAACCATTCGCCAGCATCATATCCATTCGTAGGTTAATGCGGTCGTAGAGTTCTTCTCTCGGGCGTTCAATACCAATTTTTATGCATTGAAAGCTTCGTTCAACCTTATGGTTTTTATGAAATTCAGAGAAAGGTCTGCCAGCACTTAAGCAAACTTCCAGAGCCCTCACCACACGCTGTGAGTTTTGTAAATCGGCGGTGGCGCAATACTCTGGGTCTAGTTTTTTTAACTCCCCGGCCAGTACCTCAAGACCTTCAGTTTCAAGTCTGTTCATAAGATTTTCCCGAATTTCTAAGGGTGCTTCGGGCATCTCATCTAATCCGTCGGTAATGGCTTTTATAAAAAGCCCCGAGCCTCCGGTCATGATGGCTACATCTTTTCGCTTAAAGATGTCTTCTTCCACTAGCCTGATGGCATCTCTTTCAAAATCACCGGCACTGTAATAGTCAGTTATATGATGAGAATCAATGAAATGATGGATAACACCATCCATTTCTTCTGGGGTTGGTTTGGCAGTGCCAATGCTTAGTTCTTTATAAAATTGCCGTGAATCGGCTGATATAATTTCAGTTTGAAGCAAATGTGCCAGCCTGACAGACAAGTCTGTTTTGCCTACGGCAGTAGGGCCAACAATAAGAATAAGGTATTTTTGAGAGGTTATTGCCAAGTGAATATGAAATACTGTCTGGCTGCAAAATTAGATAAAATAATAATTGATGTAGCAAAAATCACTCAATCGCTAATCATTTAAACGCAGCAATACCCGTAATGGCTTGGCCCAATATAAGCAGGTGAATGTCATGTGTGCCCTCATAGGTTACAACTGACTCGAGGTTCATCTGGTGGCGCATAATCGAATACTCTCCGGTTATGCCCATGCCACCATGAATCTGGCGAGTTTCACGGGCTATATCTAAAGCCATGGCTACGTTGTTACGCTTAGCCAACGATATTTGTGCCGTAGTGGCTTTATCTTGATTTTTCAGATTCCCAAGTCGCCAGCAAATCAGTTGGGCTTTGGTAATTTCGGTAAGCATTTCGGCCAGTTTCTTTTGCGTAAGCTGAAAAGAAGCAATGGGCTTGTCGAACTGTATGCGCTCCATGGCATATCTTCTGGCAGCCTCGTAACAGTCCATCGCTGCTCCTAAGGCACCCCATGCTATGCCGTAGCGTGCATTGTCAAGGCAAGCCATTGGGGCTTTCAATCCGTCAGCCTCAGGCAATATGTTTGCTTTGGGTACTCTTACATTATTAAAGACCAGTTCGCCGGTTATACTGGCACGTAACGACCATTTGCCGTGTATTTCTGGTGTGCTGAACCCTTCCATGCCACGTTCAACAATCAGACCCTTGATGCGACCCTGCTCATTTTTTGCCCATACAACTGCCACATCTGCCTTGGGGGCATTAGATATCCACATTTTTGCGCCGTTCAGAATCACGTGGTCTCCGTCTTCAACAAAGTGGGTCGTCATGCCACCAGGGTTTGAACCAAAGTCAGGCTCTGTTAACCCAAAACAACCTAAAAACTCTCCACTACCCAGCTTGGGCAGAAATTTCTGCTTTTGCTCTTCACTGCCGAATTTGTAAATAGGAAACATAACCAGCGAGCCCTGCACTGAAGCCGTTGAACGCATGCCGGAATCGCCGCGTTCAATTTCCTGCATCATCAGGCCATAAGATATATAATCCAGACTCTGCCCTCCGTATTCTAAGGGAATAGTAGGGCCAAAGACCCCCATATCTCCCATACTTTTTACCAGATGCTCAGGGAAAACGCATCTCTGAGCGGCATCTTCAATAATGGGTGATATTTCACGCTTTACAAAACTACGCACCGCCGAGCGAATCATCAGATGTTCTTCGGTCAGTAAATCATCTATGCCATAAAAATCAGGCGATTCAAACTCATCTCTTTTGTTAGAGCGATGGAAGTCTTGTTGAGAAGCAATCATAATTGTAAGTAAGTTGAGGCCTCAAATGTAAGCAAACTAGAGTTCAAGCACAATCTGATTGCGCAGAATATCCTCCATGGTTTCACGCTGACGAATCAATTTCGCCTCTCCATTATATATCAATATCTCTGCCGGGCGGAAACGGGAATTATAGTTTGACGCCATAGAAAAACCATAAGCGCCTGCATTTTTAATTACCAGAATATCGCCCTCTTTTACTTTCGGAATCGTACGGTCTTTGCCCAGAGTATCGGTTTCGCAGATGTACCCTACAATATCATAAGTCTCTTTTTCTTTACCTTCAGGATCTGACCCATTGATGATATCATGGTAGGCGTCGTACATCATAGGGCGAATGAGGTGATTAAGGCCTGAATCAACGCCTACAAAATTACGGCCCGGGTTATGCTTCACCACATTGGCTGTTACCAGTAAATAACCGCACTCGCTTACCAGAAATTTACCGGGCTCAAACCAAAGCTGAACATCCTTACCATACTGCCGGCAAAAATCGTTAAACACTTTTACTACACTTTTACCCAGCTTTTCCATGTCTGTTACGTGGTCGTCTTCTTTGTAGGCCACTTTAAAGCCCGAACCCAGGTCAAGAAATTCCAGATTCGGAAAGTATTTAAAAGCTAATTCAAATAGTTTTTCGGCTGCCTCAATAATCACATTCGCATTTTTGAAATCAGAACCCGTATGCTGATGCAGGCCTGTTACTTTCAAATCATACTTTTGTACAATTTCATAAATTTCAGGTGCCTGCTCAATAGAAATGCCGAACTTGGAGTCTTTATGGCCGGTAGAAATTTTCAGGGTTCCGCCCTCCATGATATGCGGGTTAATTCGCAGACAGATAGGTTGAGAATTTCCGTAGGTTTGTCCGAATTTCTCCAGCAAAGGCAACGAGTCAAGATTCATTCTTAAACCCATGGCTACGGCTTCCTGAACTTCAGAAAACGCCACACCACTTGGGGTATATTGTATCTGATGCGGCTCATAACCTGCCAGAATTGCCAGATGTGCTTCCTGTGTTGATACCACGTCTATATCTACGCCGTTCTTTCGCATCAGCTTCATGATGTTGATGTTGGTAAGCGCTTTGCAGGCATATTTCAGTTTTAGGTTACTACCAGCAAAGGCAGTACGCATTTTACTGATTTGCTCTTCAATTTTGTGGCCGTCATAAACATAGAGCGGTGTGCCGAACTGGCTGGCTAGAGACTCAACTGTGAAATTCTGAATTGAAAACATGGTTTTTCTGCTTGAAACAGAGGTTTATGGGTTATAATATGCTTATATGTTGATATAAAGAAACACAGAGGATATAGCCGCTCTGTGTTTCCTGATGTAATCAATATTTTTGTGTTTGCTTTAAAACGGCAGGTCGTCCTGTCCTTCTTCGGCAGAAACCAGAAACTCAGGTGCTGCAGGTTTACTGGCAACCGGTGCCGACTGCGCCGGAGCCGCATAATAAGGAGTTTCTGCTGAGGCCTCTTCTACTTTCCAGGCTCTTACGTCGGTATACCAGCGGCCGTTAAACTCGCGGCTTTCAAGGTCAAACGATACAGTTACATCTCTGCCTGCTACCAAAAGGCTTTCACTGATTCTATCTCCCCAAGCCGAAATACATACTCTTTTGGGGTATTGGCCTTCGGTTTCAATTACAAAATCCTGCTTTTTCCAAACGCCATTTTTTCCTTGTCCTGTCTGTAGTGGCAACAACTGTACTATTTTACCTGTAATTTCCATCTCTTTAAAATTTTATTTCTGCTAAAGGCGACAAAGATACGAATCATAGGGCATAAATAAAACCGGCACTGCCAAAATACTAAACACTTAAAAGGCAAAAATAAGAACCGATTTGTTTGATGCAGCAAAGCACCCTAAGCCATTTTTTATATTGGTGGGTATGGGTACCGGCTCTACAAACGGGTTGCCATCCTGCCGGTTGTTAATACGCACAGCCCTGTGATAATTGAAATAGTTCTTGTCGGTGTTTAGAATTTCAAGGCGGATGATGCTCTTTTTGCCTGCATAACGGGTATAATAGCGCTGATTGTTTTCTGCTACTGCCTCGGTACCCGGGGTAATAATACCATTGGGGGTTGAGAGCAACTGCCCATCGCGGCTTGCATCGGTCTGGTATTGCTCCTGCCGGTTTTCTTCATCCCAATAACCGGTATAACTGATTGTTCTGATGAGGGTAGTCTGAGATTTATTGTCAGGAAAAGGAGTTAACACCATGGGCGCTTTTATTTCTGCTTTCATGGTATAGAAGTTTTCCTGCCCCGGTATGTCTTTCCAGTCAAAATTAATCCTGAAAGTAAGACGGGTAGGATTCACACGGAAGTCAGTAAGGGTGTCAATCTTGTATTTTACAATAGATGCGGCATCTTTTGGTACGGTACAGGCTGCCTCAATATTACCCATTGGTGCACTGGCTTTTATGGTGTAAGTTTCACCGGCAAGAATCGGGAACGACTTCGTGCCAAGCAAATAAACCTGCTGGGTTTTACTGTATGGTAATTCAGCCGACTGCCTTTTTGAGTTTGAGATACTTACTTTGGCATTTGCCACTGGCACGTTGGTCTGGTAGATGGTATCCTGGCCGACAACAGTATAGGTGTACCCGCTGTTTGGCTGAATACCCAGTAAAGGGTTTGATAGTGTTATTTTTACCAGAATGAGGGTGTCTTGCGGAGAAATATAAGAATGCAGGACGAGTTTTCCGGCTCCTTGGGGTAGTTTGTCTTCAGGTACGGTAGTAATGAGGCTGTCGCAAGACAGCAATCCTGAACATAAAATGACACCATATAAATAGGAAAGAAACTTCATCAGTGTTGTCAGAATTTAAAATTATAAGAAAACGCCGGCACAATCGGGAACAACGAGTACTTCTTCAATACATTTTTTTCGGCCACGGTATTGTCTGAATAAGTTATGGTTTCGGTACTTATGTTATAAAAAAACGGATTCCTGCGGTTATATACATTGTAGAGGCTAAATTCCCACGTGCGCTCATGGTGTTTAAGCTTTTTATGAAACTGAATACCGAAATCAAGCCTGTGGTATGGTTCTGCACGGTATGAGTTTTTTTCGCCATATTCATTGGCATCCTGGCTGCTCCACTGTATCCGGTTAACAATGGCCGGGGTTCTTCTGGCACTATTGAACCGGTCAATGTAGGCGCTGTAAGTGGCAACAGGTAAGGTTAGGGCATTACCTGTGCCATATACCCAGGTGCCTGATATTGTAATGCGTGGTGTGAGCTCATATATGCCTACCAGCGATAGGTCATGTCGGCGGTCATACTTCGGATAAAACTTTTTACCGGCGTTCAGTTCAGGAAACTGCCAGAGTGTCCATGATAATGTGTAGCCAATCCATCCAGACATACGCCCTGATTTACGTTGCAATAAAAATTCTCCGCCATAAGACCAGCCGTTTCCGGCTGTTACGTTGTTTTCCCAGTTTACTTCCTGCGCGCCAAGGCCGTCAAGGTTTAAGAATGTAGAACCTTCTTTATAGGCCAGTATATTACGCATATATTTATAATACCCCTCTACAGTAAGTGCCAGGTTTTGCTTCGGAAAGTCTTTGGCAATACCTGCAGCTACCTGCCTTGAGTTTTGCGGCGCTACCTTGCGGGTGGTAGGTACCCATAAATCGGTAGGCAGCCCGATACCCGTGTTAGAAAGCAAATGAACAAACTGATTCATTTCTGCATAAGAGGCTTTGGCTGACAGGTTTTCGGCCAGTTTCAAGGCCGCAGAGATGCGGGGTTCGGGCCGCAGGTAACTCTTTTGTTGGGCAATAAAATAGCTGAGCCTTAGCCCTATATTCATTTTTAGATGGTCGGTGGCTTTCCAGGTATCTTCTCCATAAATGCCAGATTCCATTACATCAATCGGGCTGGCTTCACGCTCCAGGTTGGTCTGGCTGCTTTTGAGCACAATGGCCGACGGAATAAAACGATGACGTGTAACCGCCATGCCAATTCTGGCTGAGTGCTTAGGATTGGGGAAATAATCAAAGTCACTCTTCAGGCCTATGTCGTTGATGCGCGATTGATAATTCAGGGTGTAGTTGTCGCTACTGGTTTGAAAATCCTGATAATAACTGCCAATACCAAATTGATAACTACTAAGAATAAAAGAGGTATTGGCAAACAGTTTTTCATTAAAGAGGTGATTCCAGCGGAGCGTGGTAGTAATGTTACCCCAGTTTAGGTCTGAATCATTCTTTTCGGTATCTGTTTTTGACTTGCTGTAAAATTTATCTCTGCCAAAATAGGCGCTGGCATAAACCTTGTCTTTGCGGCCGAAATCGTAGTTCAGTTTGGCATTGAGGTCATAGAAATAATAACCGCCGTCATCCTGAGTTCCGGCATCTGACTGCGCCTTGATAAACGGCCTGGCCACTACATCAAGGTAGGTTCTGCGGCCTGAAATTAAAAACGATGATTTGCCTTTTCTGATGGGCCCTTCAAGAGTCAGCCTTGACGATATCAGACCAATGCCGCCTTCGCCATGCAGTTTCTCCTTATTGCCTTCTTTCATGTTTAAGTCAATCACTGACGATAACCTGCCGCCATATCTGGCGGGGAAGCCGCCTTTGGTGAGTTCCACACTTTTCAGGGCATCGCCGTTAAAAGTAGAAAAGAAACCAAAAAGATGATTGGCATTGTACACAATGGCGTCGTCTAATATAATCAGGTTCTGATCTGCGCCGCCGCCCCGCACATAAATGCCCGACTGCCCTTCGGAGCCTTTCTGTACTCCAGGCATTAGTTGCAGCACCTTTAGCACATCTTTTTCGCCTAAAAAAGCAGGTATTTTTTTGATTTGCTGCACAGGCAGGTCTATACTGCTCATCTGAGGCGTTTCGCTTACTTTGTCTTGTTGTCTTCTGGCCGACACCATCACTTCCTGCAACTGATTAGCTGTTTCCATCTCAATGTTCAACTCCAGGTTTTTCAGAAGGCTTAACTGTTTTTCAACTCGTTTGTAACCAACCATCGAGAAAATAAGTGTCAGGCTGTCAGAAGCTGAAATCGTAAGTGAGTAAAATCCATAGGTATTTGAAGCTGTGGCGATTGACGAATTCGGTAAATACACATTTACTCCTATCAGTTGTTCCTGGCTTCCTTTTTCGCGGATATACCCGCTCACAGTAAATTTATTCTGAGCAGAAGCAATAGCAGCAACCATTAAGAGCAAAATGGTAAATTTAAAGCTCATGGTTTAGGGTTTGTCTTTGGGGTGTTTATGGTTAATAAACGTAATTCAGAGCAATATATTGACAATATACTCATTTTTGAAGGATATTTTGATGCAGTTATGGAGGAAAAAGAAGCAACTGTTTATTTGCTTACACAACCAGAGGCAATCTGTTTCCTAATGTTTCTACCTGCAAAGGGCTTTGTCCTTTGGTTTCGCCGTCAATTACCAGCATGAATGGGTCGGCATCAATGTTGAATTTTCTGGCCTTCCGGTAAACAACCAAAGAGGAATGAATGTGCCTGCCCGAGAAAATTAAAGGAAACAGCCGCAGCAGATGAAAAAACGAAACATGCTTAATTACCAGTACATCCAGCAGGCCATCATCCAGAACCGCAAGCGGGGCAATCTTCATCGCCTTGCCTGTGTGTTGCGTATTACAGGCCAGCACAAAACTGAAATCTCCGGTAAAGACTTCATCGTCAACCGTTACAGTTGCCTTGAACGAAGGATTCCTGAAAATATGAAAGATGGCTCCCACGCTGTATCTTAAGCCACCCAGCCAGCGTAGTTGCTCTGCTGTTTTATTAATATCTGATACCAGCCCCCAGCCAATAATATTAAAACCGTAGCTCATTTGTTCCGGAGCCGGTGCCGTCGGAAAAGTGGCTTTAAAAATGTCAATGTGCTTAATGTTGTTTTGTCTGAATTTTGCAAGCGAACTATCCCAGTCAAGATTTTTCAGGTCGTGGTTCAATGCTTTGCCACCACCACAGGGAAACAACAGAATAGGGGGTAGAGAAGTTTTTTCGGCCAGGGCATTACATATTTCGTGCATGGTGCCGTCGCCTCCAAAAACAATAATTTTTTCGTAGGGAGTCAGGTCTTCACTTTGCAGAAAGTGAATAAAATGCCCTCTGTACTCACTCACAATGGTTGTATAATCGTAATTATCCAGTTGTTTTTTCAGGTACTCGCTGGCGGCCAGGCTTTTACCTGTACCCGAAAAGGGGTTTACAAGCAAAAGGAGTTTTTTGCACATTTTACAGAAGGTTAATATAGGGGTTCTATTGAATAGGTTAAATTTGTATTGATTCATTTTACAATCAATATTTAATATTATGATAAAAAAATTAAATCTGCTATTATTTGCAGGCCTAATTAGCGTATCTACCCTGATGGCACAGATACAGTCTGGCCCTATGCTTGGGTATTCAGAAATGAGAGAAGTGCTGCTATGGGTACAAACTAAAAAAGAGGCATCTGTGAAATTTGTGTATTGGGACAAAACAAAGCCCGCAATAAAGTATGCAACGGAAGAGTTTAAAACCACTAAATCAGATGCTTTTGTTGCCAGACTAATTGCAGACGAGGTATTGCCGGGAAAAAAATACGCATACGAGGTATGGATAGATAAAAAGAAAGTGGCGCTCAGTTATCCGCTTGAGTTTCAGACCCAGGCGCTCTGGCAATGGCGTACCGACCCTCCGGCCTTTAAGTTTGCGCTGGGTAGCTGTGCTTATATCAATGAAACAGAATTTGACCGCCCGGGTACGCCTTATGGTTCTGAGTATGAAATTTTTACGAGTATCTATCAATCAAAGCCCGATTTTATGTTGTGGAGCGGCGATAATATTTATCTGCGTGAGCCGGACTGGAACACCAAAACGGGTATCATGAAGCGCTATACCCATACGCGCTCATTGCCTGAAATGCAGCCCTTGCTCGGTAGTATTCATAACTATGCTATCTGGGACGACCACGATTTTGGCCCTAACGATGCCGACAGAGGTTTTGTAAGTAAAAAACAAACCCTTGATGCCTTTAAGCTTTTCTGGGGTAACCTCAATTATACCTTTAAGGATGAAGGCGTAACGGGGTCTTTTCAATGGGCAGACTGCCAGTTCTTCCTCATGGACGATCGCTGGTGGAGAACGCCTAACGACCGTACTACCGGAGGCAGAGAGTATTTTGGGCAAAAGCAGATTCAATGGTTGGTAGATGCCCTTAAGTTCTCAAATGCACCGTTTAAATTTGTTATAGTAGGAGGGCAGGTGGGTAATCCGGCTAAAATATTCGAGAATTTTGCCAATTATGAAGAAGAACGCAACCAGTTGTTTGAACTCATTACCAAAGAAAAAATACCCGGGGTAATCTTTATCAGTGGTGACCGCCACTGGACAGCCCTGACAAAAGTAGACCGCCCCGGCGCTTATCCACTATATGACCTTACTATTTCTGCGCTTACCTCTGGCCCCTCAAAACCAGTAAAAGAAGAAGCTGATAGCCCTTATTTGGAAGGCACCACAGTTACCAAACACAATTTCGGGTTGCTTGAAATATCAGGCAAACGCACAGACCGCGTGCTGAAGATTAATGTGCTTGATAAAGACGGTAAAGAACTCTGGACCAGAGAAATAAAAGCCAGTGAATTGAAATAATTTCCAGAATCAGTAATTAGAAAGGCCACATCCAATTACGTGGCCTTTTTCTTTTCTGATGTTTATAACCCGGGCCTGGTTTTTTTCTGAATCTTTATTGTACTATTTTTAAAGCCGTAAAAGTTATCGGGGTATTTAAGTATCAAATCATTTCCAAATATGAGCACAGCTGGGTCTAATAAAGAGCTTCTTGTTGAGAAACTACGTGAAATTGATAATAAAGAGGCGTCTTTATGGTTTTTTGTGCTTTTAAAAGAGCTGATAGAAGTAACCAATGTAGGCATAGACGACCCCAGAATAGTTTTTTCTGTCAGAAAAGACAAAGCAATTTCGGCCAATATCAATAACTATGTGGCTTTGGATTTCAGACGCAAAAAGGGCTTATGGTATGATATTATACTCTGTAAACGCCATGAACAACTATTTGCCAGGTACGATACCATTGAATTATCGCCCCTTAATAACCCCGATTATCTATATGCCCATATACCTTTTGAACAAAAGCATATCATTGAAGACATCAAGATAAGAAGTGCCTGGCATGAGTGTCTGGAAGAACTGAAAGCCACGGCCATTTCAAGCGCACGTAAAGAGCGGCACAATCAGTACATCTACCAGATAGCAGAAAATGAAAATTTAAGAAACGAGCTTTTCTGGGAAATTGGCACCTCTGATACCACCTCTGAAATAACTGATAAGAACCCGCTGCTGTTGAACGAAACAGAAGTAAATTATGCGCCAAAGCTGAATATACCACCAAATTTGGTTTTTTATGGCCCCCCGGGCACAGGTAAAACATTTGAAGCAAGAAACATTGCGGGCAGAGCCCCTGCTCAGTTCATAGCATTTCATCAGTCGTACAGTTATGAAGAGTTCATAGAAGGTTTAAGACCCATTGCACGGGGCGGACAGGTATATTATGAGGTAGTAAAGGGCATTTTTTATAAGGCCTGCCTGGAAGCATTAAAAATGGCGGGATATTCCGGCTTTGAAGCCTGTATGAAGGATACCAGAGAAAACCGCGCCGGAAGATTCGAAAAAGCCGGAAGCTATGTGCTGATTATTGATGAATTGAACCGGGCGAATTTATCAAAGGTATTTGGTGAACTGATAACCCTGATAGAACCAGATAAGCGGCTGGGCGCCGAAAATGAACTATCACTGGTGTTGTCTTACTCGCAGGAGACGTTTGGAGTGCCTGGTAATCTGCACATTATAGGCACTATGAATACGGCCGACCGCTCTATTGCTTTGCTGGATCTGGCTTTACGTCGCCGGTTTGAGTTTAAGGAATTAATGCCGAAGCCCTTTTTGCTGAAGACCATAGAGGATATTGACTTAAGCAGGTTACTGGAAATAATTAACCAGAGGATAGCGTTTTTGCTCGACAGAAATCATACCTTAGGCCATGCTTATTTTTTAGGAGTAGATACTGCTGATGAATTAGCAGGTGTGTTTCATAAAAAGGTTATTCCGTTATTACAAGAGTACTTTTATAACGATTGGGAGAAGATACGCCTGATTCTTGGGTCAGGGGTTATTTTAAGAGAGACCATAAAAACCAAAGGTATTTTTGGCACTAATCTAGATAATTTTGATCACGAAACTTACAGATACCTGGTAAATCAGGAGCTGACAGCAGAAAGTCTGAAACAGATATACCAATAATAAATGGCACACTGCCCAAGCTTTATAAGCCAATGGTGCTCAAATCCCAGGCTTTGGTTGTGTCAAACCTTAAGTTTCCGTTTTCAACAATCAGTGGGCTGTCAACATTATTATGGTACAATGCGCCTGTTCCCAAACCCTGTGGTAGCGTGTTTTTATACTCGGCAGTAAACTGTGCTATGGCATTCAAGCCGATATTAGATTCTAATGCAGAGGTTACCCACCAGCCAATTTGTAGTCTGGTGGCAATTTCAATCCATTCGCGGCAGTGTTGCAGGCCTCCCAACAGGGTGGGTTTTAAAATAATATACTGAGGCTTTATTTTTTTCAGCAACTGCATTTTATGTACGTATTCACTTACACCAATCAGTTCTTCATCAAGGGCAACAGGTACTGGGCTTTTTTCAATTAAAGCAGCCATTGCCTCTGGTTGTCCTGCTTTAATGGGTTGTTCTATGCTATGCAGCTGGTAGGTACCTAAACGAGCTAGTTTGAGTGCTGCTTCAGCCACACTAAAAGCTCCGTTGGCATCAACCCGCAGGCTAATTTGCCCGACCGTAAATTTTTCTCTTATAAAAGCCAGAATACTTAGTTCATCTTCAAAATTAATAGCTCCAATTTTTAACTTTAAAGTATCAAATCCGCCATTTAGTTTTTCTTCAACCTGCTGCAACATAAACCCTTTACTACCCATCCAGATAAGACCATTGATAGGTATAGCTCTTTTGCCAGCCGAAAAATCATTTTCAAAAATAATTCTTCGGCCGCCATTCATTACATCAAGCAGGGCGGTTTCGAATCCGAATTTTACAGATGGATAAGCATCATCAATAAGCTGAGAAAGAATAATATTCAGATTCCAGGGGAAAATCTCCAGGTCTAGGCTGTCAAAAGTAACGCAGGTGTTATGAATCACCTCTTCCAGATTGGGCACATGGTCTATGCTCAGCCCTTGTAGAGGCGCAATTTCACCCACACCGAAAACCCCCGGATTTTCAGTATCTTCGATTTTTAAATAGTACGTTTCTTTTTCTGTGTAAACACCGCGTGAAGTTCCGGCTTCGAACTTGAATTTCAATAAGTGTTTAGACCATTTAGCTTTCAGCCCCATTGAAAAATGCTTAATTTTGGCAAAAGTACAGAAAGTTTTATTTTTTACTCTACAGATTACCCGTTTTGTGCCTTATTCTTATTAAGCGATATTAAAAGCACAAGCACTATAAGAATTTTACATGCAAACCACCCTTTTACAAATATTGCTTTTTCCGTTAAGTGTCGTAATGGCCTGTATTATTGGTGTTCGCAACTGGCTGTATGATAAACAGATTCTGAAAAGCACCAGGCCGGATGTATTTACCATCAATGTAGGGAATCTGAATCTGGGCGGCACAGGCAAAACCCCCCATGTAGAGTATCTGGTACAACTCCTGGCAGACAAATACAAGCTAAGTATACTTAGCAGAGGGTATAAACGCTCTACCAAAGGCTATGTGATGGCTGATGAAAACGCCACGGCCTCAACGATAGGCGATGAACCGATGCAGTATTACCTGAAATTCAGCCATAAAATCAGAGTAGTGGTTTGTGAAGACCGGGTAACAGGCGTGAATCAGATTCAGTATCAATGGCCTGATAATGAGCTGGTTATTTTAGATGATGCTTTTCAGCACCGCAAAATTGCTCCGCACTTGAATCTGCTTTTATGCGATTATAACCGCCCGTTTTTTAAAGATTTTATGGTGCCAACCGGTTTGCTGCGCGATATACGCCAAAGTGCCCGAAGAGCAGATGCCGTAATTGTAACCAAATGCCCGGATGATATTATACATAAAACAAAAGAAGATATAATTAATGGCATTGCTAAATATGCAGGTGCCGATAAACTGGTATTTTTTTCAGGTATCCGCTATAAAACGGTGGCATCTTATGCAGGCAAAAGTGTTTTTAATGCCCAGGTTCCGGTAACACTTGTAACCGCTATTGCCAGGCCTGAAGTACTGGTGAAACATTTAAAACTGCATGGTTTTGTTATTGAACAGACTTTTGAGTACCCGGACCATTTTGCGTTTTCCGGAAAAGAAATTTCTAAAATAATTGATAATAGCCGGCCTCGGCAAATTGTAACCACCGAGAAAGACATGGTAAAAATAAAGCCCTTGCTGAGCGGGCAAGAGCTTGATAGATTTTTTTATGTACCCATTGAGGTGGTTATCTCAGATGCAGAAACATTTAATGAACTAATATTGGCTAAAGTAAAAGGTTTTATCTCAAAAAGTATCTGAAACCTAAGCCTAAACCCGGGCTGCCGTTTGCCCCCATACCCACGTTTACTAATTTGGTTTTTTCAGACCACGTGTAGCCTGCATTAAGGCTAACCAATGAGGTAGAACCTTCAATAGCAAATTTTTCGTTCAGTAGATAAATAATCCCTGGTCCGGCACTAAGGTACAGGTTTATGTTGCCAGGGGTGCCAGAAAGTCCTTCTGAATGAACATGGAACTGATACACCAGACTGCCGCCATAATTGACCGAAACTCCAAGTTTTTCTGATAACATTTTGTAATTTGTGAAAGATATTCCGGCAGCAACAGCATGTGAATATAGAGTATGGAACTCACTCGTTGCATATTGTCTGTGTCTGCCAATTCCAAGGTTATAGCCTAACGAATAATTAACGGCGAAATTATCTTTAATAAATTTAGTTAAAGACGGTGTTAAACCCAGATTTACAGTGTTACTCTCTACAGTGCCATTATTTTTTAGCTGAGTGAGATTAAAACCAAAATTACCACCAATAAAACGTGTGCCTTTTGGAATTACCTGACCAAAAGCTGTGATTGATAAGAATGAAAACAAAGTAATAATGCAGACCTTTTTCATAGTTAGAATTTTCTTGTAATAAATTGATTAATAAGAAGTAAAAATAGTGTTTATATTCAAAAGTTTTAGAACTCTGGCCAGATTGTTATTTTGCGGTACAGTGTAAAGCGTACTTTAAAACATGCCTTTTAAAATCTTTCAGCCAGTTTAACTCTATATTTGCGGTATGTTTCAATCGTACGCTGTAAAATATGCCAATCTGATTAAGACCAAAGCCACAGAATTGGGCTTTGATTTTTGTGGCATATCTAAAGCTGAGTTTCTGGAAGAAGAAGCCCCGCGCCTTGAGGCCTGGCTCAATAAGAACTACCATGGTAAAATGGCCTATATGGCCAATCATTTTGATAAACGATTAGACCCCCGTAAGCTGGTTGATGGCGCAAAATCTGTAATTACACTAATTCTGAATTATTATCCGGAGCAAACCCTGCCTGAATCTGCCTCTGACCTTAAATTGTCGAAATACGCTTATGGAACCGATTATCATTTTGTAATGAAAGACAAACTGAAAGATTTAGTAGAGGCAATAGCTGATGAAATAGGGGAAGTAAATGGCAGAGTGTTTGTTGATTCGGCACCGGTGATGGATAAAGTTTGGGCCAAAAAGAGTGGGGTAGGCTGGGTAGGTAAACACACCAACCTGATAAACTGCGAAATTGGCAGTTTTTTCTTTATCGGTGAGATTATCTGTGATTTGGAACTGGAACCAGATGGCCCTATAAAAGATTACTGTGGCACCTGCACGCGTTGTATAGACGCCTGCCCAACCGATGCAATTACCGAACCTTACGTGGTTGATGGCAGTAAATGTATCAGCTATTTTACAATAGAGCTGAAAGAAGCTATTCCGGAAGAGATGAAAGGGAAGTTTAATAACTGGATGTTTGGCTGCGACATTTGCCAGGACGTATGCCCCTGGAACTCCTTTGCACGGCCTCACAAAACGGCACAGTTTGAGATGAATCCACAGTTAAAAGAATTTACCAGAAAAGACTGGGAAGAAATTACCGGAGAACTGTTTCAGGAAATCTTCAGGCGGTCAGCCGTCAAACGCACCAAACTGGAAGGGCTCCGAAGAAATATTGCTTTTCTTAAAGAGGACTAAAGATTCTTCATTTTAATTTATAATCTCTTATGTCTATTATATTCTTGCAGAATGGGTATTCCTGTGGCTGGTTTGAGCAGATAATCAGCAGGCGGTTTTGGGTATGCTGTTCTACCTGGCTCAAATACCATCCTGAAGCCTGCGCATCCAGATTGGATGTCGGTTCGTCGAGCATTATAACCGGGCAATCAGAATAAAAAGCAAGCCCGAGTTTCAGTCTTTGCTTCATGCCTGACGAGAAATTTTTGATTGATTTATCTTTGTGATGAGCCAGCTGAATCAACTCAAGAAACTGAACAGGAGAAATGTTGTTTTTAAGCGGCTTGAATTTGATATGGAAGTCTACCATTTCAAGCAGGGTAAATTCTTCAATCAATTCAAGGTAAGGAGCAGCAATGGTTATTTTCTTATAAAACTCTTCTATACTTAAAACCTTTCCGTTTTCAATATAGGCAAGCTGGCCTTCAGACTGTGGCAGAGAACCTGCAATTACTTGTAAAAGAGTGGATTTTCCGCTTCCATTGGGCCCGACAAACGTATAACTCTCGTTACTCGAGAAGGTCAGGTTAGTGTTACGAAAAATCCATTCGTTTCTATATTTCTTGCCTATATTAGCCAGCTCAATTTTCACTATCCAAGGCTTTTTTTAACGGGCTTTTGATGATTCCTCTTTCAGAATTAGAAATAAAATTCAATATTTCGTCACGTTCCGGTGTAGCAGGAAACTCAAGCTCAACCTGTGTTACAGCTTCATTATTATTTAAACCTTTCAGATAAATATAACGATAGATGTCCTGTATTTCTGCTATTTTCTCATCTGAATGCCCTCTGCGGCGCAAACCTACCGAGTTGATACCCGCGTAAGAAAGCGGCTCACGGGCTGCCTTGATATAAGGCGGAACATCTTTTCTGATTTGTGAACAGCCACCAATATAAGTATGCTTGCCTATTTTAACAAATTGTTGCACGGCAGACATCCCACCTATATTGGCATAGTCTCCCACGGTAATATGGCCTGCCAATTGCACACAGTTGGCCAGAATTACATTGTTGCCAACAATACAATCGTGGGCTATATGTGTATAAGCCATTATCAGGCAGTTAGAGCCAATTTCAGTGCGATACTTGTCTACGGTACCCCTGTTTACGGTAACACATTCTCTGATAGTGGTATTGTCGCCTATAATTGTTACGGTTTGTTCTCCTTTAAATTTTAGGTCCTGCGGAACAGCAGAAATAACTGCTCCCGGAAAAATACGGCAATTTTTGCCGATTCGGGCACCCTCCATAATAATGGCGTGCGAGCCTATCCATGTCCCTTCTCCAATCTCAACGTCTTTATTAATTACAGCAAATGGTTCTACAACTACATTATGTGCAATTTTGGCGTCTGGGTGTATGAATGCTAATGGTTGATTCATAATTGTTTGATTATTGCTTTAGAATGTTTTGCTTCATAAGACTGGTATCCATACCTGCTTATTTAGCTTTTTTAACAAGACGGGCCGTCATGTTTACGTCGCAAACAAGAGTTTTGCCTACCCACGCTTCTCCATGCATTTTTGCTACACCCAGTTTCATGGGGTTTATTAGAGAGCATCTGATAATAAGTGTGTCGCCCGGTAACACATTTCTGTAAAAACGGCAGTTATCTATACTTACCAGATACGGCCAGTACGCTTCTGGGTTTCCGGTAGAGGTAAGAACAAGCACACCACCTGTTTGCGCAATGGCTTCAATCTGAAGCACACCGGGCATAACGGGGTTTTCCGGGAAGTGACCCGTAAACTGCGGCTCGTTCATGGTAATATTTTTGATGCCTACTACGGTTTGGCCGTCCAGGTAAACAATTTTGTCAACCAGTGCAAACGGATAACGGTGTGGCAACAGCTTGGCAATATCATTTACATTAAACACCGGAGGAGTATTAGGGTCATACTGTGGGGCACTTTTGGCCGAGTCAAGCATTTGTTTTTTGATTTTCTTTGCTAACTCTACATTAGGCGTGTGACCCGGGCGGGCGGCCAGAATATGAGCTTTCAACGGGCGACCAACCAATGCCAGGTCTCCCATTACATCTAATAACTTATGTCTTGCAGGTTCATTAGAAAAACGCAGCGGTGTGTCGTTCAGCACGCCGGTTTTGCCTACCTGAATTTTAGGCTTGTTAAGTAGCTTTGATAAATTTTCAACTTCGTCTTCCGACACCTCCTTGTCAACAATCACAACGGCATTGCCAATATCGCCTCCTTTAATTAAGCCTGCTTTAAAAAGGGCTTCCAACTCATGCAAAAATACAAAAGTACGGCAAGGTGCAATTTCGTTCTTGAAAAGCTCGATATTATGTAGCTGCGCATGCTGGCTGTGCAAGATGGCCGAGTTATAATCAACCATTGCCGTCAGGCGGTAGTCATTCAGTGGCAATGCTGCCAGTTCAATACTGCGTTCGTCGTTGCGGTAATGAATAGCCTCGGTAACTTCGTAGTAGTTACGTAAAGAGGGTTGTTCTTCCACACCGGCTTCTTCCAGTAACTCAACAAACTGAATTGCGCTTCCATCAAGAATAGGAATTTCAGGTCCATCAAGCTGAATCAGGACGTTATCAATCTGTAAGCCTACCAGGGCGGCCAGAATATGCTCGGTGGTATGTACGCGTGCACCTTCTTTTTCAAGCACTGTACCTCTTGAGGTATCTACCACATAATCTACATCGGCTTCAATGATTGGTTTATTGTCTAAGTCGATTCTCTGAAACTTATACCCATGATTAATCGGAGCAGGTTGAATGGTCAGCGTTACTTTTTCGCCTGTATGCAAACCTACGCCCGAAATTGAAACTTTCTTTTTTACGGTTTGTTGTTTTACGTTCATTGGCAATATCATATTTTTCGGTGTCAGCTAATCTATACCTCTGTAAAGGCTCCCTCGCTGGTGAGCTCTTCCAAACGTTTTTCAAGTTCTCGTACCTGTTTTTCCAGAACAGGTAGTTTCCTGAAAATAGCTGTTGACCTCAGATAATCGTTAATCTCAAAGGCAGGTACGCCCGAGACTGAAGTATTTTCTTTCTTAAAAGTTCTGTTAATACCAGACTTGGCTCCAATTTTAGTGCCATTCGGGATACTTATATGCCCCACTATACCAACCTGGCCTGCTATAACACAGTTTTCGCCAATAATTGATGACCCCGCTACGCCTGTCTGTGCTGCAATGACGGTATTTTTGCCAACTTCTACATTATGGGCAATCTGCACCAGGTTGTCAATTTTTACACCCTGCCTTAAAATTGTAGACCCCATAGTAGCACAATCAATAGTGGTGTTGGCTCCTATACTTACATTATCTTCTAGAATAACGTTCCCCAATTGCGGAATAGCCCTATACGAACCATCAGGTTGTGGTGCAAAACCAAATCCATCGCTGCCAATTACTACACCTGCGTGCAAAACGCAGTTATTTCCGATTACCGTGTTGCTATACACCTTTGCACCTGCATAGATAATGGTATTGTTGCCCACGGTTACGTTGTCTCCAATATAAACCTGCGGATAAATTTTAACGTTTTTACCTATTTTTGAATTTTTACCTACATAAGCAAAAGCGGCCAGATAAATACCCTCTCCGAGTTCGGCTCCTTCGCCTGTATAAGAGGGTTGTTCTATGCCAATCTTAGAAAAATTCAAAAACTTTTGGTATTCCTCAAGTAGCAGGGTAAATGATGAATAGGGGTTTTCTACAACAATAAGCGTGGCAGAAACACTTTTTTTGGGCTCAAATTCACGGCCAACAATTACAGCTGAGGCATTTGTGGTGTAGATAAACTGCTCATACTTTTGATTCGCAAGGAACGAAATATCACCAGCTTTACCTTCTTCTATTTTTGCTAAATTGTTGATTGTCAGGGATTCATCTCCTTTTACTTCTCCATTTAGCAGATGTGCTATTTGCTTTATTGTAAATTGCATATAATACTTCAGCGAGTTTAAACTTTGCATGAGTTGGAAAATATACCACTTTGTTTTATTAAGTGTCGGCAAAATAATTTTTGTCGAAAATATTCTTAGAATAATGCAAAAATACCTTACAACATAGCAAAATCATTGCAAATATACATTTTTGCCCCAACATACATAGTATTTTTTAACGATGTTGCTCAATGCCTTGATGGTCGGTAAATCAGAGGCATCGGCTATATCAACCACGTCTTTATTTTTGGTGCTGATGTAAATGGTCTCGTCTCCATGAACGTACCCTTTGTTACTTACATCGCCTTCAATAATAAAATAATGTAGCTCATTTTCAGGTATGCCGTTGTTAAGCAGCGACTGTTTTAATGAACTAATGAGTGTGTCGTCTATCGGGTTATTCGAAAGTTTGATTTTAAACAGATTTCGGTTCATCAAATCACGGCAGATGGTTGACAGAACTTTGTCAGAATGAAACTGCCACATTTTTATACAAGCCCAGATGTCGTAATCATCTAATTGTGTAAACGATTGCAAATAGGTATCATTGCTTTCAAATTCCTTTAAGGTAACGTTTTCTTTCAGAAAAACCATAAATGCCGGGTTGGCAAACAGTGTTTCTCCGATACGAATCAGCTCTCTTGCCCTGCTTATAATCTTAATCAGCATGGTTTCGGCGCAGATGGCGGTCTTGTGCAAATACACCTGCCAGTACATTAGCCTGCGGGCATTCAGGAAATTTTCTACGCTCAATACACCTTTTTCTTCTACAACCAGCTTATTGCCTGCTACATTAAGCATTTTTATAATTCTGTCTACACCAATGGTTCCTTCTGCTACGCCTGTAAAAAAACAGTCCCGGTTCAGATAGTCCATTCTGTCCATATCCAGTTGGCTTGAAATCAGCTGGTGGAAAAAATCACGCGCATAGTTGCCTTTAAACATTTGTATAGCCATAGTCAAACGTCCGTCAAACTGTTTATTGAGGCGGTCCATCAGCAGGGCAGAGATTTTTTCATGAGATACATCCTGCAGAATGCAACATTCAAGGACATGAGAAAACGGCCCGTGGCCAATGTCGTGCAGCAGAATGGCTATTTGTGCAGATTCAAACTCGGTTTCAGAAATAATATTTCCTTTAGATTGCAAAACCAGCAGAGCCTCCTGCATGAGGTGCATGGCACCCATGGCATGGTGGAAACGTGTATGCAGGGCACCGGGGTAAACCAACTCTGCCATACCCAGTTGTTTGATACGGCGTAAGCGTTGAAAATAAGGATGCTCAATCAGGTCATAGATTAAGTCAGAATAAATTGTTACAAATCCATAAACCGGGTCATTGAATATCTTTCTTTTATTGGTCGTCATCAAAGAGTATCTGGTATGGCCGCTTCCGATATCGGCATTGGGCGCAAATGTATAAATGAATTTTGTCAGGTTTTCAGACAATCAACATAAACAAGACGTAATTGGTTGTGAAAAGGCTGAAAATGATAATGAAATTTATTATTTATTTTTCAGATAAGTGAAATTGACACCCAAAACCCACCGATTAATTAGACAGGCTAATGGCCTACTAAAGATTAGGTTTTTAAAAATTGTGGGTTTTATACGACTGAAAGCCCGAAATATATGATGTAACCGGAATATCGCTCTGAAATTTTTACTGATTAGCATTTATTATTAAAATGATAAAAATCATCAAATTTTAAAAAGTAATTTTTGTAGATTTGCATTTAATAATTGTGTTTTTTTTAGTTTTAGTTTTTACACTACTCATGATTAAAAAATTATCTCTCATTCTGAGCGCTGCTCTGATGGGCTTGCTGTTTAATGCCTGTAAACCAAAAGGCGATGCAAAAGTCTACAACGCTAAAGCTGCTGATCCTGAGCTTTATCACCAGTCAGTAGAATTGCTTACGGATGTTATTATCCATGACATTTTCAAACCGCCTGTGGCAAGCCGCATTTATGCCTACGCCAATCTGGCCGGGTACGAAGCCATGGTGCCGGGTTTTCCGGAGTATCAGACAATGGGAGGTAGGCTGAAAGGATATAAAGAAGGCCCACAGCCCGAAGCAGGTAAAGAATACTGTTTTCCGCTTGCCAGTACCAAAGCCTTTTTGAAAGTGGCCAGAACGCTTACTTTTTCAGGTAATTTCTTTGATGATTACGAAAAAGGCTTCTTTAAAAAATATGAAGACATGGGTATACCCGAAGATGTGATGCAGCGCTCAATGGCCTATGGCGACAGTGTAGCTGCTCATGTAATGCGTTATTCGGGTGGCGACAAATATAAACAGACCCGCGGTATCAGATTTACTGTAACCAATCAGCCGGGTACCTGGGTGCCTACACCACCGGCCTATGCCGATGCCTGCGAACCCGAATGGAACAAAATTCGTGCTTTTGCGCTTGACTCGTCTGGCCAATACCCGCCACCACCACCGCCCATGTATAATAAAGACAGAAAAAGTGCTTTCTGGAAAGAAACCTTTGAGGTTTATGAGCTTGGCAAAAAACTAACCGAAGAGCAAAAACGCATTGCGTGGTTCTGGGATGATAACCCGTTTGTGATGAACGTAATGGGGCACGTGATGTTTGCCAATAAAAAAATGACGCCCGGAGGCCATTGGCTTGCCATTCACACCACGGTTTCGCGCAAAACAAAGGCCTCTTTCCAGAAAAGTGTTGAGGGGTACATGCTTGCATCAGTGGCACTACTTGATGGCTTTATCAGTTGCTGGAGAGAAAAATACCGCAGCGTAAAAGTTCGCCCAGAGACCGTAATCAATCAGGAACTAGACCCCAAATGGCAGCCATTTTTACAAACACCGCCATTTCCTGAATATACAAGCGGCCATAGCACCATTTCGGCAGCGGCAGCAGAGGTGTTAAGCTTTGTGCATGGAGATAAAGTTGCCTTTACCGATTCTACAGAATATAAGCACGGCCACGGCGTTATGTCGTTTCAGTCGTTCAGAGAAGCCGCACTTATGGCCAGTGTCAGCCGTTTATATGGCGGTATTCACTATTGGTCAGGATGCGACGAAGGCAATAAATGTGGTATAAAAATCGGGCAGCACGTGTTGCAGGTTGCCCAAACCAGAAGAAAAACCAGTGTTGCTGCCAAATAATATAACAAAGACGAGCCTTGTGAAAACGAGGCTCGTCTTTGTTTAAGAGCGCTTAATGTATTTTACCATTCCATACGTGGCAGGGGGCTTACCTCTTGCGACGTAAACTCGCCTTTCTGATACTTAAAATGGGCAGCCATGGCAATCATGCCGGCGTTATCTGTACAGTATTCAAATGCCGGAATATACACCTGCCATTTTTCCTTTTCTCCCATTTCAAGTATCGCTTTTCTAAGTCCTGAATTGGCCGACACCCCACCTGCAATGGCAACTTCTTTAATATTTAGCTCGCGGGCTGCCCTGCGTAGTTTCTGTAAAAGCATTTTTATTAAAGTGTGCTGCACGCTTGCACAAATATCAGCTATGTTTTCTTCAATAAAATCTGGTTTCTTAGCCTGATTTGCCTTTAAAAAGTACAAAATAGAAGTTTTTATACCACTGAATGAAAAATTGTAACCCGGCATTTCAGACAACGGAAACTCAAAAGCATGAGGGTTTCCCTGTTGGGCATATTTGTCAACCAGTGGCCCGCCCGGATACGGCAAACCCAACAATTTGGCGGTTTTGTCAAAGGCTTCTCCAACGGCGTCATCCTGAGTTTCGCCTATTATTTCCATTTGCAGGTAATCTTTCACCAGCACAATCTGGGTGTGGCCACCGCTAACAGTGAGGCACAAAAAAGGAAACGAAGGCGCAGGCTTATCAATAAAATGTGCCAGTACATGCGCCTGAATATGATTAACCTCAATAAGCGGTATATCAAGCCCTAAAGCCATGGCTTTGGCAAACGAAGTGCCTACCAGCAGCGAGCCCAGAAGCCCCGGGCCACGCGTAAAAGCTATAGCATTTAGCTGATTTTTTGTTATATTTGCTTTTTTTAAGGCATTTTCTACCACCGGAAGTATATGCTGCTGGTGAGCGCGCGAGGCCAGCTCGGGTACTACACCGCCAAAACGCTCGTGAATTATCTGGCCGGCAACAATGTTGGAGCAGATTTTACCGTTAGAAATAACAGCTGCTGATGTTTCGTCACAGGACGATTCAATTGCTAGGATATTCAATACTTTAGACAAAATTTTGTGTTTGAAGGTCAAAAAACCTTTTCTGTTACAAAATTACTATAGAGTAATTCACTAATTAATTTATTTGTCAATTATTTTGCGTAAGGCGTTTAAAATACTAGCAAGACTACTACCCAATTTTATTCTCTACTCTTTTCTGGGGATATTGATAATCTTCTACGCCATACAATTACCGGTAGTGCAAACACTTACACTGCAGAGCGCAACTGAGTATCTTTCAAAAAAACTGGGTTCAAAAGTTACTATTGAAAAAGCCAAACTCACCTGGCTTGACGAGATTACCCTTCAGAACATTACTATTTACGACTACAAAAACCGGGAAATGATTTTTGTGAAGGAGCTGTACGTAAATACCAAAACCAACTTTAAATTTGATTGGGATACTTTTCTGGCTTTTGATAATAATCTTGACTACGTGATGGTAATGAGCCCGCGTGTGAAGCTGATTTATGAACAAGACGGCGACCTGAACATTGATAAATGGATTGCCAGAATTGAAGAGCTTACAACACCGCCAAGAGATACCACCAAACCTTATGTAGAACGCAATATCCCGTTTACGATAGACGAGGCTTATATACAGGGTGGAACTTTTACACTTCAGGACCCCGACGAACAGCGGTTTCCTAAAGAAGAGTTTGACTACAACAACTTTACGGTACATGAAGTACAGGGTCTGCTGAAAAACTTTTTTATTCAGGGAGATACCATAAAATTCGGCCTTAAAGACCTAAAGGGGGTTGACCGGCGCAGTAATCTGGAAATTAAAGACCTGAAGACCCGCTTTTTCTACTCGCGTCAGCACATGAGGTTTGATGACCTCTATGCGCGTATCAATAATTCTGTGCTTCGCAGGTCTGTTCATTTCAAGTACATTACCCCCCGCGACTTTCAGGACTTTAATGAAAAAGTAGAAATGACCGGCGACCTCCATGATTGCGAAATAGATGCCCAGGATTTAGCCAGATTTGCACCCGATATGTACGAGTATCATGAAAATTATCTGCTCAATGGTGATTTTAAAGGCACAGTACACAATTTCAGAGTGAATAATTTTAACCTGAAATTCGGAAAGAACAGTTATTTGAACGGCGATATCGCCTTTAAAAATATGCCCGACCTACGGATAGCCGTAATGGATTTAAACTGGCGGCCGTCTCAGATAGATGCGCCCGATGCCCGCCAGTATGCCGGAGACTCAGTATATACCAAACATATTTACAAACTGGGGGTAGTTAACTTTTCTGGTACCTTCAAAGGGCCTTATGACGATTTTTCAACTACGGCCTACATTAAAACCCAGATAGGGTCGGTTTCTGGTAAAATTGCCATGAAGATTCCAGATAACAAAGCATTGGCCACATACACGGGTAACCTTAGAGTTGATAATCTGGACCTCGGCAAATTGGTGAATCAGGAAAAGACCCTGCAGAAAATGTCATTCAACGGTGCAATAAAAGGTAAGGGCCTTACAATTAAAGATGCGCTACTCAATTTTGATGGCAACGTAAAGCATATTGGCTTTAATGGATATGACTTCAAGAATATAGACGTAAACGGCGCCATGAGCCAGTCTTTGTTTGACGGCCGCGTAAGCGTAAAAGACACTAACCTTACCTTTGATGTTACCGGCAGTATTGATTTCAGCAAGGCACTCAACAAGTTCGATATCAACGGTAAGCTTCAGAACGCCAATCTGAAAGCCCTTGGGTATACAGACAACGACGTAAAATTGAAGTCGGAGTTAAATCTTGATTTTCAGGGCAATGAATTAGATAACTGGATAGGCGAGGCGCAGCTTTTGCATACGGTAATGCAATATGATAAGCGATTACTGGGTATCGATTCGGTTTTTGTAACCTCAGCCCTTGAAAACAAGACCAGGCGCATTAGTTTGTTATCAGAGTTTTTTAATATTGATTTATCCGGCAAATTTACTCCGAGCCAGGTTATTAATGATGTGTCGAGGTTTTCTAAAGAGTACATTCAGTACTTTTCAGATACTGAAGCCGGCCGTCTGGCGTATTATTCAAAATTGCCGGGCAAAAACGCCCAACCCAGATACAACCTTTCTTATAAGGTACAATTCAAGCAGTCGCAGCCATTCTTTGCTTATTTTTATCCTGATCTCTACGTGTCGCCTAATACAGATTTAAGCGGAGAAATGAACATCAGAAATACCATTGAGGTGTCTCTTAATGGTAAAATTGATACGCTCAGACACGGAAGTTTTGCCTTGTATAATAACGACCTTGATTTCTTTACATCAAAAGAGATTAATGCTCCGGGCATATTGTCTTCTCTGGTTTTTAATTCACAAAAGCAGAAACTGGGTGGCATGGAGCCAACTGAAAACCTGGAGGTAAATGGCGTTTGGGGGCTTGACAACATCATAAAATTTGATTCTAAAATAAGGCAGCAAAAAAGTACCAACAGGGCACAGGTTTTTGGCGAGCTTAAATTTTTGCCTGAAGGAATTGACCTGGCTTTTGATGCCAGAAATACGCGCCTGGATTTACTTGGCGATGTTTGGGAAATAGACAAAAACAATATTATTAAGTTTGGCGGTGGCGACATTGAGTTTCGTGATGTGGTGGTGTCTAACAAAAAGCAAAGTATATCTGTCTACGGCCTTATTTCATCCGATAGCAGAAAAGAAGCCTACGTAGATATACATGACTTTGATTTACAAACCATTAAGCCCTTGTCTAATATTGACCTGAAAGGTATTTTGAATGGCAAACTGGTAATGACTGATGTATTTGAAGATGCGCTGGTTACCAGTAAATTTGATGTAGATGACCTTATCTATAAAACAAGCCTGATAGGAACAATTGCCGGTGAAGCCCTTTGGGACAATCAGGTACAGAAACTGAACATTATTGGTAATATTATCAGGCTTGATAAGGAGATATTCAGAGTTGCAGGTACCTATGACCCTAAAAATGAGTTAAATTCGCTTAACCTGGAGGCCGGGCTAAATAAGGCCGACCTTGAAATTTCTGAATCATTTGTTGATGATATTTTTTCAGATATTCATGGTTATGCTTCTGGTAAACTGTCTGTCAGAGGAACCCCTCGTGACCCCGTTATACGCGGAAGTATTGACATAGATAAAGGCAGCCTTGTAGTGAATGAACTGAAGGCTCAGGTATATTTTGATGACAAGGTTAATTTTAATGAAGAAGGCTTTGTGGTTGAAAAGGGTTTCAAGGTGCGTGATGCCCTCATCAACGGCAATGAAGCAGAACTGGCCGGAGGTATTTTTAATGGTGGTGGCGGCAATTTTATGCTCGGTTTACATGCTTACATGAGGGGTAGAGACGGTTTCAGAATAATGAATACGGGTATTAAAGATAATGAAGATTTTTATGGAGTTGGCTATGCGGCGGGCGATATGCATATAACCGGAAACTTTAAGCACGTAGCTATTACGGGCAACCTGACAAGCAAACCCGGAACCAGAATTACCATACCGCTTGACGGAGCCACCAGCGTTGACACCGAAACGGATGGTATCAGCTTTGTAAGTAAAAATACAAAGTTACCTAAGGATAAAAACGTCAAGAGTGATTCGGTTATAACCAGCGAGGCTGGAAGTTTAAAGATGGCTTTTAACTTTACCTTTACGCCAGATGCTATATGTGAGGTGATATTTGACCGTAGCAACAAAGATATGCTAACAGCCGTAGGAAGCGGACGCCTGAGCATTGAATACGATACGCGTGGTGGTTTTACAATGACAGGCCCCTATACTATCAAAAGCGGAAAGTACGATTTTAGCTTGCAGAATATATCGAGAGTGAGAAAATTCGATATTGCGGAAGGTAGCTGGATCAGGTGGTCTGGCGACCCCTACGATGCCGATGTAAATATCAATGCCATTGTAACTGCTAATGTTTTATTGCCAGATGGTATCGTGTCGGCAACTACAAACAGTGCTGAATTAAAAACGCCGTATCCGGTAAATGCTTATGTAACCCTGACAGACAAGCTGATGAAGCCGTCTATTAAGTACGACATCAAGTTTGATTTACGTCGGATACCTCTCAACCTGCAGCCGCAGGTAATTGCATTTGAGCAACGCCTCAGGAATGATGAACAGTTGCTTACAAATAACTTTGTAGGCATTACCGCCCTGAACAGGCTCTTCTCTGACAACAGCTTTAAAGATGCGGTTGATTCTCAGCTATTGCTAGACAATGTAAGTAATTTACTTACCAACCAATTGGGTACTATTGCATCAAAACTTGACCCAAATCTTGAAGTCGGGGTTCAGTTAGGCGTGCTGAGCAACGTGCGTCAAAGCCTGTTTAATAACATGCAACTCAATTTTTCATACCGTTTCAGCAACAATCGTCTGAAACTGAGTGTAAATAATACCATACTGCAAAACCAGGAACAAACAGCCAGCAACTACTTTTATGGTGGAGAAGTAGAATGGATGCTTAACGAAGAGGGTAGCTGGCGTTTAAAGGCCTATAGCCGTAATGTACCCAACTATTTTTATAACTTCAACAATAACGTTACTGTTAATGGTGTAAGCCTGCAGCATACGCGTAATTTCAATACTATCTTCAGACGTCGGCCGGCCAGAGTGGTGCCGGTTGGTATCACATCAAAAAAATCCAATCAAGATACCATTACCTTTAAAAGAAATTAAAATCTGTATTGCACGCGGCAGGTAAAATTGTTGTCTTTCAAATCTTCAGTGTAATCTTTCAGATCAGTTTTTTCATTTTTGGGCATTTCATACCAAAGCATCAGTCTGACGTTCTCGTTCAGATAGGTAAGATAACCAAACCCAAAAGTATTGAATCTTATGTCGGCCGCAGAAAAACCAGCGCCTATTTGTGTGTTTTTTACTTTTTTGTTGGGGTCATACCAGTCGTATTTCAGTACAATCTGGTGTTTTTTGCTGCCTAGTTGTTGTAAAAAATAAAAATAGGCACCATCAAAATTACGGATATAAAGCGGTATAGGTTTACCGTTCTCCATTGGTATTACGGCAGGTGTTTCGGTAGTACTTTGCACGGCTGTCTGGGTACCTCTGATATACTCTGCCCTGAACTCCGTTTCACCTCTTCGGTTCGGAATCCTGACTTGTATATCGGCACCATAATAATTTCTGGGTGCAATTTTGCCCAGGTTTGAAGCAGAAGAATCAACTGTAAACTGTTTGGCCGTTCCGTTTATTCTGTAAATTTTGTTGGTAAACTGCTCCATTCCACCAAAAAAACCAGATATACTTCCGCTTACAATCAACTTTGGGGCAAGTTTGTAGTGTTTAAGCGATAACCTGGAAATCAAATCTTTATGATTATCAAAGTCGGCCACGGCAGTTACGCCCTGCCCGTTAAATACGCCTGCATCAAATTTTATATATTTCAGAAAATCGGTTTTGTTTCGGGGTTCAAAGGTTCCCATAAAGCCAAAATCACGTTCAACCCTCATGAGTATCTGAGACATCCTTCCTCTTTCAGGTGATTCCCTGTCTGGCGAGCCGTATCCTACCTCAAAACCGAACGGGCGGGCAAACATACCTGTAGTAAGATAAAAAGAGTTGAATTTATTCTCATAGATACGCCCCCAGAAATCACGGATAAAGATGCCTCTTTCGGTACCATCAAACTGGAAAATAAAATATAGTTTCGGATTATTGAATTTATCATAACGGGCATAGTCGAACCGGATACGGCCACGGCGCATCATATACCTGTTGCTGGCATTAGGTTGGAAATCGCCACCGTTAAAGTTTCTGGCGCCTTTGGTTTGTATCCATTGAAACTGAGGCTGAATGTAACCCCCAATACCAATGTACTCATATTTACGAAATGTAGAAAGAAGTTTGCGGGCAGTGGTAGTATCAATTTCTGTCAGCGAGCCGTGGTCTTGTGCCAATACGGAGGGTACCTGCAAGCCTAAAAACAGGCAGAACAAGCCTGCCTTTAAGAATGGATTCAAATAAAATTTCATATTGGTGTTTGGGCTCAATAATACAATTGAGTACTTAATTAAAATATAAGAATCCGGAGGGAGTACCAACCCCCTCCGGATTCCCGGATTTACCTAAAATCTTTAATTGACTGCAATTACCAGAAAATCTGTTAAAACAACCAGCGGAAAAACAGAAATAATGTTGCAGACAATATAATAGCTACAGGAAGCGTAAGAACCCACGCCAACGCAATGTTTTTGATAGTGCCTGACTGCAGGTTTTTAATACCCTTGCTGGCGACCATTGTACCGGCAATACCAGACGACAACGAATGGGTGGTACTAACAGGTAGTTTAAACCATGAAGCAAGCCCGATAGTTGTAGCTGCAACCAGTTCGGCAGATGCACCCTGTGCATAAGTCAGATGCGATTTGCCGATTTTCTCGCCAACGGTAACAACAATTCTCTTCCAGCCTATCATGGTACCAAGGCCTAACGACATCGATATCATCAGAATAACCCACATTGGGGCATGGTCGGTATATTTTCTGATTCCTTTTTCTTCCTGTACAGCGGCCGCTTTTAATTCTGCTTTGTTGGCGTCACTTAAAATTACGTCGGGGTCGTCAACCAGTTTTTTAGCATTGCCACTAATAGTTAATAATGCTTTACGGGCAGCCAAAGCATTAGCTTTACTTACTTTGTTGCTATCAGCCAGCGATTGAAGAAAACCTACGCTAGTTTTAATCTGGGCTATTCTGCCTTTTTCAATTACTGAGGTCTTGGCGGTATCAATCAGCGCCACTTTGGCCGATATAGTGTCAAGGTCAGGCTTAATCTGTTTAAAATCAATCGTATTATTAATGGCAAAGTAAGCCGGTAATATACCTATCAGAATAAGCATTACCAGACCTATACCTTTTTGCCCGTCGTTACGGCCATGAAAAAAGCTAACGAGTGTACAGGTGGTAATAAGTATGGCTCTTACCCAGAACGGAGGTTCTTCGTTTTTCTTGGGTTCATCAAAAATCTGCTTTCTGATATCTTTATTCAAGGCCCGGCGAAGTGTAAACATCAGGATAACAGCTAAACTGAAACCCACCAATGGCGATAGAAAGAGTGCATAGAATATTTCTTTGGCTTTGTCCCAGTTTACGGCAGCCACGCCTGAGGCGTTATCTGGCAGAAGGGCGTAACCCAGACCTACCCCTAATATAGCGCCAATAAGTGTATGAGAACTGGACGCCGGTATACCAAAATACCAGGTGCCGAAGTTCCAGATAATAGCGCTGAACAGCAACGCCAGTACCATTGCAATACTATGATATACGTTCTGGTCAATCAGTAGCTCAACGGGCAATAGATTTACTATGCTCATACCAACACCAACACCACCGGTTACGACACCAATGAAATTGATTAGTCCAGACCAGACAACGGCCTGTGTTGGCTTAAGTGAATTGGTATAAATAACAGTGGCAACAGCGTTGGCAGTATCATGAAAACCGTTAATAAATTCAAAAGCGCAGGCTGCCAGAAGGCAGAATGAGAGTAGTAGGAAAATGTCGGTTTCTAAGCCAAACATGATTTATTGGGTTTAGTTATAACAGTACGATTATATTGGTGTTTTTTATTTGGTCGCAAAAGTCCGAAAGTTTCCTCCATACCCGAAAAAAACCATGTTAAGAAATTGTAAAGGTTGTAAGGCTGCCGGCTGTATCAGGCAAATTTCACAACCTTGTCGAATAACTCCCGCTGGTTAAACGGTTTGGTTATGTACTCATTCATGCCAATTTTCAGGCATTTTTCTTTTTCACCAACCAACGAGTGGGCCGTCATGGCAATAATGGGGGTTTCATCTTTCAATTCTTCACGAATGGCAACAGTAGCCTGATACCCGTCCATCTCAGGCATCTGGAGGTCCATGAGAATAATATCAAACTTGTGGGTCTTAACCTTTTCTATCGCAATTTTTCCGTTTTGGGCCAGTTCGGCTTCAAAGCCAAACTTTTCAAGTACCCTTAATGCCAGTTTTTGGTTTAAAACATTGTCTTCTACAAGCAATACTTTAATCTCTTTATTGGTTGTCAGTGTGTCGGTGCTATTACCTGGGGCTTGTTCTGGCAAAGCAGCCATTTTTTTGTAAGTAATTAAAAAACCAAAAGTAGAACCCTGGTTCTCTTTACTTTCAACAAAAATATTACCATTCTGAAGTTCTACCAATGATTTTGAGATACTAAGACCAAGGCCGGTTCCTCCAAATTTACGTGTAGTATCTGAATTGGCCTGAGTAAACCGGTCAAATATCATGGATAGCTTATCTTGTGGAATACCAATACCGCTATCGGTAATCTTAAATAATATGGTTACTTCTGTTTCTGTACAATCAGCTTGTTGAACTTCAATATTTACCAGGCCTTCAGAAGTAAATTTTACTGCATTATTAGCCAGATTAAGTAAAATCTGGTTTAGTCTGGTTGGGTCGCCCAATACATTTTCAGGTATTGTTTCGTCTATAGTGCATGTAAGTTCAAGCCCTTTTTCGTTGGCTCTGCCCTGTAAGATACTTTTTACTGTTTTTACGGTATCTTTAATACTGAATGGTACTTCTTCAATAACAATATGGCCTGATTCTATTTTTGACAGGTCCAGGATATCGTTAATGATACCCAGCAGATTCTGTGTTGCGATAATAATATAAGAGAGGTATTCAGACTGTTCTTCTGTCAGCGGGCTGTCTTTCAATAAATTGGCAAAGCCAACAATGGCATTCATCGGAGTCCTTATTTCATGACTCATATTGGCAAGAAACACATCTTTTGCATAGGCATTTTTTTCTGCCTGCACTTTTGATTTGATAAGTTGCTGCTCCATATCAATGCGGTCGGTAATATCAACAGCATTGCCAATAACATACTTTTCGCCTCCCAAGAGTTCAGACAAAATATTGTTATACATCCAGGTTCTCAGGCTGCCGTCTTTATGCTGAACAAGCATTAAGCCCTTGAAGTAGCCCTTTTCATGAATATCACGCAGATATGCTGTTACCCTCTCCGTATATTCCGGCGGTACTAAGTCGTAAAGAGTTTTCTGAAGGATTTCCGGCGCTGAATAACCCAGCAGATAAGCGCCTGCGGGGTTTACCGTAAGAAACTTCCCTTTCAGGTCGTGGGTACACATTAGCCCTTGCGAGTGCTCGAAGAACCCTCTATGTCGCTCTTCACTTAGTTGAAGCAGTCGTTCAGAGTGCTTTTTATCGGTTATATCTTTTGCAATGCCAAGAAAACCTGATATTTCATTTTCCGAGTTTTTGAGCGGTGTCAATGATAATTCCACCGTAATTCTGGCACCATCTTTTCTGATATAGGTCCATTCATTAAAATCTGTTTTCCCGAGGCGGGCTTTGGCAATCAGGGCTTCCCCGGCGCTAGTCAGTTGAATACCTAATTCTTCTGAAACCTTTTGGGCATAAGTTTCAACCTCTTGGTGGTCATGAAATACATCGGCACGCTTTGTACCAATCATTTCGTCAGCGGTATAGCCAAGCATTATTTCTGCACCTTTATTGAAAGTCTTGATAATGCCGTCGTTATGAGTGGTAATAATAGCAATGCCGGAATCGGCATCCATAATGGCTTTCAGCTCCGTATATATTTTATTAAACTCAATATTTATGTGCTTTTCTTTATCAATATCCTGAATAGTACCCAAAATGAAACTGGGCTGGCCGTCTTTATATTCAATGCCGCCCATGGCTCTTATCCATTTTGGGGTTCCATTGGCAGTTATAATTTCTAACTCGGTATCAAAAGACTCGCCTGTATGTATCGCATGATCAATGAGCGCCTCAATATTTGACCTCGTTTGTGGGTCTTTTGAGAAAACTATGCTGTCTTCATAAGTGACAGGAATACCAGGGTTGGTTTCAAGTATCTCCCTTGTAATTTCAGAGAATGTTACGGCTTCGGTTTCAAGATCCAGCTTCCAACTCCCGATTCTGCCAACCCGGTTGGCAGCTTCAAGCAAATTTTTGGTTTCTATCAGTTCTGCTTCAATTTTACGCTGATTGGTGATATCTCTTCCGATAGCGAAATTCTCTTTGGAGTTATTATCTCTGTTGACCGACCAGTTAATTAATCGATAGGTTCCGTCTTGTGCAGAGAACCTGTTATCGAACGAGATAGTCTGGCTGTCATCCGTTAAACTGCTTATGTAGTTTTTGGTACCCTCTATATCATCTGGTTTTAAAAATTCAATAGCTGGTTTAGATTTTAATTCTTCTTCTGTCCAGCCCAGTATTTTGCTAAAAGATGGGTTTACTTTCTTAAAATGTTTGTCTTCACCGGTAATACAGATTAAATCGCTCGATAATTTAAATAGTCTTTCATAATTTTCGAGTTCTGCATTTTTCTTTTTTGAAACAATATGGCTAATGACTTCCTGTGCAAGAATTTCAAGCGCCAGTAATTGATTATCATTTAATTTATTCGGTTTCTGGTCTATCACGCATAAAGACCCCAATGTGAATCCGTTCGGGTCAATCAAGGGGTATCCGGCATAAAACCTGATTTGCGGGTATTCAAGTACCAAAGGGTTATTACGGAAACGATTGTCTTGGGTGGCATCTTCAACCTCCATTACGGTATCACCCAGTATAGTGTACTGGCAAAAAGAAATATCTCTTGGTGTCTCGGGGGCATTAAGTCCGATGTTTGATTTAAACCATTGCCTATTCTCATCAAGAAGGGTAATAATTGAAATCGGAACCCCGCAAATGACTGATGCCAGTTTGGTCAGGCGATCAAACTCTTTTTCGGAGGGCGTATCAAGAATACAATAGCTTTTGAGTGCCTCAAGTCTTTCTTTCTCATTTTGGGGTACGGGTATATCTTTATCCATGTCAATTACAATTCTGCAAAATTTGATTAATAGAGCACGTATTCAACCTTGATTTTAAATTGGATATGGTTTTAAATTGATCAAAACAAATTTTTCTGAAGTGTAGATTGTAAACTAATTTAAATAGGATATTAGTCTGTATAACCAAAAAGCCTGATGTGCATCACTTGCTTTTGGCACAATTAATTGCAATTTTTGCGTGTAATGTAACCGTAAAATTAACAAAAATCATACCATTGAATATTTTTTTTTGAATATATAAGCCTTTATGATAATAAACCCTGAGTAACTTATTAAGAGGATACATAGTAAAAATAAACTGATAAATGAGCATTATAATTGGCATTACTGACTGCGGCGACAAACACCCTATCTATGAAAAATGGATACTGGGGCAAAATACTGGCATAAAAATAATCAGGCTGGGATACCGGCAGAATAACCTGGATGATATAAAGCTTTGCGATGGTGTGCTACTGACAGGCGGAGAAGATGTGAATCCGCGGCTTTATTTCAAACCCGAGAATCTGCCCTTGTGCAATCCTGAATTTATGGATGAAAAAAGAGACGAATTTGAGTGGAAGGTATGTGAGTACGTTTTCGCAAATAAGGTGCCTCTACTGGGCATTTGCAGAGGTTTGCAATTGGTAAATGTGTTTTTAGGGGGTACACTGATAGGTGATATACCGAGTATTGGCAAGAACAATCATTCAAAATATTATGAAGGAAAAGACCGATACCATCAGATAGAAGTATCTCCTGATTCTACGCTGGCGGGCATTGCCGGAGCCACCAGAGGAGAAATTAATTCAGCGCATCATCAGTCGGTTGATATTCCGGCCCAAACCTTGAAAATCAATGCATTGTCTGAAGACGGTATTGTGGAAGGGCTGGAGTGGAAAACTCCGTCAGACCATGCGCTTACGCTGGTGCAGTGGCACCCGGAGCGGATTGAAAATGAGCATAACCCGTTCAATTACCGTATAAGAGAAGTTTTTATCAACGCCGCTTCTGGTAGATGAGCTATTATAATTGAATGTATCTATGATTTACGACTCGGTTATTATTGGTGGTGGGCACAACGGGCTGGTGGCTGCCTGTTATCTGGCTCAAGCAGGCAAGAAGGCGCTGGTGCTTGAAAAAAATGATTACATAGGCGGAGGCACAACTTCGCAAAGGGTATTTCCGGATTATGAGGCCTACCTGTCGCGATATTCTTATCTGGTAAGTTTATTTCCTGAAGAGATATTTCATGAGCTGAATATTCATGTGCAGCTATTACGCAGAGCAGTAGCTTCTTATACGCCGTACGTTCAGGATGGAGTGCACAAGGGCTTACTGATAAGCAATGTAGATGAAGAGGTGTCGAGAAAGTCAGTTTTAGATTTAGGATATGGTGAAGCAGAGTGGGAGGGGTATCAGGCCATACTGCAAAAACAACAAACTTTTGCCGGGTTGATTTGGGATTCTTTTTTGCAGCCTCTGAAAAGTAAAGAAGAATGGAAAGCCTTTTTTGAAAGCCAGGGACATGCAGAATTGTGGAATAGCTTTGTAGAAGAGCCAATCGGGCAATTAATTGAAACCAATGTGCAGTCAGATATTCTCCGCGGAGTGCTGATGACTGATGCCAAAATTGGGTCTTACACACATGCGCATGACAATAGTTTGCTACAGAACCGAACGTTTATTTACCATGTTGTTGGCAATAAAACCGGTGAGTGGCGTGTGCCACAGGGCGGCATGGGGAATCTGGTTGCCCAACTGATTAGCAAAGCGCAAGAATTGGGCGTTGAACTAAAAACGGGCGCATCAGTAGAGCGCATAAAAACAGGGGAGGTTGCCGAAATAACATTCAGCCGGCATACCAGTCAGCAAATGGTAAAGGCAAAAGATGTACTGGTAAACGCCGCACCACGAGTGCTGGAAAAACTGCTTGGCAACAATGCCCAACCACCTGTAAGTATTGAAGAAGGCACGGCCTTCAAGATAAATCTCCTGTTGAAAAGATTGCCTCAATTAAAAGACAAAAGCATAACCCCCGAACAGGCGTTTGCAGGTACATTTCATATCAATCAGTCTTTTACTCAAATGCAGGAGACATTCAGGCAGGCTGCATCAGGTAAAATCCCGGCTACCATTGCCTGTGAGATTTATTGTCATACAATCACCGACTCTTCTATTTTGTCAGATTACCTGCAAGCCCAAGGCTATCATACCATGACCGTATTCGGGCTTGATTTGCCGTATGAGTTGTTTATAAAAGACAATGAAGCAGCAAAAGCCGAAGTAGTAGACAAGTTTCTGAAAGGAATTAACGAATATTTAGCCGAGCCTATTGAAGATTGTCTTGCTCAGGATAAAAACGGCAACTGGTGCATTGAAGCCAAAAGCGCTGTGGATATTGAAAAAGAACTGGGCATGCCACGGGGCAATATTTTTCATAACGGGTTGTCGTGGTTTTATGCTGAAAGCGATGATGCCGTTGGAAAATGGGGTGTAGAGACACCATGCAACCAAATATTACTCTGCGGCTCTGGCGCGGCCAGAGGGGGTGCCGTAAGCGGCATACCCGGCAGAAATGCCGCAAAGCTGTTAATAAATTAATAGAGGCGGCTCTTAAAGCCGCTTCTAAGACAAATCTTAGGGTTTCCAACCGGGGCCTTTTACAAATCTGCCCGGCTTAGCATCTGTGTGGGTGCCGCTATTTAATACCTGCTGCCCGTTTACAAACACATGCACCATGCCCTCAGACAACTGATGTGGTTTTTCAAAGGTGGCTTTATCGTGCATTCTGGCCAAATCAAACACCAGTACATCGGCATAGTGGCCAACTTTCAGGCGTCCTCTTTTCTTTACTTTCAGGTTGTCGCATGGTAGAGATGTCAACTTCCGGATGGCCTCCTGCAGGCTAATTACTTTTTCGTCTCTTACATATTTGCCAATTAAGCGTGTAAAGTTGCCATAAGCACGTGGGTGTGCGCTAGATTTAATAAAAACCCCTTCAGGGGCCATAGAGGAGGCATCAGAGCAAAAACTCATGTACGGCAGCATTATCTGCTTTTTTACGTTTTCTTCGCTCATCAGAAAATACACTACATCTACCCTCGAATCATCATTGATTACCAGATCCATTGCGGTTTCATACCATGTTTTCTTTTTCATGGCGGCCACTTCGCTCAGGGTTTTGCCCAGGTATTTTTTCAGGGAATCCTGCTTGAAGCCAATCAGTAAGGTTTTGTCAGGCCCGGCAGCCAGGCATAGGTTTTCCCATTCTTTTTGCCTGGCCTGCATTTCTTCACCAACTTTTATTCTGATAGTTTTTTCTTTCAACCTTCTGCGCCATTGAGGCAGGCCTCCTTCCTGCACCCAAGGGGGCATGGCAGCATCAAGACCAGTGGCTCCGGCCACATAATTGTACATATCAGTAGTAATGGTAATACCAGCCTTACGGGCGCTATCAATCTTGGCAATTACTTTATCCATTTTCTGCCAGTTATCTTTTCCGGCGGCTTTCAGATGGTAAATTTCAGAGTGTATGTTTGCATCTTTTGCAATCTTAATGATTTCATCTACGGCTTCTTCCAGCTTATTACCCTCGCTTCTGATGTGTGATATATACATACCTCCGTATTCAGAAGCGGCTTTGGCTAATTCGGTTAACTCGTGCGTATTGGCATAGGTGCCGGGCATGTAAATAAGCGATGAGCCTACGCCCATGGCTCCTTCCTGCATGGCTGTTTTAACCTGCTGCTTCATTCTTTCAAGCTCATCAGGTTTTGGCGGTCTGTTGGCATAACCCAGCTCGTTAGCCCTCACGGTGGCTGCCCCTACGAACGACGCCACATTGGTAGAAACGCCTTTTTTTTCAAGGTATTGCAGATACTCACCCAACGTTGTCCATTCAATTTTGTATTTGATATCGCCCTGAAGTTTTTGTTCATAGGCCTTTACCGAATCGCTTAAGGGCCCCATCGAAGTGCCTTCTCCCATTACTTCAAGCGTAACGCCTTGCATGATTTCGCCCATAGAACGGCCGTCATGAATCAGGCTTTCGGTACTCCAGCTTAGCATATTTACAAAACCAGGTGATACCACCAGGCCTTGCGCATCAATTGTTTGTTTGGAACCTGACTGGCCCGATAAATTACCTATAAAAGCAATGGTATCGGCATTAATGGCGATATCGGTTTTTTGAGGTTCACCGCCGTTACCATCATATATCATTCCGTTTTTAATGATGATATCGTAACTGGCTTTTTGCTGGCAGGAGGTAAGTGTCAGGACAATAAGCAAGCTGGTCAGAAGAGTAAGGTATCGCATGTGGCTAAAGTTTAAGAAGTATAATACAAGTTAACAGGTGGATAGAAACCTTTAAAACATTGAATTGAAAGTTTTGGGAATAGATGCCACAAAACCTTTTTAAATAGGCCTAATCAGGCTTTTTTTCATAAGTCAGTATAGAAATAGCATAAGGTGTGTTTTCACCGGCCTTGAATTCTTTCTGCTCAGTTATCATGAAATCCTTTTCATCAAATAAAGGGAAGAACGCATCACCTTCAAAAATGGCATGAACAATTGTGAGGTATATTTTGTCTGCTAGAGGTATAGCCAGCCGGAAGATTTCTTCCCCACCCAGCACAAATACTTCTTGCTGGTCATTACATTTTTCAATGGCTTCTTCTAAACTGTTTACCACCTCAAAGCCCGGGTCTACCTCATAATCCAGCTGACGGGTAATAACGTAATTGCCTGCGTCAGACCAGATACGGTGGGGGTTGTCGTAGCTTTTACGACCCATAATCATCTTTTTACCCTTTGTTACCTTTTTCAGATTATCCCAATCGGCAGCAATGGGCTCCCAGGGCAAAGCGTTGTAAAGACCAATGGCCCGGTTTTCACTCATGGCAGCAATTAACGAGACAACGGGCATGTGTAAAGAGTAGTTAAGGTAAAATAAAGTTTAAAAATATCCATTTTTTGTGTTTTAGCAAGCGGTTGAGTGTCTGATTTTTTTACCTTTGCTGCTATACGCTCTAGAACACCTGTTAACCTTTTACCCTATTGTACAGCAATACGCTCATACTTTTACTGGCTGTTTTGCTAAGAATTGTCGCTAATCCGCTGGCCAATGTTTTTCAAAAGAAACTAACAGTCAGCGGGGTTTCGGCGTTAACGGTCAATTTTTTAACCTACTTCATTTTAGGTGCAGCCTGCCTTATTTTTAGCGTGAGGCTTGACTGGCACACTATTAACGCTGAATACTACGTCTATTCTGTTATTATGGGATTGTTAGGCGCATTGGGTAACCTTTATCTTGTAAAAGCGCTGCAGATGGGCGACCTTTCTGTTTTAGGGCCTATCAATGCATATAAGGCGGTTATCAGCATGTTAATCGGGCTTTTTGTTTTAAATGAAATCCCAAGTGTGTTAGGGCTGGCAGGAGTAGGGCTGATTATTTTCGGGAGTTACTTTGTGCTGAATACTACAGAAGACGGATTCTCGTGGGCCCTGTTTAAGCGCAAAGAAATACAATACAGAATATGGGCCATGATACTGACAGCCACTGAGGCAATTTTTGTAAAAAAGGTAATTCTGGTTTCGTCGGTTACGCAGGCCTTTTTCAGCTGGTGCTGGTTTGGCGCTTTGTTTTCTTTTGTTTTATTGTTATTTAATAAAATACCCTTGAAAGCGGAGATGCAAAAGCTGAACCCCAGGGCGGTAACTTACATTTGGTTGCTGGTGGGCTGCATTGGTATTGCGCAATTCTCTACCGGATTTATATTCGACCGCATGCCCGTTGGCTATGCACTGTCTTTGTTTCAGTTGTCGGTTCTGGTAAATATATTTCTGGGTTACCGTATTTTTAAGGAAGAAGATATTCTAAAGAAGCTGATAGGCGCCATTATAATGATTGCAGGCTCAGTATTGATAATTTTGTTCTGATATAAAAACATCAGGCTTATACGTGCTGAAATAAGCCTGATGAATAATAAGTAAAATTACAAAGTATCGTAGTATCTGAAAAGCTCAATGAGCCCTGCTTCGGTTTTCAGGTTAAGGTTATTTTGTTTCACAAATTGCTCCATCACGGGTCTTTGTGTTTTGGGGAAACTCTGCAAGGCTTTTCTGCCAGTTGATACTACCTGTAGCATATCATCCTGGATGGTAAAAAATTTATGAGATTTCCTGAATTCTCCTTCATAGCCAGCATCGCCTCCTGATGGTTCATATCCGGTTTTATCAGTAAAACGTGAACTTAAAACACAATCATAGCCTTTCAGTAAGATGTTCTTTCTCAGGTATAGGGTTTCCAGAAATACATTGTCATATTTGCGGAAAGTATGACCTTCAATAGTAAATTCATCTGGTCTTATGGCCACGGCATCAGCACCGGCATTTTTTACAATATAAAGCACATTCTGCTCAATATTATAGGCCATCAGAAAGGTTACATCCTGCCCGCTTTTGGCGCTTAATTTGCCTTTATACCACCCGTTTTTAAAAAAGGGCGTACCCTTAAAAACCTTCGTAAATTCTTGTAAAGAGTTATTAAGCGAATGCTGCAATTTATAATGCGCAACAAGAGTAGTGTCGCCTTTTTCATTCACAACAATTCTCGTGTCGTTGTTATCAGATGCTTTTGCCTCTCTGATAAAATAATTATAACTTCTGGCAGGATTATATAATTCTTGCGCTGCAATATACAGTGGCAAAACCACCATAGCCAACAAAAGTAGAAGTGCTTTCATAGTTTTGAAAAGAATACGAATAAATATCTATAACAAAAATAACAGATAAAAAAGCATTATTCCTAGAAACTCTTTGAGTATTTCCGGAGGTTGCTGTTGTATTCTTAACTATCTATGCGCAGACTTCGCTCTTTTAGAGGGCTTCCAGATACAAAGCTTTAAAATCAGCCCTGCTTACCGGTTTCGGATTGTTAGGGTGTGCAAAGTCGGCAATGGCCAGGTCGGCTAATGTTTCTATGTGTTCATCCCGTACGCCGATGTCTCTTAAGCGATGCGGGATATTTACACGGCTGTTGAGGTCAAACAGGTAATTAACCACGGCCTCACCTGATTCATCTTTCAAGTCTAGTGTTTGTGCAATTCTACGGAATTTTCCTTCAAAGCCGGCTATATTAAAACGCATGCCATAAGGTATGTTTACAGCATTAGCTAACCCGTGGTGCGTATCAAGCAATGAAGAAAGCGGATGCGCCAGCGAATGTACTACGCCCAGCCCTTTCTGAAATGCAATGGCACCCATCATTGAGCCTAAAAGCATTTTACTGCGGGCCTCAACATCAGGATTCTTCACTGCTTTTTCAAGCGACTGATGAATCAAAGAAATGCCTTCTAAGGCTATGCCATCGCATATTGGATGGTACATTTTAGCCAGAAATGCCTCCATATTATGCGTGAGTGCGTCCATTCCTGTTGCTGCTGTAACAAAAGGAGGGAGGTCCATTGTCAATAATGGGTCGGCAAAAACAATTTTTGCCAGTAATTTAGGCGAAAACAATATTTTTTTCTGGTGGGTCTCGTCGTCGGCAATGATTGCGCTTCTACCTACCTCACTTCCGGTACCCGATGTAGTAGGTATGGTAATAAAGTGCGGCACATCGTTAGTAACGTAGATATCTCCACCTATTAAATCATCATATTTAAATAAGTCTTCTCTATGGTTAATACGTAGCACAATGGCTCTGGCTACGTCCATAGCTGCACCGCCGCCAATACCAATAATGCTGTCTCTTTCGGTGCTATGAAAAGCTTGGTCTCCTTTGTAAACGTCTGATTTCACAGGGTTTTTATGGATGTCTGAGAAAACCTCTGTACTGATACCTTTGGCATTTAGGTTTTCAACAATTCTTTTCAGGAAGGGCAATTGCGCTACCACGGGGTCTGTTACAATAAGCGGCTTTGAAAGATTATTGTCTTTCAGGTAATCGGCAAGTTCTTCTACTGCACCTGCTCCGAAGCGTATTTTAGTGGGGAAGTTGTAGGTTAAAATCACAATGAGAAAACGATTAGAATGAATAAAAAACAGAAAAACCATCAATCAAACAAAAGTAATTAATATGCTCGTTTGATTGATGGTTTCGCACTATTTTTTTGCTTACAGGCTTAGTCTCGTCTGCCCAGAAACATGCTCAGATAATACAACAGGTTAGCTACTGCACCCGCCGCCGATACCACATACGTAAGGGCAGCCCATTTCAAGGCATCTTTGGCCATGTCGTGTTCACGGGTGTTTACTACACCCCTTGACTCCATCCAGGCCAAAGCCCGGTTACTGGCGTCATATTCTACCGGAAGCGTAATTAAGGCAAACGTAGCAATTATAGCGTTGGCCGCAATTAAACCCAGTAACACCATTTGCGCCATTGGGGTATTTCTTGAGAATATATAAGCCATAAACATGAACCCGAACATATAGAAGAAGTTCATGGCGTTGGTGGCCACATTCACAACAGGTACCAGTGCCGAGCGCATTTTAAGCGGTGCATAGGCCACAGAATGTTGTACGGCATGCCCGCATTCGTGAGCCGCTACGGCAGCAGAAGCTGCACTATTGCCATTGTACACATCATAGCTCAGGTTTACGGTTTTATTGAGCGGGTCGTAGTGGTCGGTAAGCTGGCCTTCTACCTGCGTAATTCGTACATCATATATACCGTTGTCGTTAAGCATTTTGCGTGCAATTTCAGCGCCGGTCATTCCATTAGATAAGCCAATCTGAGAGTATTGGGCAAATTTGCTTTTAAGCCTCGACGAAACAGCCAGACCCAGCAACATGAAAACAATACTTATTACAAAAATCATAATTATAAGTTTTCGTTAATATTTAATTAAACGACTGATTTTGAATCAAGGTATCAGCCTAAATCCTTTATTTTTTTAATAATTGAGGTAGTAGAGTATCCGTCAACCAACGAAATAGTCTTTACCTCTCCTCCTCTGCCTATAACAAAATCTGCTCCAACAATGTTCTCAATGCTGTAATCATTTCCTTTCACCAGAATATCCGGACAAAGTGTCTCAATTAACTCCTGCGGTGTGGGTTCATCGAACAAAATGACAGCATCTACAAATGCAAGGGCCGACATCATGCGTGCTCTGGCGTATTCGTTCACAACAGGGCGGCTCGGCCCTTTTAATCTACTTACCGATTCGTCTGTATTCAACCCAAGCACCAGCTTGTCGCCCAGATTACGCGCCTTTTCCAGATAATCGATATGCCCGAGATGAACAATATCAAAGCATCCGTTTGTAAAAACGATTTTCTGGCCTTCAGATTGCCACTCTTTTATTTGTTTTTGTGCTTCTTCTTTATTTAGTATTTTCGATTCTGTCATGTGATTTATAATTGCTAAATAATGATAACTAAAGGCTTGTACTTATATTTTGTATATTGAATAAAGAGAAAGTATTAATTACAGTAAAAATTTTGAACCACAGAGTGGCACGAAGTTGAATGCACTGAGTTCCACGAAGCAACAGTTGAAAGATTTTGAACAGAATTAGCAGTAAAACTCCGTGCTGAACCCGGTGTAACTCTGTGGTAAAATATTGTCAATCTATTAGAAAGTTAAAGAAATCTACCCTCAAATCAAACAATTTACGCCTTTTTCCTGGGCAATATAAACGTCAGCAAAAAGGCTGTAACACCAAAGATAACCACAAAGAACAGTCCTTGCATGGCGTGTAAAAAAGTAGCCAGCGTGATGCCGTCCTGCTCTGAAAGCCCATATAAAACTACAATGCTGCCAACCAGAAAATGGTAACTGCCGATGCCTCCCTGCGTGGGTGCTGCCATACCAATAGAGCCCATCACAAAAATGGTCAATGCCGCTAATGGCGACAGGTTAGCGGTTTCAGGTAAAGCAAAACACAATACGTATGTGGTTATATAATATAGCGTCCAGATTAAAACAGTATGGAACACAAATGCTCCCGGATTTTTAAGATTGCGCACACTTAAAAAACCACTGGCTAGCCCACCAATAAACCCGCTTATTTTCTGATAAAGCGGAAGTTTCGAAATCCTGTCAATATTACGTTTAAAGGTAAAATAGGCCATAATAACCAGAATTAACAGGGCAGTTCCAATACTTGCCAACAGAACCGGATTCTTGAACTTGTTGCCAAAGAAATTAAAGAAGAATGTGCTTAATCTGTCAAATTCCAGAAACAAGTTGAGCAGGATGAGCACCAGTAAAACCAACACATCTGCAATGCGTTCTGCTACCACAGCTCCGAACGATTTTTCAAACGGTATATCCTCCAGCTTATTAAGGGTACCACAACGGGCAAATTCGCCTGCCCGCGGAAAAACCAGATTGGCCAGGTAGCCCACCAGAACTGCCAGCGTTGTTCTGAAAACCGAAGGCTTGTAGCCCAGGGGTTCAAGCATTAACACCCACCGGTATGCCCTGCTCCAATGAGCAGCCAGAGCAAGTATGGCAGATAAACCCACCCAGCGATAATCAGCCTGTTTGATTTTTTCCCAGAGGGTGTTCAGGTCTATGTCTTTAAAAACAAACCATAATAAACCTGCGGCTACAGCCAGTGAGATAACATATTGCAGTATTTTTTTCATTTTACAAGACGATTATTCTCATCAGGAAAAACAACCAGTGGTTTGTGGGTTTTAGCCTCCTCTGGCGACATCCAAGCATAAGAAATAATAATCACTATGTCTCCCACCTCGGCTTTTCTGGCCGCGGCTCCGTTCAGGCATATAATACCAGAACCCCTCTTGCCTTTAATAGCGTAAGTTTCAAGGCGTTCGCCATTATTGTTGTTCACAATCTGCACCCGTTCGTTCTCCATAATACCCGCGGCATCAAGCAAATCTTCATCAATTGTAACGCTCCCAACATAGTTGAGCTCGGCCTGGGTTACTTTTACTCTATGGATTTTCGACTTAAAAATATTAACAAGCATATTTACCTTCCTTTTTGAATGTGGTGCAAAATTATAAAATTGCTCATTAAACAAACGTTGAGGGATTGAATAAAATTCCTTACGCCTTATTTGGGCCGACTGACCAGCGCGGATACAATAAAAGCTCCCACAGGAGCCTTCATTTTTTTTATAAACATGAATAAAGGTTATTTTGAAGCCACTGTAACACCATTGGTTTTCAGAATCTGGTAAAAGAAATGCACATGATAAGGCAAAGAGTTCTGCCAGTATGGCCAGGTATGGGCACCGGGTCTTTCTGTGTAATCGTGGGGTACATTGGCATACAGCAGCCTTCTGTGTAATTCCCGGTTGGTATCAATCAGGAAATCGTCTACACCACAATCTATAATAAGAGGCATACCATTTTTCTTGATGGTTTCAACCATATTGATGATCGAGTTTTTAGTGTATACATCATCTTCCGGATTATCGGTACCCAATAGTTTGTTAAACCGGTCTTTAATTGACTTGGCGTAGTCGGCACTGATTTTAAACTTCGTCCAGTTCATGTCCATGGCACCACTCATGGTTCCTGCGGCACAAAACAATTCAGGGTGCCGCGTTGAAAGATACATAGCGCCATGCCCACCCATTGACAGCCCCGTTATTACACGTCCTTTATTGCTTTTTACAGTACGGTAGGTGGCATCTATTTTCTGAATTACTTCTTTGGTAATATAGGTTTCAAATTTACTGGCGGCATCAAACGGGCTGTCAAGATACCACCCGAATATTTCTCCTTCAGGCATTACAATAATCATATTATATTGGTCGGCCAGGTTTCTTACAGTCATTTTGTCTGGCGTTTGGTTCAGCCAGTCGCGGAAGTGTGCCGAGGCCCCATGGAGTAAATATAAAACAGGATAAGATGCTTTGCTGCCTGCATAAGAAGACGGCAATACCACAGCGGCTTTATAGGATTTGTTCATAACCTTGCTGGGTACATCGAGGGTATCAACAGTTGAAGCGCCTGCATAGTAGCTTGAAATAAGCAACATCAGCAGAAAACTCCATAGCGTTGGTGTTGAAGTTTGTTTTATTATCGTCATTATCAGGTGATTTTTATTTTCTTTAGGTACTTTGCCCGTTGTAAGGCAAGCAGACTGGCAACACTGGCAAATCTAATGAATTTATATAATTTTTCATTGAAGAAATAAAACATAAAAGCGAATATGCGCCAGTTTTTGCACTATTTTTGTCGATTTTCTGTAAGCGGGTTTATAAGAAATGTACAAATTGGAAAATTAACAAATGGTTGTTTTTACCTACTTTGGGCGGTCTGGTCTGAGGCATATTTTTATGTAAATAAAAACAAAAGAATATTTTTTTCTTTTGGTAATTAACCTGCTGTTGCTTACCACTTTATTGTTACTTTTGCACCCTTGTAAAGCTACACACGTATGATTAGAAAACTACTTCCTTTTTTGTTTATTATCACACACCTTTCTTTTGCTCAGGACGCATCGGTATTCAAGCCTGATTCAATAAAAAAGACAATTGAAGCCAAAGCTATTACCTCTTCGCTGAAAGTAGACGGCGTGATGAATGATGCCGAATGGAAACTGGCGCGGCCTGTTTCTGATTTCATTCAGATTGAGCCTTTTCAGGGCAAGCAGCCCAGTCATAAAACCGAGGTAAGGGTTTTGTATAATAAACATTACCTGTATTTTGGGATTTTTGCCCGCGATTCGCTGGGGAAAAAGGCAATCAGAGCTACTGATTTTAAAAGAGATTTCAATATCAGACAGCACGACCTGGTGGCTTTATCGTTTGATGGGTTCAATGATAAACGTAATGCCATGGCGCTTGTAACTAACCCCTATGGTGTGCAACGAGACCTGTTGTCTTTTGATGATATTTATTATGACCTCGACTGGGACGGCCTGTGGCGCGTACGCACCACCAGAACTGACTCTGGCTGGGTAGCTGAAATGGCAGTGCCTTGGCAAACGTTACGGTATCCGAAAACCGCTCAACAGGCTCAGGACTGGGGCTTTAATTTCTATAGAATCCGCAGGCTTACTAACGAACATACTGCTTTTTCGCCCTATCCGCGTTCGTTCAGATATACACGTATGGACTATGCCGGCACGCTAACCAATCTGCAGCCACCGCCACCATCAACCAATATCAGAGTGCAGCCTTATGTGCTGACCTCATTTGACAGATACCGGAATTTCAGCAACAGGCCTGATGATAATAATTTGAAGGTTGGCGGCGAAATAAAATGGGCCATTAACCCCAATGCAATTCTTGACCTGACAGCCAATACAGATTTTGCACAGGCCGATGCCGACAGGCAGGTAAACAACGTAACACGGTTTTCTGTGTTTTTCCCTGAAAGACGGCAGTTTTTTCTGGAAAACGCTTCTTTGTTTGGGGTAGGTATAGGCCCCAGCGATGATTTGGCTGGCGGAACGATGCGGGTTCAGCCATTTTTTAGCCGCAGAATAGGCCTGGATGATAGCGGTAATCCGATTCCGATTGATGTGGGAGGCCGATTCGTTTACCGTTCGCTTAAAAGAAACTATGGTGCCATAGCTATGCGCCAGCGTGAAGTAGGTGATACCCCCGGCACAAACTATTTTGTAGGCAGGTATTCAGAAAACTTTGGAAAGCAAAACCGTCTGGGTGGATTAATGACGGTAAAAAACAGGCCTGATGGTTCTAATATTACGGGTACCATCGACGGGTTCTTCCGGCTAGGAGAGTCTCACTCCTTAAACACAATGGCGGTTTATTCTACTTCTACTGACGGAGGTAAACAGGGTTTTTCAGGTCTGGCGCAATACTATTATACCACCAATCAGCTGAAAGTGTGGTGGACACAGTCTGTGGTAACCAAAGATTTCAATCCTGAACTGGGCTTTGTGTCCAGAAGTAATGTTATAGGTACCACCCCCGGAATATTTTTCTATAACAGGGGTAAGTGGATTCCGTTCAAGAAATTTGTAAGAGCCTTTGAGCCCGGCATCATGACAGAGTTTTATCATCAGGCTTCTACCGGTAAGCTCATTGAACGCCAGTTGAATCTGAATCCCATCTGGTTTAATTTCCAGCGCGGTGGCTTTTTTGGTTATCTGGTTAATCCCACCTATCAGCGGCTTACAGAGCCATTTCAACCGCTGGGCGTTTATATAGGGCCGGGCGAATACAATTATGTGCGCCACCAGATTTATGCCAGTACAGACCCCTCAAAGGTTATCAGTCTGAATACAGAGTTTAACTGGGGTACTTACTTTGACGGCCAGTTAAACGGGCACGATATACGTATGCAGGTGGCGCCCATACCGCATGTGTCAGTTGTGGCAAGGTATAACCGTAATCATTTCAGAAATGTAGGCGAGCAGAAGACTACCACCAACGTAGACCTTTATAGTATTGAAGGCCGGTTTGCACTTAATCCGCGTGTACAGTTAATCGGATTTTATCAGAAAAATTCAGAGAACCGGTCGCAGAATTATAATATACGTTTGTCTTGGGAATACCAACCCTTATCGTATATTTACATTGTCTTTAATCATAGAGGGTTCGACAACCTCCAACTGAAACAAACGCAGACAGAAGACCATGTAATTGCCAAATTGAGTTATTTAAAACAATTCTGATATGAGACTTTTGCTGCTGTTAACTGTGGCTATCTGCCTGTTTAATGCCTGTTCATCAAAAAATAAGGAACAGAAACCAGATTCGGTTGCTTTGCCAACCACTACCGGCACTACGCCTTTGGCCAAAGAAGACTGGGAGTGTATTGCAGGCGAAAAGGCAGGAGTGATAACCGCTATTACCAGCGAACAAGAACTGATTGAAAAACTGGGCAGCGCGAATGTAAGCGCACATGATACCGTTTTTGGGGCTGAAGGCTTTTTCTCTATTGGTACCATTCTTTTTAAAGGTACTCCAAATGAAGCCCAGATAGTATGGAAAGATACCACCCATTTCAGAAACCCCGAATACGTTGAATTAGGCTTTGCCCCAACCGGACAAGAAGGCCAAATCAAGTGGTTTACTAATACCGGAATAAAAGTGGGCACTACCCTGAAAGAACTGGAACAGATAAACGGAGGCCGTTTCAGGTTTTCCGGGTTTGGTTGGGACTACGGCGGAACCGTAGTTGACTGGGCGGGAGGCAAGCTGGCTGACCCTCATTCGCCCGGTTTGCTGTCCGTTATTCTGGCTTATGAGTTTGAGAATCCCGCCTTACAAACCGTGGCTGATAAACTGCTGGGTGATTCTGCCTTTGACTCAACCGACCCTAATGCCCAAAAACTGAATCCGTATGTGGCTCATTTTATCATCAGTTTTAGGTAATATTACATTTTTAATAATAAAAAAATGTCTTAATGACTTAAAAATCAATTGTTTATTTTTTATTTGTAGTCTGTTTATTAAGTTCACTATCAAACAATAATAGCTTAAACCCATTTACAACATGGCAACCAAAAAGAAAACCGAAACCGATAAGACAGAAGAATTAGAAACAACGTCTGATGCAGTATCTGATACCAAGGCTGCCATAGAAGAAAAAGTTGGAAAGGGGAAAAAGAAATTGGCGGAAGTGAAAGCTGAAATTTCAGAAAAAGTAGACGAAGCTAAAGCAAAAGTGGAAGAAGTTAAGGAGGAAGTTGTTGAAAAAGCTGAAGAGTTTAAAGCAGAGACAGAAACCGCCGCCATAGCTTTAGAAGAAAAACTGGCTGAAGTAAAACTAGAAGCCGCAGTTGAGCTGGAAGAAATAAAATCTGATGCAAGTGATGCCATTGCCACAGCAGAGGCCAAAGCGGAAGGCGTAAAAGAACAGCTAAGCGAGAAGGTGGAAGATATAAAAGAAGATGTGGCAACAGCTATTGGAGCCGCCAAAGAAAAAGCTAAGGAAACAGCTGCTGAGGCTGCTGATAAGTTTGAGGATTTAAAGGCAGAGGCCAAAGAAGCAGCAGCATCGGCAACTGCAAAGGCCAAAGAAGTGGCTGCCGAGGTAGCAGAGAAATTTGAAGACTTTAAGGAAGAAGCGAAAGAAACAGCTGCCAAGGCAAAAGCCAAGGTGCAGGAGTTTGCTGCTGAAGCAACCGAACAAATTGAAGAGTTAAAAAATAAGTATGCTTCAGAAGAAAAAATCAATGAGTTAAAGAATCAGGCGGCTGAAAAACTGGAAGATATTAAAGAAGATGCTGCCGATGCCATAGAAACAGCCAAGGTAAAAGCACAGGAACTGGCCAATGAAGCAACTGAAGCGGCAGATAAAGTTACCGAAAAAGCCAGAGGGTTCTGGAGCCGCTTATTTGGCAAAAAGTAATTGGATGCTTTTTTACGTTTAAATACGAGCGTGCAATGGTAACTAATACTATTGCACGCTTTTTTTAAAATCCGGAAATGCTAAGCAAGGTATTTACCGAGGGTCTGCAATTTTAATTCGGTCTCAATCCACTCTTTTTCAGGGTTTGAATCTACGGTAATCCCGCATCCGGCATATAGTGTGGCAATGCCGTTCTGTAATTTCATAGTACGCAGGTTAACAAAGATGTGTGACTCCTCCTGAATGTTAACCGGGCCCAGAAAACCACTGTAAAACTCGCGGTCATACTTTTCGTTATCCAGTATGAATTGTCTGGCCGGCTCTTTGGGCATGCCACAAACGGCTGATGTCGGGTGCAGTAAATCTAGCATAACCGTAGCCAGCTGTGGGAAATTGATATCAACGGTGTCAATTGTAAAGTCCATTCGCAGGTGCATCAGATTACCGGCAATTACGGTTTTGGGGCCGTCTTCTTCAAACTCACGCACCCTTATTTTCTTAAGGCAATTTACAATATACCTGCTCACCAGCGCATGCTCTTCTATTTCTTTTTGTCGCCAGAGTGCTTCAGATGTTTTAATAAGGTGGCCGTCTGCATCATAGGCCGACTGAGTACCTGCAAGTGCCATCGTGCGGAACTTGCCTTCTGCGTCCTGGCTCACCAGAGTTTCCGGCGATGCCCCAATCCATATAATACCTGAACTAGGTATCGACACCACAGAGACAAAGGCGGTTGGGTAAGCAGCACAAAGTTTATCAAATAAGGTAACAATCTCAAAATCTGCCGGAATGCCCATCTTTTTTGTACGAGACAACACAACCTTCTGAAACCTGCCTTCCACAATCTGATTTATGGCTTCATTCACTTCGGCAATAAAATCTTCATGGGTTGTAGATGCTTCCTGTGGTTTATCGGCGTGGGTATGGGCAGGTTTTAACCCTGCTCTCTGGGCATTAATTAATTCAATAAAACCGGGGTCAACTGAAGACGGACTGATAACTTCCTCAAAACTTTCAGGATTTGAAGTATCTGCAAAAACGTAATGTAAATCAGCTTTAATAAAATAGGTGTCTTTACCCTCAGGATTGATGAAAGGAGAAAACGCAAAACCCGGCCCGAACTCCTCAAAATCAATCTTTACCTGTTCCGGGCTTTTAAGAAAAGAGGTAAGAAAATGTCTGTCATTTTGTTTAGGCAAACGCCACATCACGGTTGGTAATCCTACTTGTAAGGCTGCATTCCAAAGTGTTTGCCTGAAACTGTTTGTCCTTGAAGTCGCTGTTGTCATATCCTGAAACTATACCTTAAGCAAAAGCTAAGATATGTGGTAATTAATTGTACAATTACAATATACAACAAATATGATTTGAAAACCTCTCAAAAAAAAGCAGAAGTTTTTATGATATAAGTTTTTTGGTTGTTTTTTGTTTAAAATGTACAAAATCCGGCCGGCATTTCTTTAAAACTTCGTTCCTTTTAAGCACATTTTAACTGGCAAACCCTGAATCTGCGGCATGCAATTATAGGCTTCGGCCGCACCTCCATTTCAAGGCAGTTTACGCCAGATAAGCCCTGAAAGCATGGAGTAAGAGAACAGTTATTTCTTAAAGTGCTGATTTGCCGTTTTAATTGGGCAATTTGTCGATTTCTTTGGTTAGATGCTCTACAAAGCATTATTTTTATTGAAATATATTATTTTTCAAATAAAAAAATGAAAGTATCTAAGAATGGCCATCACGGAGTATTGAAAACCTGCCTGCTGATTGCTGCTTGTCTGTATATCATCAGTTCATGCAAAGTAAAACAACCTTTGCAAAGCCAGGTATCTTCAACCACCGAAACTCAGCAAGACTTAGTGCAGGGTGTAATTAAATCATTTTCAGCCGGTCTGCCTAAAAGTACACTGCCAGCAGGAGCAGACCCGGAAGGTGGTGATTGGAAAGGAATAGATTTGGAAGAAAAACAGCCCGTTAAGCCACTTTATGCTTCAGAAGAAGCAAAGCACTTTCTATTGCCTCCCGGTTACAAGATTGAGCCGATTCTAACAGAGCCGGCCATTCAGCAACCCGGAGCCATTGCATTTGACGGCAACGGACGTATGTATGTGTTAGAGTTACGGTCTTACATGCTCAACGCCGATTCTAAAGACGAACTGGAACCCACCAGCCGGATTTCGAGATGGGAAGACAAAGACAACGACGGAGTTTATGAAACAGGTACTACTTTTGTTGATAACCTGATTTTTCCCCGGTTTGTGTTACCTTACGGCAAAGACTGTGTTTTAACGATGGAGTCTGATGCCGACAATGTCTATAAGTATACCGACACTGACGGCGACGGTAAAGCCGATAAAAAAGAGCTTTTTACTAATAAATATGGGCGTTCGGGTAATGTTGAGCATCAGCAGGCTTTTATGTACTGGGGCATGGACAACTGGCTTTACAGCACGGTTAATGCGTTCAGGGTACGTGAAACACCGGGTGGTGTGATTCGTGAAAAAACCGGATTTAACCGTGCTCAATGGGGTATAACCCATGACGACGACGGCAAACTGTGGTTTCAGGGTGGTGCCAGTGGTTTACCTTCTTATTTTCAGTTTCCGATACATTATGGCAATTTTGAAGTGCCGGGCGAATTTGCCAAGGGTTTTGATATACCGTATGGCGCTGCAATTAAAATATCTGATATGCAGGGTGGGATGGACGAAATCCGCCAGCCGGATGGCTCATTGAAGCGGGTAACGGGTTCAGCCGGAAACGACGTGTTTCGTGGTGACCGTCTTCCCGAATCCTTGAAAGGCCAGTATTTTTATGGAGAACCTGTGGCAAGGATTGTCCGCCAGATTAATCCGGTTGTAAAAGACGGTTTAACAACCCTGCATAATGTGTATCAGGACCAGCAATCAGAGTTTTTACGTTCAACTGACCCGCTTTTCAGGCCTGTTGACATGGCAACTGCACCCGATGGCACCATGTATATAGTAGATATGTATCATGGCATTATTCAGGAAGGGCAGTGGACACAAAGAGGAACGTACCTGCGTACAAAAATAGAGCAATACCAGTTAGATAAAGTGGTAGGGTTAGGGCGTATCTGGCGTATTACCTATGAGGGCAAAGAGCGCAACAAAACCAAACCTAAAATGCTGAACGAAAAAACATCAGCATTGGTAAAGCACCTGGAGCACCCCAACGGCTGGTGGCGAGATGCCGCCCAGCAATTGATTGTGTTAAGAAAAGACCCTTCAGTAGCGCCTGCTTTAGAGAAAATGGCTTTGGGTAGCCCTAACGTTCTGGCAAGAATACACGCCATCTGGGCGTTAGAAGGCCTGAACGCACTGAAGAAAGAAACCGTACAGAAATTGTTTAATGACAGTAATCCACGTATCAGGATACAAGCCATGAGAGCCGGGGAAACACTCTATAAAAACGGTGAAAAAGAACTGGAAGCCAATTTTAAGGCAGCATTGAATGATGCAAATGCTGATGTGGCAATTCAGGCCATGCTGAGCGCAAAGTTTCTGAAACTTCCTGAACTGGAAAACAACATTAAAGCCATAGTGGCTAAAAACAAAGCAACCGGAGTAAAACTGGTGGCAGACCAGATTATTGCCCCTGTAAGACCCCGAAGCGGCTTGGGCGTTGCCGAATTAAGCAAAAGCCAGCAGGAATCACTGAGCCGGGGGGCGGTTATCTACAACGAATTGTGTTCGCAGTGCCATGGTAATAATGGCATGGGTACTCCTGCAGGAGACGGCAAATTGCTGGCACCTGCACTGGCGGGTTCCGCAAGAATACAGGCACATCCTGAATATGCGGTAAGAGTAGTGCTATATGGCATGGAAGGCGCCATAGAAGGTAAAACCTATGCCGGCGGAATGATGGCCAGTATGAAAGAGCAGTCTGATGAGTGGGTAGCCGATGTGATTTCTTTCATAAGAAACGGGCTTTCGAACGATGCTTCTTTGATTTCGGCCGATGCAGTAGCTAAAATCAGACAAAAAACAGCTGGGCAGACAGGTATGTACCAATACGCAAGTCTGATACAGTCAGTACCGCGCGAATTACAACAACGTGAGGGATGGAAAGTAACTGCCAGCAATACAGCCTCTACCCGTATAGGCGGTAATGTTTCGCCAACTACTGCATTTACTTATGAGGGTTGGTCAACAGGTGTAAAACAAGAGAAAGGTATGTGGTACCAGATAGAGTTTCCTACTGAAACAGCCGTGAGCGAAATACAGTTTAATTCGGCCGCAATGGTTAAGAAAGGCTGGGTACCCAAACCCAATACATCATTCGGGCAAAGGCCAATGGTGCAAACCCACCCCAGAGTTTACAACGTAGAAACCTCATCAGACGGGGTCAACTGGCAGTCAAATCTGGTAGCAGGTAAAGGGAATGATGGTGATAATATCATTGCTTTGAACCCCAGAAAAGCGAAGTTTATCAGAATAAAACTCGAACAGGGGCTTGAAGGCACCGAAGACGACATACCCTGGACTATGAAACAGCTGAAAATTTTTGAACTCAATTAAGGATTCATTTTTGTAATATATCAAGGAAAAATAATTATTCAATGGAAAAATCAAACAATCCCTCAGTATCTCGCCGACAGTTTCTCGGTACCACCGCTGCCCTGGTGTCGGGTTCAGTATTGGCAAGCAGCCCAATTTTCGGAGCACCTGCATATATCAAAAATCTTTTCGGTCCTAATTCATTAATAAACGGAGTGCAGATTGGTGTTATTACCTACTCTTTCAGAGAAATGCCAGACCAAAGTGCTGAGGCAATTCTGCAATATGTTTTAGAGACCGGTGTAAGTGCCATAGAATTGATGGGCGACCCAGCCGAAATTTATGCAGGAAAACCCAAGAGCAGCCTTGATATGCGTTCTCTTTTTCCGTTGATGAGAAAAAGAAACGAGAAGAAGGAACTAACAGAAGAAGAAAAAAAGAAACTGGAAGACGGAGAAGCGCAGATGAAATCTTATAACCAGGAAGTTGCCCAATGGAGACAAAGCGCATCAATGACCAAGTTTGAAGAGCTGGGCAAAATATATAAAAAAGCAGGTGTAAGTATCTACGGCTTCAAACCGAATGCCTTTGGTCGTAATAATACAGATGCCGAAATCGAGTTTGGTATGCGCGCTGCCAAAGCCTTAGGCGCTAATCAGGTAACGCTCGAACATCCATCGAACGACGAGCATACGCTTAAACTGGGTACTATTGCACAAAAAGTTGGTGTAAAAGTGGGGTATCATGGACATGAGCAGCAGACCTATACTTTCTGGGATACCGCTTTGGCGCAATCGCCTGCCAATTCGCTCAACCTCGATTTGGGGCATTTTGTTGCCGCAGGGAATCCGAACCCGCTGGATATCATCAAGCAAAAGCATGACCGCATCGTAAGCATGCATATTAAAGACCGCCAGACACCGGCGCACGGCAAAGGGAATGTAGTATGGGGGCAAGGAGATACGCCAATCAAAGAGGCATTGAATCTGATAAGGGTCAATAAGTACAAATTCCCGGCAACTATTGAGCTTGAATACAAAGTGCCTGAAGGTTCAACTCCGGTAGCTGAGGTAAAAAAATGCCTTGAGTTTTGTAAAAATTCATTGAGCTAAACAGTCTGATTTTTAAAATAAAAGGTCTCTTACGTTTCTGAAAAATGTAGAAGACCTTTTATGTATCCGCTAATCTTTTGCCTTAACGAAGCTCCAGACAGAATTATAATGGCAATTTCAGGAGCGTTAGCACTTAAGGTATAAATATTATTAGCCCGCTATAACAAGCATATTCTCTTTTTGCATCTCTTGCAGATACGCCAGGGTTTCAGTAGTACACACTTCGGCATCAATATCGTATTTCTCAAGCAGTTGTTCAATCAGATATTCAATAGTTACCTGCTGGGCAGTTAACTCCCATATATCGGCTGCCACAGGGTTAAGGCCAAGGAAATCTCCAGTTGCCAGATTCATCATAACTGCCTCATCTCCCAAACCGGAAACCATAAATGCTTCGTCATTACGGTTAACTTTTGTCTGAAGATTCTCAATTGTAAAGGTTGAAGTTTGCACTGTAAAAATGTATTGTTTTAAGTCTGCAAATATAGCCCTTATATAGTAAAAAACCACATTAAAAGCCGAAAGCTATTTTGTACGTAAAACCCTGAATTGTTGGCTGACACAACCACCGGTGCGCAATTGTAATTTAGTGCATTCAGTTGAACATTTACCTGGCAGATAATGTTTTATTGATAATTATCTGTAAACTTTAGCCCTGCATTAAAAATTATGATTTCACTAGAAAAAAATAAATTATTTGGCTTGCTGATAGTCTTATGTACTATTCCGGCATTGGCCAGTTGTCAGAATAAATCTCAACATAAAAGTATGTCATCGCAAGTAGAACAAGAGAAAAAGGGGAACCCCTATTATTCGCTGACCAGCAAAGAGCCTTTGCAAGTGAGCGATGTTGAATGGAAAAAAGTTTTGCCGCCTGATGTATATGCTATCATGCGTGAGAAAGATACCGAGCGCCCATTTACCGGTAAATTCTGGAACTACACAGGCAAGGGTACTTATCATTGTGCTTCTTGCGGCAATAAGTTGTTTCGTTCTGATGCCAAATTTGCCAGTATGTGTGGCTGGCCCAGCTTTTTTCAGCAGGACGATAAAAAAAGCATAGTATTCAAAGACGATTTTACACACGGTATGCATCGTATCGAAACGCTATGCGGGCGTTGCAACGGCCACTTGGGTCATATTTTTGATGATGGCCCTGAGCCAACCGGCAAACGTTATTGTATGAACTCCATTGCGCTTGATTTCATCCCTGATGATAAATCACAATTGTAAAACAAGATTGTTAGAAATAAATCCAATAAGGGCTTTTCGGTAAGAAGAGCCTTTTATTTATTATAAAATGAAGCACCTGCGCACAGGACAATTTCATGGGCAAACCAACCAGACTGTTAATCTGGGGGGTGTTACGCTTACTGATACCGAATACACACTGGATAAAGTAGACTGGCATTACCATGAAAACGCCTATTTTACTTTTATTCTGCAAGGCAATGTGATCGAAGGAAATAAGAAGGAAGTGTATAACTGCGAGGCAGGAAGCCTGTTGTTTCATCATTGGCAAGAGCCACACTATAATATTAAACCACCGGGCTTCACCCGGGGCTTTCATGTTGAACTGGCGCATGATTGGTTCAGGCATCTTGATTTCGACATCAATCATCTTACCGGTAGTATTCATGTCTTAAACCCCGATTTGAAAATACTGCTTTATAAGATTTTCAGGGAATCTAAATTGTCTGATATCACTACCGAATTGAGCGTGCAGACTATTCTGCTTGAATTACTGAGCAGAATGCATCAAGACCAACAAACTGCATTGCATGGTAATCCTATTTGGGTAATAAGGCTCAGAGAATTACTGCATGACAACGTCACTGAGAATCTGAGCCTGTCTGAGCTGGCACTTCAACTCGGCATCCACCCTGTTCATCTTTCCAGAGACTTCCCTAAGTACTTTCATTGCCGGCTGGGCGAATACATCAGAAAACTGAAAGTTGAAAAGGCCCTGTCGCTTCTAGCGCAAAAAAACAAATCTCTCACCGATATTACTTATGAATGCGGCTTTGCAGACCAAAGCCATTTTGGCCGTTGTTTCAAAGCTGTAAATGACGTTACCCCTTTGGCTCATCGCCGTGTGCTTTTCGGCTGAGACATGTTAATTCTGTTCTATTTCAGGGCGCAGGTTTAGTGTATCTTTGTGCTTTTAACAAATTGAACTATGAAAAAGCTAACACTGATTTTATTACTGCCTCTTTTTTATATTACAGCAAACGGGCAAAGCTCAGATTTGGTTAAAACCGATGGTATGGTTAATGCCTTGCACCAGGCCCATGTAGGCCGTATCACTTTTATGAATGGCAACATTCCGCTAGACGCATATAAGGAAAGTGACTTCCTGACCAGTTTTGAGTTAAAGCCCGTCAGCGATTTAAACATCAGGCCTTTTCTGGCCAATTCTATCACCAATTATCTGCACCACCTGGCACCCGGGCTCAGTGAAGAAGAACTCAATAAAAAGGGAAACTATCAGTTCTCTTTTTATGTGGATGGCAGGCTCATTTATAAAGAAAACCTGCATCATGGTGCGGGTCTACGGAAGAGTACCACGACTACGTTCAGAGTGCCATTAACAACTTCGTCAGGTGAAGACTGGTGGGCGGTGTATATGTTTAACCGGTTTATGATGAATGGCGGCGAAACAGCACTTACTGAAGGAGAACACCAGTTCAGGCTTGAAATGCGCCCGTACCTAAACACAGGCGAAATAAAGGTTGGTGATTTAATAGCTCAGGGCGAGCTGAAACTGATTATAAAAACGCCGGTGTTAACTAAAGAGCAGACTGAGATTCAGCCCATTCAACCTAATTCTGGTTGGCAGATTTCTAACGCCGCTATCGACAAACAAAAGATAGAAGGCCTGAATAAGAATATTCATCTCAATAAATTGAAAGAGATTACCGGAATTGTGGTGATAAAAGAGGGGAAACTTTTATTGGAAGAATATTTCAATAAAGAAGAACGAACCACATTGCACGACCCCCGCTCGGTCGGGAAGTCTTTTGCCTCAACCATGATTGGCATAGCCATTCATGACGGATACATTAAAAATGAATCAGAAACCCTGAAAAGCTTTTATGATTTAAAACAGTTTGCCAATTACAGCCCGGGTAAAGACAGTGTAAAAATTAGTGATTTATTGAGCATGAGTTCTGCGTTTGATGCCTCTGACAACAACAGCGATTCGCCGGGCAATGAAGAAAATATGTATCCTACTGCCAACTGGGTGAAATTTGCGCTTGATTTGCCGATGGATAAAGGCAAAGCCAATGGCAAACAATGGGATTATTTTACGGCCGGGGTAGTTGTGCTGGGGGATATACTGCATCGATCGGTACCGGGGGGCTTACAGAAATATGCCGACACAAAACTTTTTAAACCACTTGGCATTAAAAATTACGAGTGGCAATTTACACCACAGCATGTGGCCAACACGGCAGGTGGTTTGCGTTTGTCGGCATTAGATTTTGCCAGATATGGCGAACTGTACCGGAACAAGGGCGTTTATAACGGGAAACAGATATTACCCGGGGAATGGGTTGCTAAAACTTTTACAAAGTATCTGCCTATTCCGGGTAGAACGAATGAGTACTACGGCTATTTGTTCTGGAATAAAACCTATGTTGTGAATGGCAAAAGTTACGAGGCATTTTATTGTACCGGCAATGGCGGTAACAAGATTTATGTTTTTCAGAACATACCACTCACCATTGTTATTACTGCCAAAGCGTACGGCAGGCCTTATGCACACCCGCAGGTTGATAAAATGATGCAAGAATACATACTCCCGGCTGTGCTGAAATAAAACAACCGGAAACGAAAAAAGTCGGGGAGCACCCGACTTTTTTCGTTATAAACCTGCAAGTGAGCAATCAGCCCAAGTCTTCAAATCTTTCCAGCATTAATATAGAGGCCTGCGGCAGAATTACGTATCTTTCGCCTTCATACATTACCTCAATGGCATGTCTTTGCAGGTAAATGGCTAAATCTCCTTCTTGTGCCTGTAGCGGCATATACTTTACTTTTTCTTCAGTTTCTTTCCAGGGTTCGTCTTCGCTCTGTTGTGGTAAGGGATATCCCGGCCCTACTTTTATAATATAGCCAGACTGCACCTCTTCTTTTTCTGTTACGGTTGGGGGCAGGTATAAACCGGTATTTGTTTTATCAGCCGGATTGTTGGGCTTTACCAATACTTTGTCGCCTACGACAATCAGTCTTTTTAATTTGTTATCTGCAGTTACGCCAATCATAAGTCGTTTATATATATAGAAGCACAAAATTAGTAGAAAATACCGGAGTGAAGCCTGGCAATTGCCCGGTTTTCATTCCGGTAGTATGTATCAAACGTTTAAGCAGATAAAAAGGTTTACTTCAGAACCTGATACACAAGCAGCGCAGCTACATAAGCCAGCACCGACATGTAACCCAACTGAATAAGCGGCCATTTCCAACCTTTGGTTTCGCGATATACAGTAGCAATGGTACTCATGCACATCATGGCAAATACGTAAAATATAAGCAATGAAAAAGAAGTGGCTACTGAAAATGCGGGTTGCCCGGTATTGGTGTTAATTTCATTGCGGAGCCTCTCTTTAATAGTAGATTCATCGTCAGGGTCGGCGCCTATGCTATAAATAGTAGAAACGGTACCTACAAATACCTCGCGCGCGGCAAAAGAAGTAATAAGGGCAATTCCTATTTTCCAATCATAGCCCAGCGGGGCAATGGCAGGTTCAATAAACTTACCGAAATGGCCGGCATAAGAGTTCTCAAGGCGTACAGATGCTATTTTTGAGGCCAGGTCTTCTTGCGGAACGGTGGGGTTGTTGGCAATTACCTGTTGTTCAGCCTGAGTCATTTCATCGCCGGGGCCATAAGATGCCAACACCCAAAGCACAATTGAAATGGCAACAATAACTTTTCCGGCTTCAAAAACAAAGGTTTTTACTTTTTCAAGAATCATGAATCCTACCTGTTTCCATCGGGGCATTTTGTAGGTAGGCAGTTCCATAATGAAGTAACTTCTCTCTTTAGATTTCAGAATCAGCTTCATTATCCAACCGGCAATAAGCGCCGAGAAAAAGCCCAGCAGATAAAGGCCCATCAATGCTATACCCTGCAGGTTAAATATGCCCAGCACTTTGGTATCTGGCACAACCAGCGCTATCAGTATAGTATAGATTGGTAGCCTGGCCGAGCAGCTCATTAATGGTGTAACCATAATGGTAATGAGGCGGTCTTTCCAGCTGCCGATGGTTCTGGCCGACATAATTGCCGGAACTGCACAGGCCAAACTGGATATTAATGGCACTACTGATTTGCCGCTCATGCCAAAGCGGCGAATGAGTTTATCCATCAGTACTACCACACGAGCCATGTAGCCAGACTCCTCAAGAATAGATATAAAAGCAAACAGAAAAGCAATTTGCGGAATAAAAATAACCACACCACCTATACCCGCTATCAGGCCGTCGGTGAGCAGGCTTACCAGCGTGCTTTGAGGCAGAACAGATTTCAGCCATTCATTAAGGCCGGCTACTCCCTGGTCAATCATGTCCATAGGGTATTCTGCAAACGAAAAAACCGACTGAAATATGAGGAAAAGAATGCTGAGGAAAATGACGTATCCCCAGATTTTATGCAAAAGAATTTTATCAATTTTTTCTGAAACCGTTTCTTTCTGTTCGCCGGTTTCATCTATTACCTGTGAGAGGGTTCCGCTTATATCATGATACCGATTGATGGTTTCGGCAGATTGAAACTCGTCTGCATTGAAATCATATCTCAAGACCAGATTTTGCAGGTCTTTCTGAGTTTCAGCTCCCAGAAACATCATCTTAGGCGATTGCGCCGCGTATTGTAAAGCCAGGTACTTGTTAGATACATTGTACTTTTTGCGCACCTCTGAAGCTATGTTTTCAGACTTTTCATCAAAGACAGGCAAATTAGCATGTATCCGTTTTACTTCCAGCTGGTTTAAAATGGTATATTTCAGCCCTTCAATACCTATACCCTGGCGGGCGTTTAGTTCTACCACCGGTACACCCAGGATTTTAGATAGTTTTCCCGAATTGATTGATATGCCCATTTCATCGGCCACATCCAGCATATTCAGTGCCAGTATGGTTGGTATTCCCAGGTCGCTCACCTGTTCAAAAAGCAGCATATTGCGTTTCAGGTTAGACGCGTCGGCAACCACAACGGCCACATCCGGGTATTCGGGGTGGTCGGGGTTAGCCAGTACTTCTAACACTACCTGTTCGTCGAGCGAGTTGGGGTAAATGCTGTAAGTACCCGGCAAATCAAGAATTTCAATATCGGTTTTGGAATCTAACCGGCAAAAACCCACTTTTTTATCAACCGTAACACCCGGGAAATTTCCGATTTTCTGGCGAAGTCCGGTCAGCTGATTAAAAAGAGAAGATTTACCCGCATTAGGATTCCCCAGGAGTGCAACAACTTTTTTATCTTTCACCTTACATCCAATAATTTAGTACATCAGGCCAGCGTACTTATGCCTGACCGGGTTTTAACACAATGGTTGCCGCTTCTTTTTTACGGAGAGACAGATGGTAACCAGCAACTCTGATGCCAACAGGGCAGCCCAACGGAGCAATAAAATCAAGGGTAACCTCAGTACCGGGCAGACAACCCATCTCCAGTAATTTTAATGACATAGAGGGGTCTCTGAAGCCATTAATGATTCCTTTCTCTCCAATGTTTAGGTCTGCAACGGTTTTTTCTGAAAACTTCACCATTACTTATTTAGAATTATTTTAAATAGAACGCAAGTTTAACAGTTTTTGTTCGCAAAAAAAAATGATTTTTAGCATACTCTGCACAGGGTAAGGCCTAAGCACCCACAGAGCGGTATTAATACTTGCAATTAATACTTTTTTAATTGGCGTATTATTGAAAAAAGTAACAAAAATCATAAAATGCTAAGCGTTTGCATAGTACATTTGCATAACGATAACACCACATCTGTAATTATTAGTACGGGTACATGCAAGAAATAAAAGCACTGATAGAAAAAGAAATACGTTTAGAATGGCGCCAGAAATATGCCCTTAACGGTATGCTTTTGTATATTATCAGTACAATTTTTGTTTGTTATATGAGCTTTAAGCTGAAAGTAGACGAGATAGAACCCATTACCTGGAACACCCTGTTATGGATAATTCTGCTGTTTTCGGCGGTTAACTCAATCACCAAGAGTTTCACGCAAGAGGGCGCCGGGCGCCAACTCTATTATTATACTTTGGCCAGCCCACAGAGCATCATTCTGTCTAAGATTATTTACAACACCATGTTGATGCTGGTGCTGTCGTTACTGGGTTTTCTGATATACCTTGTTATGATGGGTAACCCGGTTATGAACCTGCCGATGTATCTGGTTTGTCTTGTACTGGGGGCCATCGGCTTTGCTACTACGCTTACTATGGTGGCTGGTATTGCCTCAAAGGCCGAGAATACCTCAACGCTGATGGCTATTCTGAGTTTCCCGATTATTTTGCCCATGCTGATGATGGTTATCAAGTTGTCGAAAAGTGCGATGGATGGTCTGGGCTGGGAGACAAGCTATGATGAAATTGCCATCTTACTGGCTATTGATGCCATAGTGTTGAGCATTAGTTACTTGCTTTTTCCGTATTTGTGGAGAAGCTGACAGGTTTGAATTTGATAATGTTTTGATAGATTTATGAGAAAATCGTGGTGGAAAATTTTATGTGTAGTGCTTTTGTTCTACACAGTTATACAGGGGCTTGTGGGCAAAATACCCCGCCAGCCTATTGTGAACGAGACTTTGAGGAATGTTTATTTTCATGTGCCTCTGTGGTTTGGTATGATGACCCTCATGGCAGCCTCAGTATGGTTTGCTGTTAAATATCTAAGAAACGGAAACGTACAGGATGACGAATATTCGTCTGAGTTTGCTAATACTGCCATATTGTATGGCATTTTGGGCTTTCTGACAGGGGCTTTATGGGGTAACTATACCTGGGGAGACCCGATACCCAAAGACCCGAAAATTATTGCCGTTGAGGTGGGTCTACTTATTTACTCTGCCTATTTTGTATTAAGAAGCTCTTTTGATGACGACCAAAAAAGAGGCCGGTTGTCGGCCGTGTACAATATTTTTGCCTTTGCGGCCTTTATGCCTTTGGTATGGATATTACCGCGAATGACAGACTCATTGCACCCGGGCAATGGAGGCAACCCTGCCTTTGGGAAATATGACATGGATAACAGCGTGAGAATGGTGTTTTACCCTGCTATTATCGGCTGGACACTCCTGGGCGTATGGATGACAAGCCTGAGAATCAGACTGAGAGTTATTAAGCGGTTGAAAATGGAACAATAAAAGTAAAATAGTATTTGTTAAAAATAATAGTATATGAAAAGAATATTAGCTCTGGTAATGATGACTCTGCTGTTTTCGACCAACCTTTTTGCGCAGCAGGAGGTAGAAATGGCCGATAAAATGCGCGCCGATGGTAAAATTTGGGTGGTTGTTGCTGTAATTGGCTTAGTGCTTGCAGGAATTATTACATATCTGGTTTTGTTAGATAGAAAGATTAGTAAAATAGAAAAAGGTTTATGAAAAAATCACATATTATCGCGCTCGGAGTAATTGCGATAGCCGTTGGAATCATTATTTCTACAGTAGGCGACGCCAGTACTTATGTAGGTTTTACTGAAGCCGAATCATTGGCCAAAGAAGGCAACAATAAGTCGATACACGTTGTGGGTACTTTAAAAAAAGACAGCCAGGGTAAAATTGTAGGCATGATATATGACCCGGTAGCTGACCCGAACAGTTTTCAGTTTACGATGATTGATTCGTTGAACCGGGAAGAAAAAGTAATTTATAACCAGCCAAAACCACAAGACCTGGATAAGTCGGAGAAAGTGGTAGTAGTAGGTAGTATGGATTTACAAAACAAGGTATTCCGTGCAGACCAGATATTGCTGAAGTGCCCGTCTAAATACAATAATAACGAGTTGCAGGCAGAAGAAAGTAAGCCTGCGGTTTCTATGACAAAACCATGATTATTCTATTTGATGGTGTATGTAATTTTTGTAATGCCACCATCAATTTTATAATTGATAGAGACGCAAGCGGTGTTTTTAAATTTGCCGCATTGCAGTCGGAGATAGGCCACGGGATTCTGAAACATCATCAGATTGATAGTCAAATTGAACCTAACAGTGTAGTGCTGGAAAAAGAAGGGAAAATCTATCAGAAATCTGATGCAGCACTGGAAATAGCCCGGCACATGGACGGACTCTGGAAGTTACTCTATGTCTTTAAAATTGTGCCTGGCTTTATGAGAGATGCTATTTATGACCTCGTAGCCAGAAACAGATATAGACTAATGGGCAGAAGCGATAGTTGTAGATTACCCACACCTGAATTAAGAGCAAGATTTTTATAAGCAAATATGCCCGGCCAAAAGGTCGGTCATATTCGTTACAGTATCATCATAAAAACCAGATATTACAGGATTCTCAACTTGGCGAAACTCAGTAGTAAAGTTTTTTCTCCCTGCCCGTCAAATACAATAGTCGCTTTTCTGTCCGACCCGTTTACATCCATTTTCTTCACTGTTCCAAACCCGAATTTCGGGTGTTCTACTTTATCACCTTCTTTCAGGTTGCTGGTATCACTTGGCGCGAAATCGCCGGACGGTGTATGTTGCGGTGGCGGAACCGCCTTCTGAACGGGTTTCAGATTAGATATAACACTTTCTTTTTTAGCAAACGAAAGCGTAGAGGTGGGCCTGTCAGTTTTGGCTTGCGTTGATTCATAAGAAACCGTGCGGCTTTTAGACATCTGCAAAAAACGCTTATCTATTTCTTCCAGAAAACGGCTGGGTTCGCAATAATTCAATCGGCCATAATTATACCGGGTTTCGGCGTAGCTCAGTGTCAGTTTCTTTTCTGCGCGGGTAATAGCCACGTAAAACAAGCGGCGCTCTTCCTCCAGATCACTTCGGTTCTGCAGCATCATCTGCGACGGAAAGAGGTTCTCTTCCAAACCCACAATGTAAACATATTTAAACTCCAGACCTTTGGCTCCGTGAATAGTCATTAGGGTTACCCGGTCTGTATCGCCGTCTTCGTCTTCCTGATCGGCCGATGTCATTAACGTAACCGTCTGCAAAAAGGCGCTTAAGGTCTTTTCTTCGTTTTCAGGGTTATCAACAAACTGTTTCACAGAGTTTAATAACTCCTGCACGTTTTCGTAGCGAGATAAGCCCTCTACTGTTTTATCTTCATATAACTCACGCAAAATGCCCGATGTTTTGGCAATATAAGACGCCACCGTGTGGGCATCTTTGCCTTCTTCTATCATAAGTTTGAAACTCTTAATCAGAGTGGCAAAATCGTCAATAGCCTGTGCGGCGCGCCCTGCCACGTATTGATTAATACTGCTTACCACCTCCCAAACCGAGCGGTTATTCTCGGCTGCAGTTACTACTATTTTGGCTACAGTGGTGTCACCAATTCCTCTTTTGGGTAAATTAATGATACGCTTAAAGGCTTCTTCGTCATTCTGATTTATGGTAAATCTTAAATATGACAGTAAATCTTTTATCTCTTTGCGCTGATAAAAAGAAAGCCCACCCACAATGCGGTACTTGATGTTGATTTTCCGCAGGGCCTCTTCAAATGCCCTTGATTGCGCATTGGTACGATACAATATCGAAAACTCGGTGTTTTTTAAGCCATCATTATTTTTGGCTTCAAAAATACTGGTGGCAATCAGCCTTGCTTCTTCGTTGTCTGACGCCGCCTTGATTACCTCAATCTTCGGGCCTTCTTCGTTATCTGTAAAGACATTTTTCTCCAGCTGCTCTTTATTACGTGCAATAACCGAATTAGCCGCACTTACAATCGTTTTGGTAGAGCGGTAGTTCTGCTCCAGTTTTACAACGTGCAATTCCGGGTAGTCGGTTTTAAAATTCAGAATATTCTGAATATTGGCTCCACGAAAGGCATAGATACTCTGGGCGTCATCGCCTACAACGCAAATATTCTGATGTACGGCCGAAAGTTTTTTGGTAATCAGGTACTGCGATACGTTGGTATCCTGAAACTCATCAACCAACACATGCTTAAACTTGTGCTGATATTTGTTCAGAATATCCAGGTGGTCACGGAACAGAACGTTGGTATTAAACAGTAAATCGTCAAAGTCCATGGCATTGGCCTGAAAGCAACGCAGTTGATACGTTTTGTACAAACGGCCAATTTCAGGCATTTTGGCAGCTTTGTCGTCTTCCATGTAAATCGGGTTGGTGGCATAAGCCTCCCATGATACCAGCGCATTTTTAGCGTTAGAAATACGATTCAGTACGTAGTTCGGGCGATACGTTTTATCGTCCAGGCCCATTTCTTTAATAATCGTTCTTATCAGAGATTTAGAATCGTCAGTATCATAAATGGTGAAATCTGAAGTATATCCCAGTCTTTTACCTTCGAAGCGTAGTATTTTTGCAAAAATTGAGTGAAATGTGCCCATCCACAGATTTTTAGCATCATTGCCTATAATCTGCTCAATCCGGTGTCGCATTTCACCGGCCGCCTTATTGGTAAACGTTAAAGACAGAATATTGAAAGGGTCAACCCCCTGCTCAATCAACCAGGCAATGCGGTAGGTAAGCACACGTGTTTTACCAGAGCCTGCACCTGCAATAATCATCAGGGGGCCTTCGCGGTAAGTTACGGCTTCTCGTTGGGGTGGGTTAAGTTTGTCTAAATAATTGTTCTGGTTCTGCACGGAATCAAATTCATTAAATTTGGTGCAAATATAGCTATATCGTGGCTATAAATCTGTATCATTTTTTTTCTGTTGTTCGTTACATGTGGTATGTATCCGTTTCATCAGCAGCAGGTTAATTGCTTTTTGCGATACGTACGCTCAAAACCAAGATTGTCATTCATCTCAAAAAATGCCATTTTAAGGCAGATTTTCATCAATAAGAACTATTTTTGTCCGGAAATAAATAAAACAATCAGTTTGTATGAAAAAAATATCAGGCTACTTATGGCTGCTCATGCTTTCGTTTTCAGCTATTGCGCAAAACAAATATGCCATAATACCAAAGCCTCTGGAATTAACGCCCGTGAACGGAACATTTGTGATTGATGCCCAAACCAGAATCATTATTCCGAAGGGAGGCGCAGAGCAACGCCTTTTGGCAGAAATGCTGGCAGAGCGCTTCACAGAAGCAGGAGGGGTAAATCTGAAAATTGAAGAAGCAGATGTGCCGGATAACCTGATTCCTACCCATAAGGCGATTGTGTTTGCGCCTTTCAAAGAGCAGATATATAACAAAATGCTGGGCAACGAAGATTATATTCTGAAAACTGATGCCAAAGGAATTATACTGGCAGGGGCATCCAGTCAGGGGGAGTTTTATGCCTTGCAAAGCCTTTTGCAATTGTTGCCCCCTCAAATTTTCAGCAGCACCCTTACTAAAGATGTGAAGTGGACAGTGCCAGGCTGCACCGTTTTCGACCGCCCGCGGTATAAACACCGCGGAAGTATGCTGGATGTAAGCCGCCATTTCTTTCCGGCATCTTTTGTGAAGCGTTATATAGATTTACTGGCTTTGCATAAAATGAACCGTTTTCACTGGCATTTAACCGACGACCAGGGCTGGAGAATTGAGATTAAGAAATATCCGAAACTAACCGAAATTGGTTCGAAGCGTAAGGAGAGTATGAAAGGCCACTATACCGACTGGAAGTTTGATGGTACACCTCATGGCGGTTTTTATACCCAGGAAGAGATTAAAGATGTGGTGGCCTATGCAAAAAAGAAATTCATTACCATTATTCCTGAAATTGAAATGCCTGGCCATGCATTGGCAGCATTGGCTTCATATCCTGAACTGGGCTGCACAGCAAAATCATTGAAAGGTACACCTTATGAAGTAACCGGAATATGGGGCGTGCATGATGATGTTTTCTGTCCGAGCGAAAAAACCTTTAGTTTTCTGGAAGATGTTCTGACAGAAGTAATAGCGTTGTTCCCGGGCGAATATGTACATATAGGTGGCGACGAATGCCCGAAAACTGCCTGGAAACAAAGTCAGTTTTGTCAGGACCTGATGAAGAAAGAGGGTCTGAAAGACGAGCATGAATTGCAAAGCTATTTTATTAAGCATTTTGATAAATTTCTGACAGCGAAAGGCAAGAAAATAATAGGTTGGGATGAGATTCTGGAAGGAGGGATATCGCCCAATGCTACCATTATGTCTTGGCGCGGAGTAGAAGGAGGAACGGCTGCTGCCCAGCAAAACCATGACGCCATTATGACACCTACCGGCTTTTGTTATCTTGATTATTACCAGTCAGACCCTACAACTGAGCCGTTGGCCATTGGCGGATATTTGCCTTTAGACAAGGTTTATTCTTATGAGCCTACACCGAAGTCGCTAACACCAGAACAGGCAAAGCATATTCTGGGTGTGCAGGCTAACGTATGGACAGAATATATGCAAACACCTGAATATGTTGAGTACATGGTTTACCCCAGGGCTTGTGCCATTGCCGAAATAGGGTGGACATCGGCCCGGCAGAAAGATTATGAGGATTTCACGGCCCGTTTGAAAACACATTTTGAGCGATTGAAATACCTTGGTGTTAATTATGCCAGAAGTTATTATGATATTTCGGCCTCATCGGCAATGAATGAAAAAAAACAGGTGGTTGTAAAACTGAAATCGGCCGATAAAGAAGCAATAATCAGATATACTTTAGATAACTCTGAACCTACTGCCCAATCGCCTCAATATCAACCATCCGGAGTGGTGATTACCCAGGATGGCAGCATCAGTGCTGCAGCGTTTTCTCAAAAAGGCGAACGACTCGGCAAGGTGCTTACCAAATATTTTTACATTAATAAAGCTACAGGGCGCAAATATACTTTGGTGAACCAACCTAAAAACTATACAGGTGGTGAAACCTACGGCCTGACAAACGGTGTAAAAGGCGAAGCGGCCAACAGTGCCACCTGGGTAGGTTTTGAAGGAAAAGATCTGGATTTAACCATTGATCTGGGCCAGCCAACAACTCTGAATAAAATTTCATTTGCTTTTCTGAGAGCCAGCGCCTCATGGATTATGCTGCCAAAAGAAGCGGAAGTGTCGGTTTCCAACGACGGTAAAACATTTATCAGCTTACAGAAAATAACTATGGGAAATACTGACGAACAAAGCCGGGCGGTTCAACAAATTGGTGTAGCAGCCAATGGTAAGAAAGCCAGATACGTAAGGGTGTTTGCCAGAAACTATGGAAAACTACCCGAAAATCACCCTGGGCACGGTAATCCGGCATGGTTATTTGTTGATGAAATTGCAATTGAATAGATGTTTTTGAATAATTTTTGTGTTTTGAAACAAAAAAATGCTGAAATTTGTATTCAAGAAAGTACGAAGATGGCTCAATACCGAACCATCTTCGTAAATTATAAGACCACGTAGTTCAACGGATAGAGCGAACGTCGCACCGATAGAAGTTTCCTAAACTTTAGAGCTATAAAAATATAAAGACCACGTAGTTCAACGGATAGAATAGAAGTTTCCTAAACTTTAGATCCGGGTTCGATTCCCGGCGAGGTCACTCTTCATAAAATAGAAGTTTCCTAGATTTTAGATGCGGGCGGGACGCGCAGTCTTCGTTCCCGGCGAGGTCACTCTTCATAAAATAGAAGTTTCCTAGATTTTAGATGCGGGCGGGACGCGCAGTCTTCGTTCCCGGCGAGGTCACTCTTCATAAAATAGAAGTTTCCTAGATTTTAGATGCGGGCGGGACGCGCAGTCTTCGATTCCCGGCGAGGTCACTCTTCATAAAATAGAAGTTTCCTAGATTTTAGATGCGGGCGGGACGCGCAGTCTTCGATTCCCGGCGAGGTCACTCTTCAAATCAGTATTGCATTAAAACAAAGTGGCTAGAAGATAAATTCTCAGCCACTTTGTTTGTTTTAGACCTTCACAAATCTAAGCTAATGTTGATTCTATGTATTGTCTGAAAGTTTTTGTCTTTCTACCTAATAAGCGTTCTAAATCACCTGATTGATATTCAAATTCGCCTCCTTCAATTGCCTCTACCCAACCCGTTAAAAATTCAGCAACATTACGAGGGACTCCCTTGGAAACAATCGCCTCAATATATTCTTCTACTGTAATGGTGGTGAAAGGAACAGGTTGCGCTTTTATTTCTGCAAGTATTTTGGCAATGTCAGAAAACGAAACAGAATCACTGCCAACTAATGAATAGGTTTTGTTTTCGTGTCCCGGTGCAGACAATATTTCTGCATGCGCCTCTGCCAATTCATCTCTTGTGGCTGGTGCCATTTTCCCATGGTCTGCAGGTACTTTTATTCCATTTTCATAAGCATTGGAACCATAGTAGAACGATAAAAGGTCTAGAAAAGGCGGGTGGTATACAATAGTATAATCAAGCCCTGAAGATTTAAGTAACTGCTCTGTAAAAAGGTCTGATTCTGTAATTCCCTGCATAACCCGTCCTGAACCTTCTTTACGCATGATTGACATATACACTACGTGCTTAACACCAGCCTGGCGGGCAGCAGTAATGGCATTATAATGTTGGGTAGACCGGTCTGTGAAAGCCACCGCACTTGTAAGCATTACTTTATCAACACCTTCAAATGCACGCAGTAACGAATCATAATCAAAATAATCGCCAGAACGAACCTCAATGCCTTCGGCAGCTAAGTCTTCCAGCCCTTCTTTTTTTCGTGAGAGCCCGATAATCTGGCTTGCAGGAACTCCTTTTTTTAGCAGGTGTTCAACCGTACGTTTTCCAATTACTCCTGTTGCCCCTGTTACAAGTATTTTTGCCATAACGTAATATCTTTTTTTTAATTTAAATGATTAAGTTTGCTTTCTATTTGCAAGTGTAAAGCGAAAATATTACTTTTAATTTGCAAGTGCAAAGTTATATAATTACTTTCAATATGCAAGTGAAAAGATAGAATGTATGAAATCAAATGAAAGGCGCTCCGAGTGCCCAATCAGTTTATCATTAGATATTTTCGGAGACAGATGGTCGCTCTTAATTGTAAGAGAATTAATGCTTTATGAAACCCGTACTTATGGTGATTTTACAAAGTCTGAAGAAAAAATAGCAACCAATATATTAGCGAATAGATTACAGATATTGGAGGAGAATGGGATAATCGTAAAATTGCCATATCCGGACAATAAGGTAAAAGGCCTTTATAAACTTAGCCCAAAAGGTGTTGATTTGATACCTGCTTTAATTGAAATAGCCCTTTGGGGTGATAAATATTTGTCTAGCTCTACTGAATCTTCACCTTTTTTGAAAGAGGTAAAAAAGAACAAACCGAAATTTCTGAAAAATATTATGGAGAAGCTCTGCAAGGACGATAAGGTTAATTAGCTGCGGGCTTGTTTATAAATTGCTTTGTCTATTTTCTTTAAAAGCCAATTTTGGCTCTTTTCTAAGAAAGAACTACCATCTCTGCTGCGAAAACTACAAATCTGGACAATACTGTCAAAAACACGAAAGCCTTCAAAATCAGCAGTTTTGAAGGCTTTCGTGTTTTACTAAGCTGTTGTATTCGGATAATATTTTTCTGTTTGCAGCAGAAAAATAAAAAAAAACTAGCTTATTGTTGTCGCGTATATTATATTTGCGACAACAAAAATAAGCGCAATGAGAAAATTAAATTTTGCATCTCTTCAGGTTAGAGATTTAGAAGCCTCAAAAGTCTTTTACACCGACTATTTAGGGTTTGAGTTATCGGAAATGACTAATCCGGGGGCTTATGTTTTCAGATACAACAAAGGCGATGCAAGTTTTGCGATCAGAAAACCCATTGGAAATTTAGACGGAAAAGAACTGGGCGTTGGTGTGTCTCTTTGGTTTGCAATTGATGAGAAAATCGAAGCATTTCAAAGCCGACTGGCCCATAAAGGAATAGCAATCGTAGGCACTATAAATAACACTCCTTTCGGTAAAACTCTAATAGTTAAAGACCCGGACGGCTACTTTATTACGTTTTTAGAAGAAACTAAAATTATTAACGATGGCAAATAGAAAGGTAAAATACTGGGTAATTGTGGCATCAAAAGACCACGTAAAACGAGGCATTGCCGATGGAATTGCACAAGCCTGCCACGGAAAGGCTGCACCATTAAAGAGAATGAAGAAAGGAGATTTTGTAATTTATTATTCAGGCAAACAAACTTTTGGAAAACCCGATAAATGCCAGCAGTTTACAGCATTAGGAATTGTAATAGATGATGAAACCTATCAGTTTCAGGTTTCTGAAGACATTTGTGCTGCCAGACGCAACATTGAGTTTTCTGAGTGCCAAGACACTTCAATTCTTCCTTTAATAAATGATTTAGATTTTATTCAGAACAAAAAAAGCTGGGGGTATCCGTTCAGATTTGGATTCTTTGAAATTAACCATCATGATTTTAATTTGATTTCATCACAAATGCTTCAACATCATCATGTCTAAAGAAATTGAATTTCACTTTAAAAGTCCCAATGATAGCCCGGGTTATTTGCTAGGCCAGGTAACTATGCTTTGGCAACGGAAGCTAAAAAAGGTATTAGACCCTTTAGACCTGACGCAGACACAATTTGTGTTGTTGGCCACATTAGGGTGGCTTTCAAAAAAAAGTAAGTCGGTAACACAAATAGACATTGCCAACCAAAGTAATGCCGACAGAATGATGGTGTCGAAAGTCCTGCGTACATTAGAAGACAAGCAGTTTATAACACGGCAGGCACATGAAACCGACACAAGGGCAAAAACAATTCGATTGACATCAGATGGTGAAGTGGTTTTGCAGAAAGCGATTATTGAGATAGAAAATGCTGATTTAGCCTTTTTTGCTCCATTAGGTATTGAACTAGCTTCATTCAATAAAAACATGGTACAACTTATTGAAATGAATAATGAGCAAAATAAAAGCCACTAATAAGGTTTTGACGTTACCGGCGGTATGTACTTACAATGTCAATACTTCGCACCATGCGAAGTATTCAATTTCCGGTAACGTCCCTTATCAATAACTTGTCTCATCCAGCTTCACTTTTCCTCTGAAAGTCCAGAATACAAAGCCAGTATATGTGGCCACCAGAGGTACGCCTATCAAGGCAAATAAAAGCATTATTTTCAGAGATTTATCAGTTGAAGAACCATTATGAACCGTGATGCTATAGGCCTCGTTGATACTTGATAAAATGATGTTAGGAAATAAGCCAACCGCTACCAATACCATCAGCATGGCTGTTACAAATGCCGACGACAAGAAGGCGTACATATATTTTCGCCGTGAAATCTGTCGTGTAATATTAGCCACGGCTAAAATAGCCAGTATCGGGAACGCAAACATATAGGGTACCTCCTGATAACGATGTGCCATGTGTGGCACATAAAGCAAAGTAACAACTGAAGTAACGGCAAACATCAGTACAAAAAATATTGTAGTGTTTTTTACCAGTATAGTCAGCTTGGCATATAGCCTGTTTTCGGTTTTCATAACCAGATAAATGGCGCCGTGCATCATAAACAAAGCAAGGGTTGTAAAAGCAACCAGAATGGAGTAGGGGTTAAAAAAATCACTCAGAGTGCCTTTGTAAACGTAGTTCTGGTCTAGTGGCAGGCCTTGTATAATATTGCCTAATATAAGACCTAAAGAAAGAGCCAGCACAATGCTGGAAACACAATAACTGATGTCCCATAGGTTTCTCCACCACCGCATACTTTCCTTAGACCTGAACTCTATAGATATTGCCCTGAAAATAAGCATTACCAGAAATATCATAAATGGCTCATAAAAAGCAGATAAAATAGTGGCATATACAACAGGGAAGCCCGCAAACAGGGCTCCTCCGCCAATAACCAGCCAGACCTCGTTTCCATCCCACACGGGGCCAATGGCATTGAGTGCCTTACGGCGGCTTTCTTCTTTGTTAAAAAACAGGTGCAAGGCTCCGGCGCCCAAATCAAAACCATCCAGAATGGCGTATCCGCTGAAAACCCCACCAACTACTAAAAACCACCATGTGGCCGGATTAAGTCCTAATATCGTTTCCATTACTTTAAAATCGGGTTATCTCGTTTAGAAAATTCAGGCATCAGTTCATCGTTTTCTTCGGGGCCATGCTTTATTTTTTTATTGAGCAGATACAAAAACAAAACAAACAACAGGGCATAAACCAATGTAAATAATATAAGAGAGAACATGACCTGCTCAGCTTTTAGCGATTGCGAAAGCGCGTCTGAGGTCCGTAGTAAATTATACACTACCCAGGGTTGCCGGCCTACTTCTGCCGAATACCAACCCACCTGATTGGCTATTTGCGGTAATAAAACAGACCAGGCAAAAATATGCAGTAACCATTTATGCTGAAACAACTTGCCCCGCCACCACAGAAAAGTGGCTAATAGTGTAAGCCCAATGAGTATCATCCCAATGGTTACCATCAGATGGTAGGTCTGAAATACAAAATTAACAGCCGAAGGGCGGTCTTCTTTTTTGAAGGCATTAAGGCCTTTAACCGGTTTGTTGGTATCCTGATGTATCAGATAGCTTAATCCGGCAGGAATGCTGATGCCTGATACCTGCTGCTTTTTGTTATTTACCCACCCCGCCAGATACATGTCGGCCACTGACAGAGAATCATAATGGCCTTCAAAAGCTGCCAGTTTTGCAGGTTGATTTTTGGCCACCCCGTTTGCCGAATGATGGCCCGTGAATAATTGCAATAAGGAAGCAACAGTAGCAACCACCAGTGCAATTTTAAAGCCCGGTTTGGCAATCTGCAAATGCCTGCCGCGTAAAATGTAATAAGAGTTAACACTCAACACCAGAAACGAACCAGCCAGAAATGCCCCGATGATTACGTGCGAAAGCCTGTCTATGCTTGACGGATTAAAAACCATTTCCCAAAAATTGGTTATTACGGCCCGGGCTTTCATACCTTCGCCTTCTATTCTAAAGCCAGCAGGGGTTTGCTGCCATGAGTTGGCCACTACAATCCAGATAGCCGAAAACATGGAGCCTAGCGCCACCATTAAAGTGGCAAAAAAATGGACTCTCGGACTAACCCTGTTCCAGCCAAAGATAAGTATACCCAGAAAGCCAGACTCCAGCGCAAAGGCAAAGATGCCCTCTGCTGCCAGTGCGCTACCAAAAATATCACCCACATAACGCGAATAAACCGCCCAGTTGGTGCCAAACTCAAATTCCATTACTATGCCGGTAGCCACGCCTATACCAAAAATAAGGGCAAATATTTTTATCCAGAACCGGGTCATTTGCTCATAAACTGGCTTGCCGGTTCTTAAATACAGGCCTTCCATAATTACCATTACAACGCCTAAACCAATACTTAAAGGAGGATATATGTAGTGAAATGCTACAGTAAATGCAAACTGTATTCGCGAAAGTAGTTCGGTATTCATAAACGACTTGTTAGATGTGGCTAATTTCAATGCCAGATGAATAGGAACCAAGAAAAAAACACTTTATTTCTGTAAAGCAGGCCGGTAGCCCAAAAACCTCAGAATCACAGAATTTTAATCGCATTTGATTTGTTTTAGAAGATTGTGGGGTAAACAATGGTAATATTTAAGCCATTAATTTACCTCGCGCCGTGTTCTTCTTTTTTCAATAAACCACTGTTACAGCCTTAAATATTCAGTGAAATGCGGCCATCGGCGTTATTCTAATTTGTTCTCCTTAATTTTGCGACGCAAATTTTTTTTCGCCAATGCCGGGATACACTGCCTGAAAGTGGAAATCCTGACCCCGAAATAGCCGATGACAATTCTTATAGTAGAAAAAACAGAGGATAATTTTAAACTGATAGCAGATACGCTTGCAGAATATTACCCTATGTCTACCCTTAGCCATTGCCGTAGTGTTCAGGAAACACTGGCCTGGCTGGCCGTTAACGATGGTGTGAGTATTGGTTTTTTTGAGGTTGAACTGGCAGACGGACTTAGTTTTGAGGTTTTTCAAGAAATAAACCCGGGCTTCCCGGTTGTGTTTATGTCGGCTTATGACAAGTATTTGTCTCAGGCCATGCCATATCAAGCCATTGATTATCTACGAAAACCCATTGAAAAGGCAGAGTTAGTCAGGATTCTGGATAAATACGAGGCCCTCCGCAAGCATTTTGTAATGCAGGCCAGAAATAATGAAGCTCTAAGTAACAACAACGGTAACCCAGCTAAAGAAAGGCTGATTGTTAAAAAAGGAACAAATTATTATGTAATGCCTGCGATTGATATTGCCTTTATTTATACCGAGGCGCGAGTAGTTTTTTTGATTGATAAAACCGGAGAAAGATACATTGTAGAAAAAAACCTGAGCGAACTTGAATTAGAATTATCAGGCAGGCAGTTTTTCAGGGCTAACCGCAAGTTCATTGTCAGCATTGATGCTATAAAGAGCTTCAAGCCCTCATTTAAGGGCAAGATTGCCATAGAATTAATGCACTTGTCAAAAGCTGAGGTGAGTATCAGTCAGGAAAATGCCGCACAATTCAAGCGGTGGATTGAAGGATAAAAAAACAAAACCAAATAAAACCAAAGAACATGAGAAGAAAACTTTACTTACTGGCTTGTCTGGCAACTAACATGGCATGGGGGCAGAATGTGCAGGCCGATAGTGCCCGGGCTTTAAATGAAGTAGTGGTGTCGGCATCCAGAATTGAGGAAAGTATTTTTAAAGCCCCCGTTTCTGTTACCAAAGTTTCGGCTTTGCAACTGCAGCAGTCGCCGGGTATTGAGTTAATTTCGTCTTTGTCAAGATACAAGGGTATTGATGTAAGCCAATCGAGCTGGTTTGTAACAAGTTTAAGTACCCGTGGTTTTAACAGCTCTAAAGCCGAAAGGATTTTACAACTGGCAGATTATGTCGATTTTATGTCGCCCACGTCGTCGCTATATGGTGGAAACTGGATGGGTACGCCAGACCTGGATATTGATAACATTGAAGTAATATACGGTGCCAATTCGGCACTTTATGGTTCAGGTGCATTTAACGGAGTAATACTGATGCACTCAAAAGACCCTTTCAGGCATCAGGGATTGGCTGCATCTATCCGTGGCGGCTCGCGATCCTTAATGGACGGACAATTAAGATATGCACAGGTATTTGCCGGGCGTTTTGCCTTTAAGCTCAACGCCAATTTTACACAAGGGCAAGAGTTTATGGGTAATTCAGACGCTGCCATCAAGGCTACCACAGCCGGTGGGTTGGCCGGGTCTGATGCAGCCAATAATGCCTATGGCTCACCTTTTGGCTGGAACAAGCTCAACTATTTTGGCGATGCAGGGCTAACTGTTACAGACCCCCGGTATACTCAATACAACAATAACCAGCCTTACCGCATCTACATGCCGGGCTTTAACGAGGCTGATGTTATAGGGGCAAATGACGGGAGCAAATTCCTGAACATGAAAGGCTTTCAGGCCGGGAGCATCCGTCTTAATCCGTCTTTGCATTACAAAATCAATGAAAATACACAGGCGTCTTATGAGTATCGCTGGTCGTTGGGTAATGGGATTTTTCAGAGTACCAGCCGGTTTGCGTGGCGTGAAATGCAATATGATTTACACAAGTTTGAAATAAAAAACAGCAAGTGGTTTATACGTGCTTACACTATGTTTGATTATGGCGGTAATGCCTATGAAGTAGGGGGTGTAGCCAATGCTTTGCAGAACGTAAGACTCACAGACCCTAAAAATGGGGTGTATCCAACAGTGTCAGGTAATTATTTTAATGCCTGGAACCAGATATTTGCTGCTGCACGTGGCAGTGGTTTTGGTGGAGGGAGCCTTTCAGGTGTTTATACACCCGATATGATAAATGGTGGCTTACCCGGTGCGTTTTCAATACCATCCATTCAGGGCGGGCAATCTATTCAGGATGCCGCCAGGCTTGCGTTTAATCTGACACAATCGCTGCAGTTAGGTGCCGGGTCTCCACTTTTTAATCAGATTACCCAAAAAGTTGCTGACGGCGTTGGCGACCTGACAATCAATGGCTCAACCATCAAAGGTGCTGCCTTCTCTAACACGGCTCGTTATACTGATTTTTCAGCACAGAGAGAATTTAAGCTGGCCACAACCAACATTGTAGTTGGAGGAGCTTACAGAACTTATTTGCTGAAATCAAACGGTACTTTACTATCAGATGGTAATTTCTCACCTCTGTCAAAAGAAAAAAGGAATAGCATTGCCAATTGGGAATCAGGCATATACGGCCAGGTACAGCAAAAACTGCTTAATGAAAAACTTACGCTGGCAGCCGCAGGCAGGGTAGACTTCTTTCAGAATTTTGATGCCAGGTTTTCTCCCCGCATCTCGGCTGTTTATTCAGTTGGCAGGCATAATTTCAGAGCTAACTTTGCTACGGCTTACAGAGCCCCCGCACAGCTTGACCAGTATATTTACCTTGATTACGGCAGTATTTTGCTGATTGGTAATGTTGAAAACGGCTTCAAGGGGTTAAACTCAACAGGTACACAGCCTTTTGAAGTAAAGAAGCTGGCGCCTGAAAAAATGAATAGCTGGGAGTTGGGCTATAAAGCTTTACTTACCAAAGACTTGCAACTTGACCTGAGTTATTACCGTAGTTTATACAATGGTTTTATAGGTATTGTGCGTTTTCAGGGGCGTGAAGACGGCAAAATGCCAGAGGGCAACTATCAGCAAAAAACCGGCGACTGGGCCAAAACAGCACCAGACCGTACCAGAGGCAGGTTTATTCAGACCTGGGCTAATTTCGACAAACAGGTTACCACACAAGGCGCGTTCATTAGCCTTGATTACCGCGTAAACAACAAACTGAGTGTTTATGGTAATTATACCTGGGCAAAAATATCAGACATCAAAAACCTGATTGCCGGTTTTAATACGCCAGAGCATAAATTTAATATCGGCGCAAATGGCCTTATTACTAAAAACTTTTCCTATTCAGTTAATTATCGGCACAGCAGCGCTTATATGTACTTTATGCCTTTTGATGAGGGAGAGATTAAAGCCTTTGGAACACTTGATGCGCAGTTAAATTATTTTATAAAAGACCTCAGCAGCACTGTTAAGCTGGGAGGTACAAATCTTACCAATGCCAATGCTCTCAGTGTTTATGGCTCGGCACCTATCAGCCGCATTGTTTATCTTGGGATAGTTTGCGACCTGAATTTCAATAAAACCAAAAAGTAATCGTTGGTAGATAAAAATCTGCATAGTGGCTCTGTGCCGCTATGCAGATTTTTTTTTAACAGGCTTTTTAATTATAAAAAAACGCTCTAATTTTTGCATATTTGGTAAAATAAGGTGTAACAAATGCGAAGAATCATTGATACATTAATGATATTTTATTGTTGCTGTGTGGCTCAGACTGCACTTGCACAGTATGTGATTACACTGAAAGACACGCCGATTGATATAAAACCAATAGGTTATTACATTGCCGATGTAAAAGACGGCAGAGTGCAAAAAAATGGTTTCGGTACAATTATTACGCCTGACGACACCAAAGCTGTTATTAATATAGCCGGCGGAGTAAAAAATGGATTGCAAAGATTTATATCCGGAAATTTGCCAAAAAATACCGCAACAACCCCCGTTCTTTATAATCTTACTCAACTGAATTTGCATGAAACCAGAAATGCCCAGGGCGGGATTAATGGAAAAATGACACTGTCTGTTAGTTTTGAGAGAATCGGAAGGAATGATACAATAAAGTTGGTTGACTCTCAGGTGTACCTGGACTACAAGCGTTCTGGTGGTGCGCCCAACATGAATAACTATGAGTCGGTTTTACGCAGGTTGGTTTTGCAGACATTGCAGTATTTTGCCGACTGGCTGGAATTGAATAAGGGCAAGCATGAAGCATTGGCCAGAGGCATTGAGATAAAGCTCATGCCTGATTACAAACTAAACGATAAAGACACCATCTATTATGAAACCAGAAAAGTTACCTGGGACGATTTCAGAGGCAGCCCCTCAGGATTAAATAGATATGGTGCAGCTATTTTTAGCAATTTTGGCTATGTGTCGTCATTTAATGTGTCGGGAGGAATTATACGTGCCAATATTCAGACCAGAACCTATATGGTCAGGGGGATGTCGTGGGTGAATGAAAGTGCCAGGACGGCTTATGCACTGGCGCACGAACAACTGCATTTTGATATTACCAAACTGGTTGTGGAGCGATTCAAGAAAAAAGTAAGTGCCTTGCAGGCAGAAAGCATTGATGACCTGAACAGCATGATACAGTTTGAGTATCTGGAATCTTATAGAGAGATGAACAGCTTGCAACGAGCCTATGACGACGAAACAAGCCACAGCCAGGATACCTTTAAACAAGCGGAATGGGCAGAAAAAATAAAAACATGGCTAAATGAATTGGCCGGATAAAAGCAGAGGCCTCACCGGAACGCGAGGCCTCTGCTTTTATCACCAGCCATCATCAGATGGTTTGGGTTTAGCTGCCGGTTTCTTAACCGGGGCATTGCCTGCTTTCAGATTGCCTGCTGAAGGCGCAGCAGCGCCGATTGATGATGAGGTCACCGCGATGGTTTTGTCAACCTTAGAGAACACGCGGCTCACAATTTTCCACTCCCCATTTATTTTTAACAGATTCAGGAAATCAACATATTTAAAATTCTCAAATTCTTCTTCGGTTACAGCGGTTCCGGCGGTTCCGGCAAAGCTGTAACTTACCACATTACTCTTCCATTTTGCGCCTCCTGCCGGTACAGACGCAATGAATTTTTTTACCGGAATCTCCGATATACGTCCGTTTGACTGGCTGCGCAGATTGGCAGCAGGATGAAACGCGCGATTCAATCTGGCCGAATCGCCGGTGGCTCCACCATCCAGATAATTATAAAGCGTTGCTTTAATCGCCTCGTCGTCGGTCTGGGCACTGGCTTCTGCTGCAAAGCCCATCACCCCTATAAATGCAAGTAATAAAGTATTAAATTTCATGTGTTTAATTGTTTAATCGCCTGTTCAAATTAACGAAAATAATATGGGAGTATTGCAAATTTTTAGTTCATTAATCAAGACAAAACCTGCCTGTAAGTTTCCTTAAATCTGGTAAATTCATCTTCTAAAACGGCCATTCTTTCATTGAAATAGGTTAAATCTCCTGTTTTAGACGGCACTTCAATTTCTTTGGTAATTTCATGAATACGCGCCAGCCCGATGGTTCCTGAGTTACCTTTCAAGGTATGCAGTTCGCTTTGAATGGTTTTTACATGGTCAGGGTAGGCTTCTTTGGTATTGCGTATCTGCTCCTGAGCCTCTTGTTCAAAATCCTCAAATACGGTCAGCAGCATTTCTTCTCCTACCATTTCTTTCAGCTGGTTTACTACTTCCATATCAAACATGGGTATACCGGCAGCCACACTGAAATCTGTATTAGCGGCAGACCCTTTAACATCTATAACAGGCTGGTTGTTTTTTGCAGTTGGTGTCCTGGTGATTGGTTCTTTGGCAGCCCCGCTTCTGGCCGTGGCTGCGGTTTCTTCTGTTCTGCCTTCGATTCTTACCAGTTCGTTTACTTTTTGAACCAGAATAGCGGCTCTGATGGGCTTGGGTACGTAGTCATCCATCCCTTCGCTCAGGAAACGTTCCCGGTCGTGCTGCATGGAGTAGGCGGTCATGGCTACTATTTTGGGTAGTGACGACCCATAGATGTCACGCATGCGGTGGGTGGTTTCTATGCCATCCATTTCCGGCATCTGAATATCCATAAAAATGAGGTCAAAGAACGGATTATCACCAAATATCTCAATGGCTTTGGCGCCGCTTTCGGCAGTTGTTACAGTACAGCCCGACTTATTCAGTATTTCTGAAGCTACCTTACGGTTTACCTGATTGTCGTCAACCAATAGAATTTTAGGTGAATACTGACTGAAAAAGTTAGTTAGCTGAATCTCCCCTGCATCATTATCAGAAACACTCGGGCTGATGCTGGTAGAACGAACCTCAATCGTAAACCAGAAAGTGCTTCCTTTGCCTTCGCCCGAAACTACCCCCATGTCGCCTTTCATCAGGCGGCATAGCTCACGTGAAATGGCCAGGCCAAGGCCTGTTCCGCCAAATGATTTTTTGGTTGAATTATCCACCTGCTGAAAAGCCCCAAACAGTAGTTTCTGGTCTTCTTCTGATATACCAATGCCTGAATCTTTGATTTCGCCTTTCAGGATATGAATTTTCCCGTTAGATGATACCTTAGACAGCGAAACCGTTACACTGCCATTCTCAGTAAATTTCAGTGCATTGGAAGTCAGGTTCGAGAAAATCTGTAACAAACGTGTCTGGTCTGCAATCAGGTAGGCGGGTACGTCTTCGGCTATATGATAAGTAAGGGCATTGTTTTTTTCGATAGCCCGCTGACGGAACAAACCCACCAGTCGTTCTAATAACTCACGTATATCAAGCGGGGCATTGTGCAAGTCCATTTTGCCGGCCTCAATTTTAGACAGGTCAAGTATGTCATTCAGAATGGTCAGCAGGGTCTCTGACGATTTCTTGATGGTTTGAACATAATCTCTTTGCTCCGGATTCAGCGGCGTTTCGTACATCAGGTCAATCATCCCAATTACACCATTCATTGGTGTACGAATCTCATGGCTCATATTGGCCAGGAAGCGTTCTTTTACTTTAAGCGACCGCTCGGCCTCGTCTTTGGCAACAATTAAGTCTTCGTTGGCGTGTTTCAGCTCTGATATATCACGTGCTACCCCTTCTACCTCAACAGGAATCCCCTTGGCATCTTTAATCATTCTGATATTGAGCATAAACTGCCGTAACTCTCCGTCTTTGCGCTTTACTACTACCTCAAAGTTGGTAATACTGCCCGACTTCAACAGCCCTTTGATATTCTTTGAACTGTCAATGGCGTTTTCAAAGAACTTATCCACCTTGTTGCCCATTACCTCTTCAACAGAATACCCTGTGTGGGTAAGTACCGACGGTGATATCATACTAATATTTCCGGCCAGATCAGTTCGGTAATAGATATCGATGAACGACTCAATGGTATCGCGGAACTTCTGTTCACTTTTTTGCAGCCTGATGGTAGAGTTTTTCTTTTCGGTAATGTTTTGGGCAATGCCCGAAATCTCTTCTATTTGCCCGGTTGAAGACGAAAGAATGGGGTTCAGGTAAAACTCATACCAATCGTCGCCACCATCTATGTGTCCCCAGTGCATTTCAAAATTCTGAGGTTTGCCTTTAAAGGCTTCATTGTATCTTTCGCGAAGCACCGGGCGGTCTTCAGGGGCAATCAGGCGCCAGCCGATTTTCTCGGTACTTGAGTTGATTTCAGGCGGATACCCGAGGTTTTTTCTGATTAATTCTTCATAATTTTTATTGAAAGAGCTTAGCTGGCGTTTCAGGTTCACTGTCCAGATTACGTGCGAACTGCTGTCAAACACAGCATTGAGGCGAGATGTTTGCCTTAGTAAATCTTCTTCTTTCTGTTTTCTTACCAGCGCCACAGCTACCTGGCCCGAAACGAATTCAAGCAATTCAAGGTCACGGATGGTAAATTTATTACGGTCACTGTAAGACTGCACGCCAATTACCCCGGTAGTTTTGGTATCTACTTTTAAGGGTACACAAAGCATTACTTCAGGTTTGGAAGAACCGTATAAGGTTAACCTTTCGGTTTCTGAAAGACGTTCAATGTCTTCTTTATAAAGAAAAAGAGGCTTGTTTTGCACCATTGAATATTCAATAATGCCGTTCCCCAGTTTTCGGCGCAGGAAATTCTCGCTCGTGTCTGAATACTCATCTACAACATAAGGGTAATAGATGGTACCGTCTTCAGGTTCAAAGAGCGCTACAAAGAAATTATTGGCCTGAATCTGTTTCTGTAGCTCTACATGTACCTGTGTTAAAAAATCTTTCAGGTTCAGGGTATTCAGATTCAGCTGGGCAATGGTGTAATATAGTTGCTGGGCTCGTTCGGCGCGTCGGCGCAGGGTAATATCACGAAACAGGCAGCGGAAAGCCGTAGGTACTCCGTTTTCAAACCTGCAGCTGATGTCGCCAAGCAGATACACACGTTTACCCTCTTTATTACGCATAACAGTCTGGTAATCTACCACCTGTCTTTCGGTTTTTATCTGCTGCAATGTAACCAGCATATCTTCGGCAAACTGCGGGTGAAGAATATCCTGAAGTGTAAGTTTTGAAAGCTCATCACTGGTATAGCCTAAAACTTCTCTTGAGGCCTTGTTGACAAAAAGGAACCGCCCGTCCAGCGAAAGTAGCATAATAATCTCAGACGTATTATCAACTAAATCCTGTAGCTGGTCAATGGCATCACTGTGTTCAGCTTCTTCAAGTTTGCGTTTGAGCTTTTCAATCTCATACAACAAGTCGTCATTCGATTTTTCGGCCGTCATCTTTCTCTTAATAGGTATATATTATGAGGTAAATCTACAAATAAAGATGAAGATTTTAAACCCTAATTTATGGCCCTGTTTTTGAAGCTCATTATTCGCTAATTACCACCGCCAGTTTTGTATTGGCTTTGTTAACAGCCATGCGTGTAATTTTGCCAGACCCGGGCAGGTGAGCTGTATTTATTTCCTGCCACACCGAACCCGACCCGGGCTTAAAGGCAAAGAGTTTTTCGCCATCACTGGTAAGTATGTAGCCATTGGGTGTCCAGGTAATGTCTTCAGACTTGCCCATTGTAGCAACAATAGGGGATATTTCTCCGGTTGCAGGATTAAACTCCTTAATCAGCCATGTTTCTGCTGTTTTATCGATAAAGCTAAATGTATTGCCTCCCGGAATTTTGTGCAGCGAACGGCCAGGCTTTGAACCAAGAATTACGCTTTTTTTAGTATCAAGGTCATAGTAATGCAAATGGTTGGTGGTATCTGCCAGAACAAATAAAAGCAGATGCGTAGGGTCTGTCCAGGTATGATACCCGACTTTCAGATGATTGATTAGAGTTACAGACTGCCCGCCATTTACCGGGTACTTACCCAAATCCTGATTCCCGTTGTCTCTCTGAATAATACATGAAATGAATCGCCCATCAGGCGTGATGGTAGGAGAGTATTCGTGTTCTGTTGTGGTGGTTATCTGCCTGCTGAGGCCCTTTTTGTAATTGAAAGATTTAATATCGGTGCGCCCGCTATCGTTGGCAGATGCATAATAAACCAGCGGAAGGGTCGGGTGAAAAGACGGCTGGTTATCATACCCTTTGTGTAAGGTAATGTTAACAGGGTTAGATAAGCTAAAGCTATTATTTTTGTATTGGAGGTCAAAGAGGTAAATTTCTGAACCCGTCTGTGCCTGCAATGAAAAGTGAATCAAAAAGAACAGAAGCGAAAAAAGGTGTTTCATAAATTTTGGTTTATTTGCCCAATATAGCTAAAAACCTGATTCGTATAACATAAAAAAACCGGAGTAACGATGGGCTACTCCGGTCGGATGTTTAAAGGAAGTAATTAATTTATCTTCCGCCTGTATTATTAACTACACTTTCACGTATAGAATTGTCAGCCACAATTAAGAAATCAACCCTGCGGTTTTTGTTTCTACCTGCCAGATATTTGTTTGAGCGAACCGGTACCTTTTCGCCAAAGCCATCAACCAGTAATCTGTTTTCTTCTACCCCTGCCGAACGCAGATAGTTAGCAACCTGAACCGCTCTTTTTCTTGAAAGTTTTTCGTTATATGCGTTTTTACCTGTGGCATCGGCATGGCCACCTACCAAAACAAATGTATTTGGCATTTGTTTTAATGAATAGGCAATTCTGAGAAGGTCTTGTTTGGCGTTCTCGTTTATCATATAAGAGTCAACTTTAAAGATGTTTCCTTTGGTCATGGTAACCAGCAGACCTTCGTCGTATGCTTCAACCGAGGCTATGCCCATCAGGTTTTCGTTCATGGCAGGCACATAGTCTGCCATAATTCTTTTGAGTTCATCGCCATTGGCGCCGCCCATCGAAACCGTAGTGATGGTGGCTTTCTCGGCGTTGGCAGGTGGCATATTAGCTACCTTATTGTTGTCTTTTGAACTTGATTTTGTAACTGAGTTGCTTGATTTACAACTCATATTAGTATAGCCTACAAGCAACAGAGCAGAAGCTAAAACTATTGATTTTGAAATAAGATTGCGTTTCATGAGTTTTGGTATTTTTTAGTGTAATACAATAAAAAACTGTACCTGAGCAGCCAGAATAGCTTAATTGGGGTTAATGGAGCAAATCTTTATACAAAATGTGGAAGATGTTCAACAAAATCAGAGCCTTTCAACACTTTCTGCTTAGAAAGAACTAATTTTGAGCATGCAAAAAGTTAAGCCTAAAAAACATCTCGGACAGCACTTTCTGAAAGACCTGAATGCCGCCGAAAGAATAGTAAATTTGTTAGCGCTCCATAAAGGATATACGAAGGTGCTTGAAATTGGCCCGGGTATGGGCGTGCTAACCCAGTTTTTGCTGAAGAAGACAGAATACCAGACATCGGTAGTTGAAATTGATAGAGAGTCGGTTGAATACCTGAAAACGAACTATCCGGAACTGAGTGACAGGATTTTCTCTGAAGATTTTCTAAGAATGAACCTGTCTGAATTAAAAGGGTTTGAGGGTTCTGAAACTTTTGGTATCATCGGCAATTTCCCCTACAATATTTCTTCGCAGATTTTCTTCAAGGTTCTTGAACATACAGATACTGTGGCAGAGGTTGTTTGTATGCTGCAAAAAGAGGTAGCTAAAAGGATTGCCTCACCACCGGGCAATAAAGATTATGGTATTCTTAGCGTGCTTTTGCAGGCTTATTATGATATTAAGTATGAATTTACAGTTTTGCCCGGGGCCTTTAACCCTCCGCCTAAAGTAGATTCGGGTGTAATTAGTCTGAAAAGAAATGCAGTTGGTAAACTGGATTGCGACGAGCGAAAGTTTTTTCAGGTGGTAAAAGCCGGATTTAACCAGAGAAGAAAAACGCTTCGTAATGCTTTAAAGCCTATTGGCCTGAATTTTGAACATGAGCTGTTGAATAAACGCGCCGAACAATTGGGCGTTGCCGAATTTATACTGTTGACAAAGGCCTTTACTGAAAACTAACTGAGTAGATATGAGTACTTTTGAGCTAACCAGAGAGTACGTTGAAAAGCTGGAGACGGCCATTGAGCAGAAAGATCATAAACTGCTGAAAGCCGAAATGGAAGAGCTGTATCCGGCGGATATAGCCGGTATTTTGCTTGAACTGGACGGCGAACAGGGGCATTATCTGCTTACATTGGTTGATATTGAAACAGGGGCCGAAATACTGGCACACATTGAGCCGGATACACGCAAGAGTTTTATAAAAGAGCGGTTTACGGTAGAAGAAATTGCCAAGTATGTAGATTTGCTGGATTCGGATGATGCTGCTGATTTGCTGAACGAGCAGTCAATAGAGGTAAGGGAGAAGGTAATTGCGATGCTTGATGACCGCGAGCAGGCCAGGTTCATTATTGACCTGATGTATTACCCCAAAGATATTGCCGGAGGCTTGATGCAGAAAGAGTTGGTAAAGGTTAATTCGAGCTGGACAGTGAGCGAGTGCGTGGAGGAAATCAGGAGACAGGCGGAGGATGTTGAGAAAGTATTTGCCATTTATGTAGTTGATGACGAGCAGAAATTGCAAGGAATTGTTTCTCTGAAACAAATTGTGCTGGCCCGTAAAAACACCAGAATAGAGAATATTCTGGATGATGATATTGTCTTTGTTGAAACTACAGCCAAAGCCGAAGAAGTAGCCGACCTGATGCAGAAATATGACCTGGAGGCTATTCCGGTAGTGAACACCCTGGGGAGATTGCTGGGGAGAATCACCATCGATGACGTAGTTGACTTTATTACCGATAAAGCCGAAGAAGATATTCAGGTAATGGCGGGTATTACCGGCGAAGCAGAGGAGGACGACAGCGTATGGCAACTGGCCAAGGCGCGTTTACCCTGGTTGGTAGTAGGAGTAGCGGGTAGCTTACTGGCTGCCACAGTTATTAAAGGCTTTGAGGCTGAGTTTCAGAAAGTAGCCGCTCTGGCTGCGTTCATACCCATTATGGGGTCAACGGGGGGCAATGTAGGTATACAGACATCGTCTCTTATTGTGCAGAGTCTGGCAGAAAAAACGGGTATTGTTACAAGTTTATGGCAGCGGCTTTTCAAGATTATTCTGGTAGCTTTGGTGAACGGGCTGATTATCGGGGCATTGGCAGGCACCTATATTTATGTTATTGGTGAGGCAGAGCTTTTTCTGGTAGTTTGTTTTTCTTTGCTGGCAGTGGTTGTGCTGGCGTCGTTTATGGGTACGGTAACCCCCCTCTTATTGAACAGGCTCGGCATAAACCCCGCAATAGCCTCCGGGCCATTTATTACTACCGCCAACGACATCATCGGTATAGGTACTTATCTATTAATTGCGCATTTATTGCTCCGAATTTAACAAATCATGATTGCTGTTATTCAAAGGGTAACTCAGGCTTCTGTATCCATTGACCATGCCGTAAAAGGGCAAATCGGTTTAGGTTTTTTGGTTCTGCTTGGTATTACACATACCGATACAGAGGAGGATATTGATTGGCTTTCAAAAAAAATTACAGGCTTACGGGTGTTTGGCGACGAAGAAGGAAAGATGAATCTGGATATAACCGCCGTTAATGGAGATATACTGTTAATCAGCCAGTTTACTTTACATGCCAGTACTAAGAAGGGTAACAGACCCTCGTTCATTGAAGCCGCTCGGCCAGAGGTAGCCATACCGCTTTATGAAAAAATGATTGCCCGGTTGACTACTGGTTTAGGTAAGCCCATAGAAACCGGACAGTTTGGAGCAGATATGAAAGTGTCTCTACTGAACGATGGCCCCGTAACCATAATAATTGATTCGAAGAATAAGATTTAGCAGAAGAGAGCAACTGGTTTTTCAGGCGCTCTCTTCTGTTAAAAAAGGCATTAACCTCTCAAATGCCATGCCTTGGGTTTTACAAATGCCCTGATACCCGCATGCGAAAGCGTAGCGCCAAAACCAGAGTTTTTTCGTCCGCTCCACGGAAGAGGCGCCGAGACACGGTCGCAGCAATTCCAGTAGCTGGTTCCTGCATTAATTTGTTGCAATATTTTCTCAGCACGTTTTATGTCTGCAGTATAAACCGCAGCAGTTAAACCATATTCAGTGTCCTGCATCAGTTTAGTGGCTTCTGCATCGTCTTTCACTTTCATTATACCAATAATTGGCCCGAACGACTCATCCTTCATCACAGCCATTTGGTGTGTAACACCAGTTAAAACAGTTGGCTCAAAGAAATACCCCTTACCTGTTACGCTTTTGCCACCAGTTAGCAGATTGGCACCTTTTTCGGTGGCATCCTTCACCTGATTCGCCAGAAAGCCTAGCTGAGACTGGCGGCTTAACGCGCCAATATATACGCCTTCTTCATCAGGCTGCCCAATTTTGTAAGACTGCACTTCTTTTACAAAGGCATCAACGTACTGGTCGTATACTTTTTCATGTACGTAAATTCGCTCTACTGCACAACAACTCTGGCCGTTGTTATAAAAAGCGCCATCAGCAGTACCTGCCGCTACCGATGCAATGTCTGCCACATCTTCGGCCACATATAGGGGGTCTTTGCCGCCCAATTCCAGCTGGCACGGCACCATTTTGTTGGCCACTTTTTCGTAAATATATAGGCCGGTTTTGTAAGAGCCTGTAAAGAAATAACCGTCCAGAGGCATATCAAGTAATTGTTCACCTACTTCTCTGGCACCAATAGCCACCTGAAACACATCATCGGGTACACCTGCTTTTTTCAGGTACTTCTCAATGTTTAGTCCCGTCAATGTCGAAAACTCAGATGGTTTATAGAAAACGGCATTGCCCCCGATAAGCGCCGGAATAAACACATTTACCCCAACCAGAAAAGGGTAGTTCCAGGCAGATATATTACAAATAACCCCCAGTGGTTCATAAGAAATCTTTTCTGTTAACCCTTCCTGACGTGTAACCGTTTCGTCTTTCAGATACTTCTGCGAGTTATCTACAAAGTATTTAATTCTGGCTCTGGCTCCGTTTACTTCGTTGCGCGCCTGCTGCAGAGGTTTGCCCATTTCAGCCGTTAAAGTAGCGGCAAGCGCCTCAATGTTTTCTGCCAGTAAATCCGAAAACCTGGCGATTATTCCGATACGCTTTTTTAGTGAAACTTTTGCCCAGGATTTTTGTCCTTTTTGAAGCGTTTTTAATTTACTATGAAGACTCTCGGGGGAGTCTTCCACAAGGGTTGTAATAATTTCTTCGGTGGCCGGATTGACAATCTGCATGAGTATATAACGAATAAAAAAACCTTTTTCTGTAATAATTAATTGCTGAAGCAAAACTACAAAATTATACAGAAAAAGATAGTATTCGGGCTACTAACAGCAAAGCGTAAATAAATGTTATTGACAACATTATTTACGCTTTTAGTCAATAACTTGGCTGACATCAAACTTTCAGGTAACCAACAATAATAAATGCTTTACAAAAATCAGTCAATTGCAATGCTTTCTACTCCTTTTTCAAAAGCTGTTTCTTTTATACCATCAAATCTCAGGCCTTCAACTCTTACAAAGGTAACATCTGTAATCCCCAGAAGGCCCAATAAGAATTTCAGATACGGACTCACATAATCAAACGATTTAAATTCACCTTCAGAATAAACACCGCTTGAAGAAATGGCAATATAGGCCTTTTTGTTCTTCAAAAAGCCTTCCGGTCTGCCTTCTTCGTTATATCTGAAAGTAATTCCGGGTCTTACGATGTGGTCTAAATAAGCCTTCAACGTAGAAGGAATGGCAAAGTTATAGAAAGGGGCACCAATGACGTAAATATCGGCTTCCTGCATTTCAGCAATGGCTTCGTTAGATATTTTAATAGCATTTGCCTGGTCAGCAGAATGGTTTTCGGCAGGGGTAAACCATGCACCGATTTGTAGCTGATCAAGATGTGGAAATGCCTTGGTTGTCAGGTTTCTTTCCTTTACACTAATGTTAGTATACTTGTCTTTAATCTTGTCAATAATAGCGTTGCTGAGTTTTTTACTAATCGATGCTTCGCCTTGCGGGCTTGATATAATGTGAAGTACTTTTTTCATGATTTTCTTTTTTGATGTTTAAGATTTTTTTTGATGTCGCAAACTTATGTATATTTGCTAATAAAAAGTTAGTAGTAAATAAAAGGTTAGTACTAACCTTTTGTTTACTACGTCAAGCAAAATGGGGGAATCATCAGACAGAAGACCGGTTTTTACCGAAGTACAATGCAACAAGCATTTGTCGGCAACAGAAGATGCTTTGTATGTAATTGGCGGTAAATGGACCTTACGCGTAATGATTGCTATACTAAGCGGACAAACGCGTTTCAATGAATTGCAACGCACCTTAAATGGTATATCAGCAAGGGTGCTTTCAGGCGAGCTGAAAGATTTGGAAATAAACGGCTTAGTTAAAAGAGTAGTTCATGCTGGCCAAAAACCCGTGGTGGTAGAGTATGTGTCTACAGAGTATAGCGCAACACTAAAAGGCATTATTGCCTGTTTGGCAGATTGGGGTACACAACACAAAAAGAAGATTACTTCTGAAAAGTAATGTTTTATAGCAGCAAATCGGTACCAATGGGTTTTGATACCGATTTATGAGTGGAGTTTCTCTTCTTTATTCGCTCTTCAATACATTAACAGGGTTACTCTGTGCGGCTTTCATGGTTTGCGAGCCTATCATCATTATCGCAATAAGCAATACAGCCAGCAAACCAATAAACAATTCGGTAAATTCATTTTATCTGGCGTTTATATTTTTTTGTTAATGTTTATAGCACAACCGGATTGCCTGAACAGGTAGTTTAAACGCTTCAAAATAATTTTCATAATTTCCACAGCGTTCTGAAATATTTTGTCGTCTTCCATTTTAGAGACTCTCTACACCCAGGCATTGGTTAAATTGAGATATTTGCCTGCCAAGAATGAAGGTCAGATATCGAAAAAGCTATTCATTATTAATTTAAACGTTTTGCTTATGAGGTATGTAAGGAAAATAACTCCTGAACAGGTAAAGCATCTGCGCGAAGTTTCAAGGCATAGTAGAAACTACCGTGAGCGCGAACGAGCCAAAGCAATACTTTTAAGTTTTAAAGGATACAATGTAACTACCTTGTCTGACATCTTTGAGGTAAGCAGGGCAACGATAACCAATTGGTTAGATGCCTGGGAAGAACGAGGTATTCATGCACTGAAAGACTTGCCAAAACAATCACATAATGTTCCTTTGGTTGAAGTAAACAATAGTGGGCTGGGAGCCAAGGAGCTTGTTTATCAATAACGAAAACTTTTTGAAACAAATCTACTTCTATTTTTATGAAAGTTTGTCTCTTCTGGGGGCAAACTTTTTTTGTTTCCGGCCAGAGTAAAATTGAGAAATTGGATTGGTTTGTGTATAAAAAAAGAAGATATTTACCTGTGAATTGTATCACGATTTTGTAAATCGTTAGAGATAAACTATGAAGCCGGATTTTTCGAACATAAAGCTTTTTGAAAAAAAAGAAGAAGTAAAGGATGCTAAAACCGATGAGGCGGCGCCTGTTTTCAAAACAGCAGAAGGGATTCCCATAAAGCCTCTTATTACGGCTAAAGATATTGCTCAGGCAGAACACCTGCGTTTTTCTGCAGGTTTACCCCCTTATTTAAGAGGGCCTTACAGCACTATGTATGTTATGCAACCCTGGACAATCCGTCAGTATGCCGGTTTTTCAACGGCTGAAGAATCGAACGCGTTTTATCGCAGAAATCTGGCCGCCGGGCAAAAAGGGCTCTCGGTTGCATTTGACCTGGCAACCCATCGCGGTTACGATTCTGACCACCCTCGTGTGGTAGGAGACGTAGGCAAAGCCGGTGTAGCCATAGACTCTGTTGAAGATATGAAGATTCTCTTCGATCAGATTCCGCTTAACGAAATGTCAGTATCTATGACCATGAACGGCGCAGTGCTGCCAATTATGGCCTTTTATATTGTAGCAGCTGAAGAACAAGGCGTAGCACCTGCACAACTTTCAGGAACCATCCAGAACGACATTCTGAAAGAATTCATGGTGCGTAATACCTACATATATCCACCAGAATTTTCAATGCGCATAGTAGGAGATATTTTCTCTTATACCTCCCGGCTTATGCCCAGGTTTAATTCAATCTCTATATCGGGCTATCATATTCATGAGGCGGGGGCTCCGGCGCATCTGGAGCTGGCCTATACCCTTGCTGATGGGCTGGAGTATATCAGAACCGGAATAGCAGCCGGTATGGATATTGATGATTTTGCCCCCAGGCTTTCGTTCTTCTGGGGTATAGGCATGAACCATTTTATGGAAATTGCCAAAATGAGAGCAGGGCGATTGCTGTGGGCTAAAATTGTGAAACAGTTTAATCCTAAAAATGCTAAATCGCTGGCTTTAAGAACGCATTGCCAGACCTCGGGCTGGTCGCTTACCGAACAAGACCCATACAATAATGTAGCCCGAACCACAATTGAGGCAATGGCTGCTGCCTTAGGGCACACGCAATCATTACATACCAATTCGCTGGATGAGGCCATTGCCTTGCCTACCGATTTTTCGGCACGCATTGCCCGGAATACGCAATTGTTTATTCAGCATGAAACCGAGATTTGCCGCGTGGTTGACCCCTGGGGCGGCTCCTATTATGTAGAGTATCTAACCAAAGAACTGGTAGAAAAAGCCTGGGCATTAATAGAAGAAGTTGAGCAGCTGGGTGGCATGACCAAAGCCATTGAAACGGGCTTGCCTAAAATGCGTATTGAAGAAGCTGCCGCACGTAAACAGGCGCGAATTGACTCAGCGAAAGATATAATAGTTGGGGTGAATAAGTATAAGACTACCACCGAAACAAAAATTGAGCTGCTTGAGGTTGATAATCAGGATGTACGCAGAAAGCAGATTGAAAGGCTTGAAAAAATTAAAGCCGAGCGAAACAATGAAGAAGTTGAGCGAATTTTAAACAAAATAACTGAGGTAACAGCGCATGCCAGCGGCTCATTTGATGATAATCTGCTGGCAATTGCCGTTGAAGCTGCGCGTAGGCGGGCTACCCTTGGAGAGATATCTTATGCTATGGAAAAGATTGCAGGGCGCCACAAGGCAACCATCCGCTCTATTTCAGGTGTGTATCAGTCTGAGGTTTCAGACGATGAAAACTTCAGGATTGCTAAAGAAATGGCAGATAAATTTGCTGAATTAGAAGGCAGAAGGCCACGAATTATGGTTGCCAAAATGGGTCAGGACGGCCACGACCGCGGCGCCAAAGTAATTGCCACCAGTTTTGCTGATTTAGGTTTTGATGTAGACATCGGGCCGCTTTTTCAGACCCCCGAAGAAACGGCCAGGCAGGCAGTTGAAAATGATGTACACATTGTAGGTGCATCAAGCCTGGCAGCAGGTCATAAAACCCTGGTGCCACAGTTAATTGAAGAGCTGAAAAAGCTGGGCCGTGGAGACATCATGGTTATTGCAGGTGGAGTAATTCCTCCGCAGGACTACCAGTTTCTGTACGATGCCGGCGTAAAAGGTGTATTTGGCCCGGGTACGGTAATTTCAATTGCCGCACAAAAGATATTGAAAGAGTTGATGGGGGAGTAGGAATTGCTTGAAATTAAAAAATAGAGAATTGAATATACATTTGTAAAACCACCAAAGCATAAATTGTTAAAAGAATGAGTAATAAGTATCTAAGTTATATTACAGATGAACATTTTTTACAATGCATCTCAAATCTTCATAAATCGTATATAAAAGCAAAAAATAACATAACCAAGAAAAGTTTTTATGCTAATAAAGTTGATACTATTAAACTTACTTTTGATTCCAGATTCAATGAAATTGACGAAGAAGACCTTATTCAGTCAGAGGTTTTGAGACAAATTGATAAATCTATAAATAATTCCATCGGAACATTTCATGAGCAAGTTTTAGGAGGCATTCAAGGTTTTGAAGTAGGTAAATTAAGTGGATTTGATATTAAAGCTGTTGACAATACGCTGTTTGCGGATATCAAAAATAAACATAATACAATGAATAGTAGTTCGGCAGAGGCATTATTTCAAAAATTAGCACGTTACGCAGATTCTTTCAAAAAAGCAAAATGTTACTGGGTTCAAATTCTTGCTAAAGGAAGCTTTGATGAATTATGGACTGGTGAAATAAATGGTAAAGAATATAGCCATAGCAGAGTGCGTAAAATTTCCGGAGATAAATTTTATGCACTATTAACGGGTAGAGATGATGCATTTTTTCAGCTGTATCAAGCACTTCCATTAGCGATTAAAGATTTTCTGGACACTTTAGATAGGCAATCCGAAATAGCCAAAAATTCAGCAATAGAAGAAATTAAAATAGAAACGCTTTCATCGAAAAAGAGTATTTTAGACCAGATTACATTTGAAAATTACAGTTATTATTTGGGATTTAAAGAGGAGTAATGTTCATTTAAAAATTTAATAATTGAGTAACCAACTTCTCTACCTAAGTTAACAGGAACAGCATTTCCGATTTGCTTATATTGTTGAGCCAAAGAACCTGAAAATTTCCAGTCATCTGGAAATGTTTGAATACGCGCATATTCTCTAACTGTAAATGGACGAGTTTCATCTGGATGACACCTTTCTGTTTGTTTCTGTGCAGGGCTACATGTCAATGTTAAACATGGTTCATCCCAGCCAATTCTACGAGCCATCCCGGTTTTTCCTCCCCCGAGGTAAAAACTACCTCCCATGAATTCCTTTTGAATTTCTAACGGTAAATCTCGCCAATAACCTTTTTGAGGTACCATATCTAAGACTTTTATTTTACTTTTAGGATATCTTGCTCCCTCAGATTCAGGTACATTACTATTAAACAGTTCTCCTTTTTTTAAAGCATCTGTTAATGTGTAAATTTTTTTATATGGTTTTGGGTATTCATATTTAATATTTAAATCTTTACGAATACCTACTAGTATAAGTCGCTCTCTTTTTTGAGGTACTCTATAGTTAATTGCTTTTAAGACCTGCACGGGTACGACATTATACCCAATTTCGTCTAAAATAGATATCATTCCATTTAAAGTTCTACCTTTATCATGACTTAATAAGCCTCTTACGTTTTCTCCTATGCATAATAATGGGTTAACTTCGTTAACTACTCTTGCAAATTCATAAAACAATGTTCCTCTTGCATCAGAGAGTCCAAGTTTTTTTCCTGCATAACTAAATGCTTGGCACGGAAATCCACCTGTAACAATATCAATTTTATCTTTATACTCTGTAAAATCAAAAGATTTAATATCTCCTTCAAGAACTTTCCAGTTAGGTCTATTATATCTAAGCGTTTGGCAAGCCCATTTATCAATTTCATTTAAAGCTACACATTTTAAACCTGCTTTTTCTAATCCAACAGCTAACCCCCCTGCACCGGCAAAAAGTTCTAAAACGGTAAAGTCCTTTATTGGTTCAATATAATTCGTAGTCGATTCTTTTGAATCTTGCGGGATAAAATCAGAAAATAATGTCATTATGTCAGCCTTTCTATATGCACGATAATTACTAATTGGTTCACGAACAGCTGGCAACTTTCCTTCTCTATCCCATCGCCTTAATGTTTCTTTGGTTTTATTTAATAGTTTGGAGGCTTCAGATATTGTGTAATAATCTTCCATAACCAACTTATATAACGTTATACATGGTTACAAAACTAGGGATTAAAATAATAAAATCAAATTTAAAGAAATAATTTAATACTTAACCATGGAATTCATCATGAATACAATTGAAACTCACAAATTTCCACTAGCCTTCTTATATCTTACACTAGCTATCAGAAAGTTATAAATGCTCGAGAGATACTGGGTTTCGGCGTTTTGAAGTGCGTATTCGGTATTTTTAAGGTCTGAAAGCAATATGACGCCTTTTTCAAAACGAAACTTATCAGTTTCCAGAATCCTGTGTGCCAGGTCAATATTTTTACGGGCTTCTTCCAGATTCAATTTCGATTGCTGCAAGGTATTCCAGGTGCTTTTTGATTCATAACTGAAATCGTTTCTCAGCCGCTCGGCATTCAAAACATTTATTTGCTGCCTTACCCTGAAGTCGTTAGCTGTTAATCTCGCCTGCCGACCGTCAAAAATAGGCACATTGGCTCTGATACCGATATAATTGGCCGGGAACCAGGTGTTTTTTTCAAACGGATTAAGGGTTTCAGATAATTGGAAATACGAGTAATTGCCATAAACCGAAACCGTCGGCCTGTTACGGGCCAGTTGCTTTTGTGCATTCAGTTCATTCAAATGCCTGCTCAATTGTTCTGCCTTTATTTCAGCCCGGTTTTCTATGTTCAATTGCCCCTGCACAACTTGTGAATAGCCAAATATGGCTTGCAGGTCTTCACCAGGCTCTACCGTTTCAGAAGTATTCAACTGGTATTGCAATGCTATCAGGCTAAGGTCAGAGTCTTGCTGATTCTTGGTTTGTGCCAATTGGGCGTTGCTGGCATCCAGTTCAAGTTTGTCCAGATCATTTTTCAGAATAGCTCCCTGATCAAAACGCGCTTTGCCTACTTCCAGATAACTTTTAGCTCTCTCTAAAGCCAAAACCGACAGATTTAGCCGCTCTTTTGCAAATACACAATTATAATAAGCTTCAGTAATAGCCTGTTTCAGATTCACCCTTAATTGCTCCAGATTATTCTTCTGTGCATCCAGTTGTGTATTATTCAGTTGAAGGTCAATTTTTCTGTTGGCATCATATACCTTCTGTTCTGCCTGCACCAGAAACGAGTTGTTAAAGGGTCGGCCTAGTCTTACCTCTGTCTGGGTTTCTGCAGAACCGGGCAGGGCAAAGGGTAAAATAGTAGTTTGTAACTGGGTATTCCAACGGATATCCGCATTACCGCTTATCTGTGGCAGCCATCTGGCTTTTATCTTTTCATTTTCAGTGCCGGCTATCTGAATATTCAGATTCTGAGCCTTTAGCTCCAGTCGGTTCGCTAACCCTTTCTGTACGGCTTCATTCAGGCTAATTTTTTGGGCAAGGGCGTTTCCTGTGGCAAAGCAGAATATAAAAGCGTAAATAGTCGGTTTCATAGATTAATTTTTTTTCAAAAGTAAATACATATAAAAAAGCTGGCGTATTTATTTTGATAAGACGGAAAAAAAGTGGCATTAAACTTATGTATGACAATATAATCAAAATAAACATAAAGGTTGCTGTTATTGATTTGTGTTGTTGTAAAATGTTCATTGATAGGTTCTTATCTCTCTTAACGAATCATTAACAAATGGCTGATAAACTTTAAGCCTGTAATTCTCATCTAAGAATCAAATAACAAAAACAAAGATTCAATCATAAAACAAGAAGAATTAATAACCCGATTTTTACTATGAGAAAGTTAATGTTTGTAGCAATGTTGGTGGCTGGAGCCATCTCTGCTAATGCGCAAAGAGGATATGACAGACCCGGCCGTTTTGATAATGGTTATGACAGAATAGACAGCTACCAGCGTGAGGCCCGCCGCCAGATTGCTTTTGGTATTGAAAGCGGCAGAATTACCTCTAATGAAGCCAAACGTTTGCTGAGAGAGGCAGAAAGAATTGAAGTGAAAGAGAACAGATTTAAACGTGATGGAAGACTGGATGGCTTTGAACGCCGTGAATTAGCGCAGGACCTGGCCATGCTGAACAACTGGATAGCTCGCGAGAAAAGAGACAGAGATCGTATAACCTATGATGAATATAGCCGTGGCTATGCAGGAGGCAGATACCACGACCGCTATGGAAGATATTAGTAAATGAGTTTTATTAATAATGCTTTTTCGTAATAACAGGGTGAGGCCTTTGGCCTTGCCCTTTGTTTTTTTGGTTTTTGCCCGTTGATAAATTTATAGAAATAGTGCTCTTTTTTTTGTCAGACAATTGCCAGAGATATGTAACTTGCGAACCGATATTTTAAGTACAAATTGTATGATAACCATTCAGAACGAAATCTTAAGTGCTACCATCAATCCTAAAGGAGCTGAGTTGGTAAGTTTAATAGATAAACCTACAAATACCGAGTATATGTGGTCTGCCGACCCTAAATACTGGGGTAAGTCGTCTCCTGTATTGTTTCCTGTTATCGGGTCATTAAAAGGCAATTCTTTTATTTATGATAACCAGGAATATGCGCTGCCAAGGCATGGCTTTGCGCGCGACAGGGTATTTGAAATTGAAAAACTATCAGAAAGCAGTGTGGTGTTTCTGTTGACTGAAGATGATTCTTCTTTACAGGTTTTTCCATTCACTTTTGAGCTGCGTTTGCATTATTCAGCAGAAGCCAATCAGTTAAAACTGAAGTATGAAGTAAAAAATACTGGCAATAGTGCTATGTTTTTTTCTATTGGGGGTCATCCGGCTTTTAAGGTACCTTTTGCAGAAGGTACTACCTACAATGATTATTTCTTAGAATTTAACAAGGTTGAAGATTTGAAAAAATGGCCTTTGGATAAAGATGGGTTGATAGAATCAGAGCCGGAAACAATTGCGGACGATTCAGGTATCCTGCCATTAACCAAAGAGTTATTTTATCAGGATGCTCTTGTATTTAAACATTTACAGTCTGACTCCGTTACACTTAAATCAGCCAAAACTGCTTACAAGCTTAAATTCCATTTTGAAGGATTCCCTTTTCTGGGTATCTGGGCAGCTAAAGATGCCGATTTCGTTTGTATTGAGCCCTGGTGTGGCATTGCAGACAGCGTTGCTCATAACCGGAATCTGGAAGAAAAAGAAGGAATTAACGCACTGGCGCCAACAGAAACCTTTGAAAGAACCTGGAAGGTGGAGATTGGGAATGAGTGATTGAGTGAATTAGTGAGTTAGTGATTGAGTGAATTAGTGAGTTAGTGATTGAGTGAGTTAGTGATTGAGTGAATTAGTGAGTTAGTGAATTAGTGAATGAGTGATTGAGTGAATTAGTGAATGAATTATTGCTCTTACAATTAGAAATTAGAATAATTGAGTATCTGAGTTGCGCCTCTTGTTCGCTAACCAGCTCTTAGACCCAAAATATAACAACCACTCAATCACTCATTCACTAACTCACTCAATTGCTCATTCACTAAATCCGTATACAATAAAATCCTATCTTTGCCGCCGGATAGATTAAATGATTACCATCAGATGAAACTTTTCTTTAGAAAAACAGGCGAAGGACAGCCTGTCTTGATACTACATGGCGTTTTTGGTTCGTCAGATAATTGGTTTACCATCAGTAAAATGATAGCCGATAAAGGCTTTGCTGTGTATGCCCTCGATGCCCGCAATCATGGTCAGTCGCCACGAAGTGAAGATTTTAGTTATGAACTGATGGCCCAGGACTTGAATGAGTTCATTGACGACCACCAATTGAATAAACCAATTATTATAGGTCATTCAATGGGTGGCAAAACCGTGATGCATTTTGCCATGCAGCATGAGGGGAAATTCAGTAAATTAATCATTGTTGACATTGCCCCCAAGTTCTATCCGTCGCATCATGGCCACATCATCCAGGGGTTAAATTCTATTGATTTAGACAAACTCACTAACAGAAAAGAAGCAGAGTTACAGTTAGACAGATACGTTACCAGCGTTGGTGAACGTCAGTTTCTTTTAAAGAACCTTTACCGGAATGAAATGGGCAAGTTCGACTGGCGCATTAATCTGCCGGTGTTAAGTAAAGAGATATACCAGGTTGGCGGAGATTTTACCGATACTCACGAAATCTCGGAACCCGTACTATTTATGCGGGGTAGTGAGTCTGGCTATATCTACGATGAAGATATACCTGCCATTAAGAAGATTTTTCCGAATGCCGTGGTAGAGACCATCGAAGGAGCCAGCCACTGGATTCAAGCTGATAAACCTAATGAGTTTGTAGAGGCCGTGGTTCAATTTATTGGCTAAAACTTCTTTATCATCTCACCAACAATTTTAGCCGAGGAAAGCGCCAGTGGAATGCCTCCGCCCGGATGCACGCTACCACCTACAAAATATAGATTATTGATTTGCGATGAGAAGTTGGCATGGCGCAAAAACGCTGCAAATTTATTGTTTGAACTATTGCCATACAATGCCCCCTGTACTGATGATGTTCTGAGTTCAATTGTCCGAGGGTCAAGCACCGATTCTGATTCAATCAGTGGTTCAATATCGGTTTTCAGGTTTCTGCTCAGCTTTTCTATCACGTTACGCCGGGCTTCTTCAATAATTTTATCCCAATCCTGCCCATCATTGGCAGGTGCATTCAGCAAAATAAACCAGTTTTCGCATCCGGCGGGGGCATCATCTTTCTTGTATTTGGAGGTGATGTTCAGGTAGATAGTGGAGTCTCTGTAAATGGTTTTTTTCTGAAACTGGTGCTCAAATTCAGTTTGGTAATCATCAGAAAAGAAAATGTTATGCAATCCTAACTCATTAAATTCTTTTCTGATGCCCCAGTAAAAAATGAGACCCGAACCACTTTTGGGCTGGCTAAGCAGTTTCTCCGGGTGTTTAGCATTGGGTAGTAGTTTTCTGTAAGTCGGGGTAACGTCCATATTGCTCACGAGCACATCAAACATACGCAACTCTTCAGTATTATCTGTCTTTAACTTTAGTCCCGTAGCCTTTTTATATTTTACAAGAATTTCTTCTACTCGGCAGTTAAAATGAAACTGCACGCCCAGGTCTTTTGCCAAAGCTACCAGGCTTTCAGTAATGCCATACATGCCATTTTTTGGGAAAAAAGCCCCGATGTTATACTCCAGATGCGGAATGATATTCATCGTTGCCGGTGTCTGGTATGGGTCAGACCCATTGTAGGTAGCGTAACGATTAAATAACTGAACGGCCTTGGGTGTTGAAAAAAACTGCACGTTGGCATCGTTCATGGTATTAAAAATACCCATTTTGGGTAGATTCAGATAGCCTCTTAAAGCCTTTGCGGAGGTCCAGGTTGATAACTTATGGAGCGAGTCTTCTAGAAAAAGGCCGCTTAGCACTTCATACTTAAAGGCACTGTCTTTCAATGCCTTTGTTATTTTTGCTGCCGGTTCGCCCAATTGTTTTTCGGCCTCCCTGGCAAATTCAGAAGTGTCGGCAGGAACATTAAGTCTGGTGCCATCTTCCCAGAAATACCGGCACACTTCCGGAAGGCGGATATACTCAAAATAATCGCTTGCCGATTTACCAGACAATTCAAATAACTCATCTACCAATTGAGGCATGGTAAATAAAGATGGCCCGGCATCAAATCTGTATGGGCCTTGCGCAAAGCTGCTTAGCTTACCACCGGGGTAGTCATTGGCCTCAAAAACTTCTACATCATAACCTTTGTTTTTCAGCCTGATAGCCGTGGCTATACCCCCGATACCGGCACCAATAATACCTGCTTTCATTGATAGAATCTGTCTTTTTAGGATAGTAAAAAAATAACAAATGTGCCGCCGGATTGTTTGAAAATGTAAGCTGATGGCAGGGTATAGCACCAACTATTAATCCAACTTTACCATAATTTCATAAGGGCTTTTCCTATTTTTTCACTATTTTGCGGCGTAAAATTAAACAATTCGGATAGACTAAGTTATATTGGTTACCCTAATAAATCTGTAATGGCAAAATTGTTAATTGTTGATGATGAAAAGAGTATTCGTGATGCCCTAAGAGACATTCTTGAATATGAGCAATATGAGGTAGACGAGGCCAAAGATGGAGAAGAAGGGTTGGCGATGGTGTTAAAAACACATTATGATGTAGCCCTATGCGATATAAAGATGCCCAAGCTCAATGGCCTTGATATGCTGCTGAAAGCCAAAGAAGAAGGCGTAATAACACAGTTTGTTATGATTTCGGCATTTGGTAATGTTGAAAACGCCGTTGAGGCTACCAAACGCGGGGCTTATGATTTTATAACCAAACCACCAGATTTAAACCGGTTGCTGATTACGGTTAGGAACGCCATAGAAAAGAGCAAAGACGTAGAGGTGATAAAAACGCTGAAAAGACGAATTTATAAAATAAATGAGATAGTTGGGGAGTCTGACCTGATTAAACGTGTAAAAGATACCATAGACCGCGTAGCCCCTACCGAAGCCCGTGTGTTAATTACCGGGCCCAACGGCTCTGGTAAAGAGATGGTTGCCAAACAGATTCACGAGAAGAGTAATCGCCGGAATCAGTCTTTGGTTGAGGTAAACTGTGCGGCTATTCCGTCTGAGCTGATTGAGAGCGAACTCTTCGGGCATGAAAAAGGCGCTTTTACATCGGCCATCAAACAAAGAATAGGCAAGTTTGAACAGGCAGATAACGGTACGCTTTTTCTGGACGAGATTGGAGACATGAGTCTTTCTGCACAAGCTAAAGTACTTAGGGCTTTACAGGAAAATAAGATTACCCGTGTTGGAGGAGAAAAGGAAATAAAGGTGAATGTAAGGGTAATAGCAGCTACCAATAAAGATTTAAAAAAGGAAATTGCTGAAGGGAATTTCAGGGAAGATTTATACCATCGGCTAAACGTGATTCCGATATACGTGCCTTCACTGGCTAACCGAAAAGAGGATATACCTTTACTGGCTGAGAAATTTTTACAGGATATTGCTGATGAGTACGGAGACTCAGTAAAGGGATTTGAGCCTGACGCAATGGAATATATGAAAAATCTGCCGTGGACAGGTAACGTGCGAGAGCTTAGAAACGTAATTGAACGGCTGGTGATTATGTGCGAAGCATCCATTACGCTCGATGATGTGAAATTATATGCCGGAATGGGTTATTGACCCGATGGCGAACGAAATGAGTCTGAAAAATAAAAAAAGAATAAAATTTATAATCACATGCAATACGATGTAACGGTAATCGGTTCGGGTCCCGGTGGATATGTAGCGGCTATCAGAGCGGCACAGTTAGGAATGAAAACCGCAATCATAGAAAAATATAGTGTTTTAGGTGGCACATGCCTTAATGTAGGTTGTATTCCATCAAAGGCATTGCTAGACTCGTCGGAGCATTTTTACAATGCCACGCATCATTTTGCCGAGCATGGAATACAAATACAGGCTCCGGTAGTTAACCTTGAACAAATGATGGCCCGTAAAAAAGGCGTTGTTGAGAAAATGAACGGCGGCATCAATTTTCTGATGAAGAAAAACAAAATTACGGTTTATAATGGTTTTGGCTCTTTTGTTGATAAAAATACCATCAACATAAAAAAAGCAGACGGAACTGATGAAAAAATTACTTCGGGAAAGGTGATTATAGCTACCGGTTCTAAGCCTACTATTCTGCCTTTTATGAATTACGATAAAAAAAGAATTATTACCAGCACCGAGGCTTTGAATCTGACAGAAATACCTAAACACCTGATTGTGATTGGCGCGGGTGTAATTGGGGCAGAGTTAGGGTCTGTTTATGCACGTCTTGGAGCCAAAGTAACCTTTGTAGAGTTTGCGGATTCGATGATTCCGACCATGGATAAAACAATGGGTAAAGAATTGCAGAAGTCTGTAAAAAAACTCGGTGCAGATTTTTATTTCAATACCAAGGTTACAAAAATTGAAAATCTGGGTGAAGAGGTTGCTGTAACTGCCGATGGAGCTGACGGAAAACCAGTTGAGATAAAAGGTGATTACTGTTTGGTTTGTATTGGCAGAAGAGCCTATATAGACGGATTGAATCTGGAGGCAGCCGGTGTTATTACCGACCGCGGCAAAGTTGTAGTTGATGAACACACCCTTGAAACAAACGTGAAAGGCATTTATGCCATCGGAGACGTAATAAGAGGGGCCATGCTGGCTCATAAAGCCGAAGAGGAAGGTGTTTTGGTGGCCGAAACCATTAATGGCCAAAAACCACATATTAACTATAACCTGATACCGGGTGTGGTTTATACCTGGCCTGAGGTTGCCTCGGTAGGTCAGACAGAGGAAGAACTCAAATCTAAAGGGGTTAGCTACAAGGTTGGCCAGTTTCCTTTCAAGGCTTTGGGCCGCGCTACTGCCAGTGGTGATACCGACGGACTGGTTAAAATTCTGGCTAACAAAGAAACAGACGAAGTATTAGGCGTACATATTATAGGTGCAAGAGCCGCAGATATGATTGCGGAAGCAGTAACGGCTATGGAGTTCAGAGCCAGTGCCGAAGACATTGCCCGTATATCTCATGCACACCCTACTTACATGGAAGCCGTTAAAGAAGCAGCTCTGGCCGCTACTGAAAACAGAGCTATTCACGTTTAACAAAAGCCATTTACCAGCAAAAGGCCCTTTGTAAGTATTTACTTTGGGCTTTTTTCATTTTAACCGGGTAAATATCCTGAACACTATCAAGCCTTAATGTACCTACAATTTGGTTTTGAAGTATTCAACCATTCCAAAAATCAGAATGCACCTTGATAGCATCACAATGGCTCTCGGAATAAAACTTAGCCAGGGCAGGGGCTCCACATACGTATTATAAAACACCAGTATATTGGCAAATGCCATTAAAACAACACACCAGCTTATCCAGAACTTATTTGTTCCGCCTATGGGTAGAAATGATGCCAGCGTGGCCGTGTAAGCATATATGGCCGTATAAATTAAAAGCAGAATTTCTTCAAAAAAGGGTAGGGATGGATGCAATGAAATGATATAAAATAAAATGGGTACCAGGGCATAAACCGGTATAACCCTCAACAACTTATAAGATTCGTCCTTTGTCTTGATTTCTGCGCCCATATTTTTAAAAATCTGTGTCCAGAGTATCAGTATACCCGCATGTATTACAAGGTTGAAAATTCTTAACCCATCAGGATAAATGATCACACATAGAGAAATAAAAACCGGAAGAATAAGCGTAGCAATGAATTGCCTGTCTATCGTTGTCGGAAGCGGCCTTCTCAAATTATAGTACCAGGCAACCAATACAATGGCTGCAATCAAGCGGAGGGTAGCAGTCCAAAAAACTTCCTCATCTGCCGGAAGCTTATTGAAAAATAATTCAGATATCAGTAAAAGGAATGTAGCTGTCAGGTATCGGATGTTCATAGATGTTAAAGTAAGAGCCCATACCTGAATATGGGCTCCGGATGCGACAGACTAATGCGATTCTCTTTTTACTTCATGACCTGAAAAGCCGGTCAGGAAGTTTAAATCGGCACCTTTGTCAGCTTGTGTTACTGTGTTAACGTAAAGTTGCACATAGCCGCGGTCATAGCCCAGGTCAATTGGTTTCCAGTTCCTGCGTCTTTCTGCCAGCTCTTCGTCTGGCACATGAAGCCAGATTTTGCGCGCCTCTACATCAATTTCAATTAAATCGCCGTTTTGCACCAGCCCTAAAGTACCGCCGACGGCAGACTCTGGCGAAGCATGAAGAAATACTGTTCCATAGGCTGTTCCGCTCATACGTGCATCTGAAATACGCACCATGTCGGTAATGCCTTTTTCGAGCAGTTTCTTGGGTAACTGCATATTGCCCACCTCTGGCATGCCTGGGTAGCCCTTTGGGCCAACGTTTTTAAGAACCATTACACTGGTTTCATCTATCTCCAGATCAGGGTCGTCTATGCGTGCATGATAATCTTCAATGGTTTCAAAAACAACGGCTTTGCCAGTATGTTTCATCAGGTGTGGCGATGCAGCAGACGGTTTAATAACCGCCCCGTTTTCGCACAGGTTACCTTTTACAACAGCAATGCCACCCTCTCGTAAGATAGGGTTATCGGCCGTTGCTATTACGTCATCATTCCATATTTTGGCACCTTTTGAGTTTTCAACCAGGCTTTTACCATTTACTGTAATGGCATTTTTATGCAAAAAGCCCGACATCTCCTTAATAACTGCCGGTAGCCCGCCTGCATAATAGAAATCTTCCATCAGATACTTGCCTGATGGCATCAGATTTAACAGAAACGGCATTTTACTTCCTATGCTGTCAAAATCATCAAGCGTAATATCTACATTAGTTCTGCCGGCAATGGCCAGTAAGTGTAGCACCAGGTTAGTTGAGCCCCCCACTGCTGCATTCATCATAATAGCATTTTCGAAGGCTTCGCGGGTAAGCACTGAAGAAATTGCCATGTTTTCGCGTACCATCTCAACAATTCTCATGCCCGACATGTGTGCCAGTACTTTTTTGCGGGAATCGGCTGCAGGGATAGCCGATGCGCCCGGAAGTGTAAGACCCAGGGCCTCAACCATAACGGCCATTGTAGAGGCTGTACCCATCGTAGAACAGTGTCCTATGCTTCGGCTCATGCAGGCTTCTGCTTCTTCAAATTCTTCGGGTGTCATTTTGCCCGTTTTAACATCATCCGCAAATCGCCATACATCAGTGCCTGAGCCTATGGCTTTACCCTGAAAACGGCCACTTAGCATGGGGCCTCCCGGCACCACAATAGTGGGCAGGTCAACACTGGCGGCGCCCATCACCAGCGAAGGCGTAGTTTTGTCGCAACCGGTTAATAACACCACCGCATCAAACGGATTCGCTCTAATGCTCTCCTCTACTGTCATGGCAGCAAGATTACGGTATAGCATGGCGGTAGGGCGGATGATAGTTTCGCCCAGCGACATCACCGGAAATTCGAGCGGAAACCCACCGGCTTCGTAAATGCCGTTTTTTACAGATTGCGCAATATCACGTAAATGGCCGTTGCATGGTGTTACTTCAGACCATGTGTTGCAGATTCCGATAACAGGTTTTCCTTTGAACTGATGCGCCGGATAGCCCTGGTTTTTAATCCAACTACGATAGATAAATCCATCTTTCCCATCTTTGCCGAACCAATCCTGGCTGCGTAGTTTTGTCGTATTTTCAGTGGTCATAATTTATGTTAGAGAAAAAGGCAAAAAATTTATCAATAATCTTTATTTTTGCGTTGTTTTGCAACCAATTTTAAGAAATTTGTTGGAATTAATTGTGATAGACTCAAAATTTATAAAATATGAACCTATTTGATACATTGAGCGAGGCATTGACAGATGATGTGGTATCAAAACTTGCCAAGTTAACAGATGAAGACCCGGCCAAAACCAAAAAAGCAATTGATGGTATTCTTTGTACGCTTATTGCCGGGCTTGTAAGAAGAACAGGAAGTACCATGAGCGTGAATATGCTCTATAATCAGATTCAGAAAGGGAACCAGGGCGGAAGACTGATTGGTGATGTGTTGTCTTATCTTAATAAAAAAGAAGACCTTGATGCCATATTGAAAATCGGCGACAGCCAGGTGAGCCAGATTTTCCCGGCCTATAAAAGTCCGCTGGTTAGTTTGATTGGTATCTATGCAGGCATTAAGAAAAACTCATCAAGCACCTACGCCAGTCTTATTACGCCAATGCTGATTGACGCCGTAAGCGTTGAAATAGCCAATAATAAAATGGATGTGGATGCCTTAACGGCTTATCTGGCAGAACACCACGAACCACTATTCAAAAAGGCTCCTGAAGAACTGATGGAGAAGATGATTCCGCAGCTGGGTTTACAAGAGCTGCTTTCTCCTAAATTCCCGCTTCCAAAGCGTGTAGTAACAGCTAAGCCTACGCCTCAGAAATCAAAAACCGGGGCGCCTGCTACGCCGCAGCCGGTTGAGCCTGTTGAAGAAGAAATAAGTAGTAGTTCGTCGTTTCCTATTAAAGGACTCCTTATTTTTCTTGTACTTGTAGCGGCAGCAGCCGGCGGATACTACTGGTATGAAAATTACTACAAACCATCTCAGGCCAGTGCCGTTCAGGAAGAAACCACCGTGGTGGATGATTCTCTGAGCACCGGCATTGATACCACGCGTGCGGCTTTAGTAGATTCAGTAGCCACAAAAGATACTACTGCCACACAGGTAGCACCTGCTGAAACAAATGCCGGTGGCAGCCTTACCAAAGAAATTGATCCTTACCTGGCCGATGCCACCAAACCAACCGGGCAGGTGTTTACGCTTAAAGACATCACTTTTGTAAAAGGCTCTTATGCATTAGATGATAAATCTGAGGCCTCAATTAAAGAGCTGATTGCCTTGTTCAATAAATACCCTAAACTTCAGATAAGACTGCAAGGCCACGCAACCGACGCCGTTGGGGTAGATAATAAAACAATGGCCGTTAAGAGAGCCTATGCAATAAAACGTAAATTGTTGTCAGCCGGGGTTAACGATACCCGCATTGATGCCATTGGTATAACAGGCCAGGGAGACCTGGCAGAAGTGAAAATTGTATCTAAATAAGAAGAAATACACATTGCATATCAACAAAAAAAGCACCTGTTCGACGGGTGCTTTTTTTGTTATCTTGCTTAATAGGGTTTATTTAAGTGCCTTTAGTTTGCCTCCTGTCTGCATCTGATTCACTTTCTTCATCATGGTGCGCATCTGGTCAAACTGTTTCAGCAGATTATTTACCTGTATAATCTGCGTACCACTACCGGTAGCAATTCTTTTCTTACGGCTGCCGTCAATAATATCAGGTTTCTCTCGCTCTTTTGGTGTCATTGAGCGGATAATAGCCTCTATTGGTTTAAACGAGTCATTGCTGATGTCAAGGTCTTTTATCTGTGAGCCCACCCCCGGAATCATGCCCATTAAGTCTTTAATGTTACCCATTTTCTTGATTTGCTCCAGCTGCGTCAGAAAGTCGTTCAGGTCAAACTTATTCTCACGCATTTTTTTGTTGAGGCGCTTGGCTTCGTCTTCGTCAAATGCCTGCTGTGCTTTTTCTACCAACGATATCACGTCGCCCATGCCTAAAATACGGCTGGCCATACGTTCGGGGTAGAAAATATCTAAAGCCTCCATTTTTTCACCCGTTGAAATAAACTTGATAGGTTTATTAACGACGGTTTTAATTGACAAGGCCGCACCACCACGGGCATCACCATCTAATTTGGTAAGTACCACACCATCAAAATCAAGGCGGTCGTTAAAGGTCTTGGCCGTATTAACGGCATCCTGCCCGGTCATGGAGTCAACCACAAAGAGAATCTCACTTGGGTTTATGGCCTTTTTAATGTTTTCTACTTCCTGCATCATCGCCTCATCAACTGCCAAACGACCGGCGGTATCGACAATGACTATATTTTTGCCGTTGCTTTTGGCGTAGGCTAAAGCATTTTTAGCAATTTCAACTGCATTTTTGCTTTCAGGCTCGGCATAAACCTCAACTCCTATCTGTTCGCCTAATACCTGTAGCTGTTTAATAGCCGCAGGACGGTAGATGTCGCAGGCTACCAGTAATATCTGGCGTCCTTGTTTCTTTAAGTAATTGGCAAACTTGCCTGAAAAAGTAGTTTTACCAGACCCCTGTAAACCGGCAATTAATATTACAGCCGGAGACCCCTTCAGGTTCACGCTCTGTGCCTGGCCACCCATCAGGTCGGTTAATTCTTCCTGTATAATTTTTACAAATAACTGACCCGGCTCAACGGCTATCATTACTTTCCGGTCAATTGCCTTTTCACGAACGCGGTCGGTTACGTCTTTTGCTACTTTATAGTTTACGTCGGCATCCATTAGTGCACGGCGTACTTCTTTTATAGTGGCTGCAATGTTTATATCAGAAATCCTACCTTGCCCTTTCAGGGTTTTGACAGCCTTATTTAGTTTATCACTTAAATTTTCAAACATTTTCCAGAGCGTTAATGATTATTCCTTTGCGCATAGCTCATACCAAAGGGACATAGTTTGTAATAATTTGCAAAGTTAAGATTTTAGCAATCAACTTGTCTATAATTAAATAAAGAAATAAACCCCGGAAAGTGATTTTTTAAGCGATGTAAATTGAGAAGCCTGCCAACGGGTATAATTATTTAGCCGTTTAATAACAATTGTTGTAAGTTTTAATTGTCGAAATCGTTATTTATTTGTGCTGCGTGTAGGGTATATGGTTTAATGCCATACGGCTGGCACAAGTTTTTAACATTGTATACAGGGCCCCGGCCTTGCGTATTAATATTACCTCAGTGCATAGTAAGAATAATAAATTATTTGTCATGAAAATCTTAAGCTTTTTATTTTGCTTAACAGCCATTGCTTTGATGAATGGCTTCAGGGGTTCTCAGCACAATGTAACCATAAAACGAGACCAGGTGTCTCTATATACCGAACATTTCGGAGAAAAGGAAAATCCGGCAGTTTTATTATTAGCCGGGGCCACAGCTTCTATGTTGTATTGGGATGAAGAGTTTTGTCAGAAACTGGCCGACAAGGGTTTTTATGTTATCAGATATGATAACCGGGACGTAGGGAAATCTACCTACTATAAACCCGGAAAGGCATTATATACTATTGTAGATTTTGCTGATGATGCCATTAGTATTTTAAATAAGTACGGTATTAAAAAGGCGCATCTGGTTGGTATGTCTTTAGGTGGCTCAGTTTCGCAGATAGCTGCATTAAAATATCCTGAGCGTGTGGCCTCACTTACGCTCATGTCAACCGGTCCCTGGGGTGATTCTGACCCGGCGGTGCCAGAAATGGACAAAAAACTACACGATTTTGAAGCTAAAGCCGTATCTGTAAACTGGTCTGACGAAAATTCAGTAACTGCGTATATGTTAGAGGCTGCTGCCTTAATGAGCGGTAGAAAACCTTTAGATAAAGACCGGATAGAACAAAGAATAAGAGCTGAACACAAACGTGCTAATTTTTATGTAAGTATGTTTAATCATGCAAGCATAGGTGGAGGAGAAGAGTTTTATAACAGACTGGGTGAGATACATGTGCCAACGTTGCTGATTCATGGAACAGATGACCGTATATGGCATTTTGGTCATACCAAAGTAATGCTTGAAAAAATTAAAGGTTCTAAACTCATAAAACTTCAAGGAACTGGCCATGAACTGCATTATGATGATTGGGACACGATCATCAACGGTATTGAGCAGCACGCTTCAAGTAAAGCCGCAAAACTGATGTAACACAATTGTGGTTTCAAGGGCAGTATTCATACGTTTTAGCTTGCTTTATGATTATATTTGCGGCTCAAAAAATTTGATGCAATGAAACTTCATTTAATGGGGGCTTCGGGCAGTGGTGTAACCACTCTTGGCAAAGCGCTGGCTGAAACCCTTGATATACCCTATTTCGACAGTGACGAATACTTCTGGGAAAAAACAACACCTCCTTTTATTTCAAAGCGACAACCCGATGTGCGGAATGCAATGATTCTTTCGGATGTTAACAACCATAAAAGTTGGGTACTCGGAGGGTCATTACTAAAATGGAATATTGAAGTCGATTTTGATTTAATCGTTTTTTTATACATTCCGAACGAAATCAGAATGGCTCGTCTGCAAAAGCGGGAATACGCACGTTATGGAGATGTTATTTCTGCCGATGAAGACCGTAAGAGGCAATACCTTGAATTTATGGCCTGGGCAGCCGGCTACGACGATAACAGCACGCAAGGCCGAAATCTGGCATCGCACGAAAGTTGGTTGAAAACGCAAACTTGCCCGGTATTTGAGTTAAGAGGAGACCTGACAGTTAGCGAAAGGCTCAATGCTGTAATCAATAAAATAGCAGAGCTGAATCTAAAGCTTATTTGTTAAAAATACGCTTGCGGTGTTCTGCCCCCCAATAGGCTATCGCGCCTATTACTTCCTGCAGTGTGGCACCGTAATCAGTTAGTTCATATTCAACGGTTACTGGTTTGGTATCATGTACTGTTCTTTTCACCAGATCGTTCTCTTCAAGATCTTTTAGCTCTTTCGAAAGCATTTTTGCACCTATTCCGTTTATGTCACGCAGTAGTTCCATAAAGCGTTTCTTTCCGAAACTCAGAGAGCCAATAATCAGAATTTTCCATTTCCCACTCAATATATCCATTGCATCCTGCACGGCCATCATGTGGCTGCTGCATTGGGCGTGGTCTTTCTCGGCAGGCATTTTCAAAGTTTTGTTGTTCATATTTTTTTTCAATCAAGATAGTTTCTTAAAGGAAACTACTTCCAAAAAGAAATTTACTATTTAACGTAAACTAATTTGTTTGGGTTCTTGTATTAGTCTAAATACTAATTTAATCACTCATAAACTAATACGTAAATGTCGAACAAAACAAAGAAAATTCTGTCTATTATTTTTCTTGCTATTCCGTCTTTTATGCTTCTTGTAAGTGGCATAATGAAAATTACCGGTGCCGAGCAGGTAGTTACCGCCTTAGCCAAAGCTGGTTTGGGGTCTTACATTACCGCATTTGGTATTGCCGAAGTCATCTTTGTAATTTTGTTATGGATACCCAAAACCTACAAAGTTGGTTTTTATTTTATACTTTCTTATTTGGGCGGAGCTGCCTCAATTGAGTTAGCCGAAGGAAATAACCCAATAGCTTTTGGTCTTATTGCCTTGGCCTGGATCGGTTTCTTTCTTAAAAGCGAAGAAAATTTTATTGTCTAGCCTGCTTTGCCAATCATTAAAAAAGCCATGTTTCCGTTGAGGAAACATGGCCCAGAAATAAAAAATAGGTAAGTAAGTATCAATAACTTGGGTTTTGTTTCAGGTAACCCGGTATGTTAGAAGCACCGTCGATAGCGGTTTGCGGAATCGGGAAGATTCTTTTCTGCACGTTATTGTTGGTTTTTTCTGTCCAGGTTCCTTCATACTTTCCAAAACGAATCATATCTGAGCGTCTCAGCATTTCCCAATAGAACTCAAAGCCGCGCTCACGGTACAACAAGTCTAACGACATAGAAGTTAAAGCCGGAGGAGGAGTAGACGCAGTTCTTGAAGCTCTTACGGTGTTTACATCTGCCAATGCGCTGGCGGCGTCTCCGCTTTTGCGAAGTTTGGCTTCTGCACGCATCAGATATACATCTGCCAGACGAAGAATCACAAGGTCGGCATCACCAAAGTTTCTACCACTGGTTGATTTCTTGCTGAACTCATATTTTTCAACTCTATAACCTGTGTTGTAGTTGCTACCTTCTACAGTAAAGTCAATTTTCTCTGTAAATTCAACCGGTTGGGTTGGTCTGTTACGGGTATCATAGAACAACTTGCCAACTTTATAGTTTCCGTTAGAACATCTAACAAATACACCGTTCTTTCTGATTAACCCATACTGCTGTCCGCGCAAAATACCACGGTCTATATTAAAGCTCTCAGCTGTTACGCAAGAGTCAGCCGGATTTGTATAAATAGAGATATTTTGTTTGTAGAAGCGTGGGTCAACCTTAGGGTCTTGCGGAGCATAGGCATTTACCCATGTACGGTAGTAGTCTGAGGTAATACCAGGGCCGTCAGTACCATTAGCTGCCGGATATGCCGGAAGCGGGAACTGGTCGCCTGACAACGAGAAATACGCCATACGGTTATGTCCGTTCAATTCAGCCCTCTGGTCAACCGCAAAAATCAATTCTTTGTTATCGTGGTTGTTCGAATTGAAAAGCGAGAAGTAATCGTTTGATAGCTGGTATTGGCCAGAAGAGATAATTTTATCACAATACTCAATTACTTTGTCCATGTCTTCAGACTTGAAAGTAAAGTTAGTAGAGTAGATGTCTCTGTACACGGCTGAGTTCAGATACAAGCGAGCCAGTAAGCCCCAAACGGCGCCTTTGGTTAAACGGCCTGGGCCTACGGTTGTTTCAAGGTTTGGTTCAACTGCCAATAGTTCGCTTTTGATGTACTCTACTGCCTCGTTACCTCTGATAATTTTAGAAGTTTCTCCGATATCGTCTTTTACAAATACCAGACCAAACAAATCTAAGGTAAGCATTGAGTAATAGGCTCTCATACCTCTTGCCTCAGCCAAAAATGTTTTGGTTGAAGGGTCTTTCAGCGTTGGCAATGTGTTAATAGCCGTAATGGCTCTCGACATACCCTGCACAATAATGTTCCAGGTATTTCTGATGTTCGGGTCGGTGCTCACATAGTTGTGCGCGTGCATGTTCAGATAGATACCGTTGTCGCCCCAGTCGGTGCCACCACGATAAGGTAAGATAGCCTCGTCAGTCGAAATCTCCTGTAATGTAAAGTAGTTGGTATGTAAGAAAAGGTCCGGAAGGCGTGCATATACCGGGGCAATAATACCCTCTACTGCAGCTTTGTCTGAAAGGTTTGTACTCAGTGTTTCATCTAAAACGATTTCTTTCAGGTCTGTACAACTGTTCAATACCAACAAACCGGCCAGTGCCAATGTTGAATATATTTTCTTTTTCATGAGTTTTAAATTTTAAAATGAAACATTCAGACCAAATACTACAGATCTGGCTTTAGGATAACTTAAGTAATCGATACCGTAAGAAGAAATACCGGCAATGGTTCTGTCTGTATTTACCTCTGGGTCATAACCGTTATATTTGGTTATCACAAAAAGATTCTGACCGGTTACTGACAATCTCAAACCAGATACCCACTTGCCAAGGCCAATGGTTTTGGTATTGACATTATAGCCTAACGACAAGTTGTTTAATCTGAAGAATGCGCCGTCTTTCAGGAATCTTGTTGACACCGAAGCCGCATTATTAATTGATTCATTGGCATCTTTCGTTGCATCTGGTGTTGTATTTAAGCTTTTAGATAATCTTAACTTATAGAAGTTAGCATTGGCAGTATTATCATAAATTTTGTTACCAGACACACCGTTAAAGTTAGCAACCAGATCAAAACCTTTGTAAGCTACACTTGCATTGAAGTTAAACTGTTTGGTTGGCAGGGCACTACCTGCAGTAATACGGTCTTTATCGGTAATAATGCCGTCTCCGTTTACGTCTCTGTATTTGCTGATACCTTTATCGTCAAAACCGATGAAATCAAGCATATAGAATGCACCGATAGGTTGGCCGCTTACATAACCATTGATAGTTGCCGAAGTAAGACCAGAACCAGATGCTGAACCCGATTGGATAACCGAATACGGTGAGTTTTTAACTTTGTTATCAATGAAGGTGATGTTACCACCTACATCTACTTTCAGGCCACTTGGCGCGGTGTAACGATAGTTCAGGTCAATTTCAAGACCTTTGTTGGTGATGGTCATGTCCTGCACGTTGGTCCAGAATGTACCTGCAGGCTGCACTGGGTCAAAAGGGATAACCTCTAACAGAATATTGTTGGATATTTTGTTGAAGTAGTCAACAGAACCTGTCAAAGCGCCATTGAAGAAGCCGAAATCAAGACCTAAGTCAGTTTGGGTTGAAACCTCCCACTGAATGTTCGGGTTAGCCAGGCGGGTATATGAAGTACCGGCCGGATAAACAGTTGTGCCGTATAACGGATAACTGGTTGATGCAGAAATCTGCGAAGTAAACAATGCCTGGGTAATTTTTGAAGGTATCTCCTGATTACCTGTCTGGCCCCAACCTGCTCTCAATTTCAATTCACCGATATTAGCTTCTTTCATGAAATCTTCTTCAGAAAGTCTCCAACCTAGTGAGAAAGACGGGAACACCCCGTATTTATTATTTGAACCGAATTTAGAAGAACCATCCACACGCACAGTTGCAGTAGCCAGATATTTATCTTTGTACTGGTAGTTTAGACGCGAGAAGAAAGACTGCAACTCATTAACCAGGGCATAGCCCGTTGGCTTGTTGTTGGCCAGTGTCAGCTCTTGGCCTAAACCAGGATTGTAAATAGGCTCAATATCTGTAATCGGGAATTTGTTGATACTGCTTGTGCGGCCCTGTACGAATATCTTCTGATATGAGTGACCAGCCAGAGCCGTCAGATTATGTGCATTTTTATTAAGCGTATAGGTAATGTAGTTTTCTATCAGCTTATTACGGTTATAAGTGTAGATAGTTTCCAATCTTCCGTCTCTTTGTGGCTCTGCGTTAGGCAATGATTGCAAATCACGAACAGAGTTAGAGTTATCGATACCGAAGTTCAGCTTATAAACCAGGTCTTTTGTGATTTTGAACGATGGTGAGATGTTACCAATTACACGATTAATGGTAGTTATGTCTTTATCCAGTTTCAACGTAATAAGCGGGTTGGTTACGTTAGGATAATTTTTTGGCTGACCATTATCATTATACGCCGGGTAAGTAGGGTTCATTGAGATAGCTCCACCAATCAAACCGTCAATTGGCGGTCTGGTATTAGCTGTATAGGTGGCGTTCATGTTCACATCAATTGTCAGGCGATCATCCAGAAACTTCTGTGTTACGTTCATACGGCCGGTATAGCGGTTCAAAGAGTTGTTTTTCAGGATACCTTCCTGATTCTGAATACCAAACGAACCGTAGTAAGTCAATTTATCGGCACCACCCCCTATTGAGATATTGTGGTTTTGCGTAATGGCAGTTCTGGTAATTTCTTTTTGCCAGTCTGTGTTGCCACCCAGGTCTTCAAGCTGGCCGCCAATGGCTGTTACCTGCTTTTTAAACTCATCTGCTGAATACACAGGCAAGGCTCTGGCAATTTTTGAAACACCAAGACTTGCCGAGTAATTGAAGGTAGAGAAACCAGCTTTACCTTTTTTAGTAGTAATTAACACAACCCCATTGGCACCACGAGAACCGTAGATAGCCGTAGCAGAGGCATCTTTTAATACGTCAATAGACTCAATATCCTGCGGATTCAGGAAGTTCAAAGGGTTGGTTGCACCACCGGTGCTTGAGTTGTCAAGCGCCATACCGTCAAGGATAAATAGTGGCGTACTACCGGTACGAACCCCTCCGGGACCACGAATGGTGATTCCCTGAATTCCACCCGGCTCACCGCTGGCAGAAGTAACGTTTACACCCGCAACTTTACCTTGCAATAATTGTTCAGGCGAGTTAATGATACCTTTGTTGAACTCGGCGCTTTTGATAGATTTTACCGAACCGGTCATATCTTTTTTGGTTGAGCTACCATAACCGATAACCACTACCTGTGCCAGGTCGGCGGCCTCTGACTTCATCTGCACATCAATGGTAGTTCTGTTGCCAACTGTTATTTCCTGTTTGGTGTAACCAATAAAACCAATTACCAGTACCGACTTTTCGTCTGCAACGGTTATTGAGTAATTACCTTCAATATCGGTGCTTACACCTTTTTGGGTGCCTTTCAGAGTAACACTGGCGCCAACCAGCGGTTCGCCCGTTGTGGCATCAGTCACACGGCCTTTTACAGTAATCTGTACAATTTTTCCATCAATCGGGCTGGTTCCATGTGCATTTTTTGCACTGGCAAATAATGGTGTTTGTCCGTAAACGCTGGGCAAACACGCAGTAGCAAACAAAAATACTCCCAGCATCAGTTTTAACAGCGGGGGAGAGGCAGAAAGGTGTTTCATAATCGGATGTTTAATTAAACAATTTGATGTTTTACAATTTACTTACAAAGGGTGAGGTGTTCCATAAACAATAATGCATAGTGTAAGCGCCGACAGGTAAGTAAGAACTTCTGGTGCAATCTGCCTGCAGAAAATACTTTACAACATAGGGTTATGAATCTTCAGGTCAATGGTGTTAATTAGAATTTTCTTCAAATTTGTTGCATTATAACAATAAAAAATATTGCTTTTTTCGAATGTCCTAATGCAAACGTTTTAAATCGTTCTGCAAACGTTTTAAATCTTTTGAGCGATTGACCCGAATTTTTGAAACAGTTTAAGGTCGGAGGTGATGCATGATCAGTTGATGAAATCTCCTGCACGTTAGTTTGTAAGAATTTAGTTTTATTAATTTTCAAGGCGCAAAAGTAGGGCTTTATTATTCCCGAAGTATTATCGGCATGTTAAGCTATTGTTAAGTAGTAGTAATTTCGGGCTTGCCGGGCGTAATACAATATTGCCTCCGATTTCAGCAGTGGCAGTTTATACTACTTAAAATGCAAAGCCGGGACATGAGTATTTTTTTCCTCATGTCCCGGCTTTGCAATTATCAGTTCTTGTATGGCATGGATTTTTAGTTGGATAAGTATATCCATGAAACTAAAAAATTAATATGTCACACATCTTCATTTTGTTGATTCAGATTCCTTATGTGATTCTGGCTATATTCTGTGGTATAAGTGTCGTTACTTCTAACTGGAACGAGTACTTTGCTGCCAGGAAAAAAACTACCAAAACCGTGTTTATGGTATTTGAAAACGTTGAAACAGAGGCAGAACAGAGCACGGAATTGGTTCGTGTAGCTGCCTGATTACAACTGGTCGTCGTCGGCTGGTTTGGCCGTCGGAGGAGTGTATTTCTGAGTTGAATCTATGTGATACCCTTCTCCGGCGGTGTAAACACAATCGCCTGAAACAGAGACTGTTGATGGTTTTACAAAAGACCCTCTTTTATACTCCAGCGATTTGTCGGCATATACCTTCTGAAAGAACATCCCCCATGTAGGCAATGAAACCCTCGACCCCTGTCCCAATGCAATAGACCGGAAGTGAATAGAGGGTTCGTCTCCGCCCGTCCATCCACCGGCTACCAGCGTAGGTGTTATACCCATAAACCAGCCGTCAGAGTAATTAGAGGTAGTACCTGTTTTAGCCGCTACTTCATTGCCATCCAGTAGCCCATATCTTGAAAGCCCGCCATAAGCTGTACCGCCCGGCTGAGTAGCCCCACGCATAAGATGAATCATCTTGTAGGCTGTTTCCTGGCTGATAACCTCCTTGCTGTCTGAATAATACTCTTTTATTACTTCACCGTTTTTGTCTTCAATACGCGTTACAAATATGGGCTCGGTATATTTACCTCCGTTTGCAAAGACACTGTAGCCGGCCATCATTTCGTATAAAGACACACTACTGATACCCAGGCATAGCGCAGGCACTTCATCAAGCTTACTTTTTATGCCCAGCTTGTGCGCATACTTTATTACATTAGCGGGTTTGAACTGGTTAATGAGGTAAGCACTTACCGAGTTGACCGACTGCCCCAATGCCTCTCTTAACGTGAGCGATTGGTAACTGTATTTGCCATCTGAGTTTTTGGGTGTCCAGCTGCCTCCGGGCACTGGTATAGTAACTGGTTGGTCAATTACACGTTCGCAGGTAGAAAAGCCGTTGTCAATGGCCGTTACATATACAAATGGCTTGAAGGTAGACCCCGGCTGGCGTTTGCCCTGAAACACGTGGTCATACTTAAAGTATTTGTAGTTAATACCGCCTACCCAGGCTTTAATATGGCCATTTCGGGGGTCCATGGCCAGAAAACTTGAATGCAGTAAAAATTTGTAGTATCTGATAGAGTCCATTGACGACATCACGGTATCTCTTTCTCCGCTCCACGAAAACACACGCATTTTGGTAGGGCGGTTCATTTCTTTCCAGACCTTATCCATGTCGTCGCTATATTGCTCTTTCAGTTCTCTGAAACGCGGTGTGGTTTTAGCAACATTCTGAACAAAGTTTGGTATTTCTTTATAATTACCTTCTGGCCCCATTACCCAGGGGTTGCGGCCTTTCCAGTGCTCATAGAATTTCTTCTGCTGCTCTTTCATGTTCTCTTTCAGGGCTTCCTCAGCATAAAACTGCATTCTTGAGTCAATGGTCGTATAAATCTTGAAACCCTTGGTTTCAATGTCTTCCATATCATAGCCTTCGTTGCCCAGCTCAACTTTCAGCCAGTCTTTCAAAAACTTTCTGAAATAAGGCGCAGGGCCTGTATTGTGGCTTTCTGGCTGATAATTAAGTGTAATAGGGGTTTGTTTTAATGTTTCGGCCGTGGCTGGCGATAGCTTGTCATACTTCACCATCTGGTCGAAAACAATATTCCGGCGGTTTTTTGAAGCCAGTGGGTGGAATTTCGGGTTAAATCGGGAAGGATTCTGAATCATGCCAACCAATACGGCGGCTTCTTCCAGATTCAACTCGCTTGGTTCTTTCTTGAAATAGGTTTTTGAGGCAGACTTAATACCGAATGCACCACTACTAAACTCAATGGTGTTCAGGTATTTTTCCATTATTTCCTGCTTGGTATAACGACGTTCAAGTTTAATGGCGGTTATCCATTCTTTGGTTTTAATAATAAGCTGTTTAAAACCGGGTATGCTGTACAAAGGGCCTTTGTAGTAATCAATCTCACGCAGTTTAAAAAGGTTTTTAGCCAATTGTTGCGATATAGTACTACCACCGCCTTTTTGCTGGCCTGTAAATAAACCCGTTACCACGCGCAAAGTACTGCGGGCATCAATACCCGAATGCACTGTAAAACGGGCATCTTCGGTAGCTACTAGTGCATTAATAATATTAGGAGATAACTCGCTGAACTCTATGGGGCTTCGGTTTTCGTGAAAGAATTTGCCAATCACTTTACCGTCAGAAGATATAATTTCTGAGGCTACTTCACTTTTAGGATTGTCGATTTCTTCAAGGCTGGGCATTTTGCCAAACAGCCAGAATAAATTGAAGCTGACGGCTATCAGATAAATAATAAAAGCAACACCAGCCAATCCGGTGAATTTCCAGATGTTAGCAATAATTTTTTTATATCTGCCTTTTTCTAATTCCGGTAATGTGAACTTCATTTTGGTGTGTTATATGAAAGCAAACGTAAACAATTTTATGAACTGATGCAAAAGGTTAAAGCCTTAAAATATAGGTAAGGGGCTAATATTTCTAAGCATTTACGTGCCTATTATACGAAGGAAAGCCTTCAATTATTGTGTAAAGAACCAACAGTGGATTATTAAAGTCGGGAGGGTACATCTGTTGTTTTCTTTGGTCAGATTCAGTTGATTTATTTAACCTGCCCGCCATTTTTTGTGATTGAAATGGCGGGCAGGTTAAGTTTTTGCACTATTATTTAACTGTGCTTTTATCAATTCTGGTCGGGGTATCGGTGCCTGCAATTATACTTTGCGAACTTAAAGCAATGGCTCTGATGGTTGCCAATATGTTTTGTATATCAAGCGATTCTACTTCATCATTAACCGAATGGTAAAGTTTGTCTGAGTCAATCTGGTCGGTTGAAATAGTATGCGCCGGTACGCCCAGACGAGCCAGTGTGGCATTATCTGAACGATAGAAAAGATTTTGCTGTGGATACGGGTCCGGGTTGAATGTAAAGGCAGTGCCTTTCAGGTTTTTTTGCAGAATAGCACCAAAGTCTGAGCGTTCAAAACCTGTAATAAAGGCAGAGTTAATACCCCATTTAGAGGCTTTACCAATCATTTCAATATTAAACATAGCCACTACTTTATCGGGATTCAGTTGCTCCGAGAAGTATTTTGAGCCAAAACCACCAATTTCTTCAGCAGTAAAAGCTGCAAAAACAATGGTACGCTCGTTGTTTTTCAATTTCTTAAAGTAATTGGCCAAGGCAATAACTGCTGTTGTACCAGAGGCATCATCGTCTGCGCCATTAGCAATAGAGTCTCCTTCAACAGATTTTATAATACCCAGGTGGTCATAATGGCCAGAGAAAACAACCATTTCATCAGGTTTGCTTTTGCCTGGTATTATTCCTACCACATTAGCCATTTTAAAGGCTTCTTTGCGTTGCTTTATTTTTACCGAGTAGCTGTCTGCCGAACTGAAGCCAACCACAAACAGGATATTCCCTGCAATTTTCGGATAAGGTTTAGCCAGCAAACGTGTACGGCCAAAGAAACGCTTCAGGCCTGCCAGTTTGCCTTCATGCGCTGCATCAACCAATACTATTTTGCTGGTTGAATCATTCATAAACTGGTTGGGTGTAAAAGTATCTTCTTTCCCTACAATTACCACAGGTATGTTAGAGGTCCAGTTTACTTCTTCTTTATCTGACATAAAGATATATTTATCTTTCGTTAGCACCTGCCCGTTAATAATTACCTCTGCTTTCTCAAAGCCATCTATTTTTGTAATCGGAAACTCCTGCCTGTAGCCTGATAGCCCGTTTAATGGTTTCAAACCTGCTTTTTTAAATTCTTCAGCAATAAATGCAGTGGCTTTTTCAATTTGCTGTGGGTGAAGCGAGCTTCTACCCATCATATCATCTGCCGCCAGCGTGCTGATAATCCTCTTTACTTCAGTTTCTTTAATGAGTTTGTTTACTTTCTGTGCCATAGCAGCATGGCCAAAAGCAAAAAGCAGTAGGGTTAGTCTGATAAACTTCATATAGTTTGTTGGTTTTAAGAGTTTATTCTCCGGTTATTTCTTCTATCAGGTATTCGTCTTTTTTGAAGGTCTGTTTTACAAATAATTCGCCAAGAAAACCAGCCAGAAACAATTGAGAACCTATAATAATAGCCACCAATGCCAGAAAAAACATGGGGTTATCTGTTACGTTACGGTAGCGCAGCCCCTGGCTGATGTTATAGAGTTTTTCGGCAATGAGGTACATTGCCATAAGAGAGCCCACAACGAACGACAACACACCCATAGTACCAAAAAAGTGCATGGGCCTGCGACCGAATTTATTAACGAAAGCAACGGTCAGAAGGTCGAGAAAGCCGAAAATGAAGCGCTCGAGACCAAATTTGGTGCTGCCGTATTTACGGGCCTGATGCTGCACTACCTTTTCACCTATTTTTCTGAAACCGTTCCATTTAGCTATAATAGGTATGTTGCGGTGCATTTCGCCGTAGATGGTAATGTTTTTTACCACTCTTGCCTGATACGCCTTTAGGCCGCAATTGAAGTCATGCAAATGAACACCAGATACCCAGCGCGACACCGCATTGAAAAGTTTGGTGGGCAATGTTTTTGTGAGGGGGTCGAAGCGTTTTTTCTTCCAGCCCGATACCAGATCATAGCCTTCTTCGGTTATCATTCTGTATAATTCCGGAATTTCGTCAGGGCTGTCTTGCAGGTCGGCATCCATGGTTATTACAACATTACCACGCGACTGCACAAAAGCAGTTTGAAGCGCAGCCGTTTTACCATAGTTTCTTACAAATCTGAATCCTCTCACAAAAGGGTTCCTGGCTGCAAGGCGCTTGATTACCGTCCATGACCCGTCGTTACTGCCATCATCAACAAAAAGAATTTCGTAGCTATAGTTGTTATCCTGCATTACCCGCACTATCCAGTCGTGTAGCTCCGGAAGCGATTCTGCTTCATTGTATAATGGAATAACTAATGATATTTGAATTTTCGGGTTCATTAAGGGCAAAGTTCTAAAAAATAGTGTAATAATCGCTCAACAGGTTACGGAATTTCTCCGAGTAAGCACCTGTTTCTTTTTCATGAATCACCAGGGTTTCTTCTGCATAAGCGGCTTCGGGTGTTTTGCCGAACGTCATGATGTGCCTGAAAACCTGCTTTTGAGGATTATGTTGAATCAGTAATCTTTTTGACAAATATAAGGCTTTTTTCTGAGCAACTTCTGCTAGTTGCCGGGCTTCAAAAGGAGGTAGCAGCACTATAAACCGGCCATCGGGTTTTAATAATTGTATAACTGCGTCAGTTAACTCTTCCAATGTAAGCGTGGTTGCATGTAACGCTTTGCTGGTTGGCTCGTCCGGCGATTGTAGGGAATTTTGATAAAAAGGTGGGTTGGAAATGATTAAATCGTACCTAGCGCGGTCAGAATCCTGATTTTGTTGGCTGAAATTCTGAATAGATTGATGTTGAAGCCAGACTTTATGCGCAAATTTGCTTTCAGTAATATTTCTGTTTGCCTGTTTGTAGGCGGCTTCATCTATTTCAACGGCATCAATTTTCGCCTCGGTTCTTTGGGCGAGCATTAATGATAATAGACCTGTTCCTGCACCTATATCCAGAATCCTTTGTGCATTTTCTTGTTCAGCATAGGCTCCCAGTATGCAGGCATCGGTGCATACTTTCATGGCGCACTGATCCTGATGAATGATGAATTGCTTGAACTGAAAATAAGACTTTGGCACCCTATACTGGTTTAAAGGGTGCGAAGATAATGTTTTTTGCGTAATTAAGGCCATCAAAATCAAGAATCAATTGTACTGCATGGCTAACAAATGTACTAAATATGAAATTTGGTATTTTTAACAAAGCCTTCATGGCTTTTCTTTAAAATTCGTACTTTTGCAAAAAAATTGCTAAACATAAACGTTAGACCTAATGTTAAGAACGCATACCTGCGGAGAACTAAGAATCTCAGATGTTAATCAGACAGTAACCTTATGCGGCTGGGTACAAGTTGTTCGTGATAAAGGAGGCATTATATATATTGACCTTCGCGACCGTTACGGCATCACCCAATTGATCCTGAACGAAAATAGCAGCGATGCAACCGTAATTGCGCTGGCTCGTACATTAAGCCGTGAATTTGTGATTCAGGCAACGGGCGAGGTAATTGAACGTGTATCAAAAAATGATAAAATAGCAACTGGCGATGTTGAAATAAAAGTTGAAACACTAGAGATACTTAATCCTGCCAAGTTGCCTCCTTTTATGATTCAGGACGAAACAGATGGGGGGGACGACATCCGTATGAAATACAGGTATCTGGACTTGCGCCGGAATGTGGTTCGCCAGAATTTGCAGTTACGTCATAAAATGGCACAGCAAACCCGTAATTACCTGGACGGACAGGAATTTATTGAGGTTGAAACCCCTGTATTGATTAAATCTACACCTGAAGGTGCCCGCGACTTTGTGGTGCCTAGCCGGATGAATCCGGGTGAGTTTTATGCCCTTCCGCAATCGCCGCAAACATTCAAGCAATTATTGATGGTTTCTGGTTTTGACCGCTACTACCAGATTGTCAAATGTTTCCGCGACGAAGACCTGCGTGCCGACCGCCAGCCAGAGTTTACACAAATAGACTGTGAAATGTCTTTTGTGAAGCAGGAAGATATTCTGCAGATGTTTGAAGGGCTGATTCGTCACCTTTTCAAAACGGTGAAAAATATTGATATGCCTGAGGTGCCTCGTATGACGTATGCCGATGCCATGCGTTTGTACGGCTCTGACAAACCCGATACGCGTTTCGGAATGCAGTTTGTAGAACTGAACGATGTAGCCAAAGGAAAAGACTTTGTAGTTTTTGATTCGGCAGAACTGTTGGTTGGTATCAATGCTTCAGGTTGTGCTGAATATACCCGCAAACAATTGGATGAAATAACCGAATGGGTAAAACGCCCGCAGGTTGGTGCCAAAGGTCTGGCGTATATCAGATATAATGCTGATGGTACGCTGAAATCATCGTTTGATAAATTCTTTGATGAGGCCGCTTTAAAGCAGATTGCTGAGAAGTTTGATGCCAAGCCGGGCGACCTGATTCTGATTCTTGCCGGTGATGCAGCTAAAACCCGCAAGCAATTAAACGAACTTCGCCTTGAAATGGGTAGCCGTTTAGGTTTGCGCAAACCTGACGAGTTTAAAGCGTTATGGGTGCTTGATTTTCCGCTTTTGGAATACGGAGAAGAAGAAGAACGCTGGTTTGCCATGCACCATCCGTTTACAAGCCCTAAACCTGAAGACATACCATTGTTAGATACTAACGACCTGGGCAATGTACGAGCCAATGCTTACGACATGGTAATTAATGGTACAGAAGTAGGAGGTGGCTCGGTACGTATCTTCCAGAGACCATTGCAACAGAAAATGTTTGGTATACTGGGCTTTAGTGAAGAAGAGGCTAAGAAACAATTCGGCTTCCTGATGGATGCCTTTGAATACGGCGCACCTCCGCATGCTGGTATTGCCTTTGGGTTTGACCGCCTGTGTTCTATCTTTGGTGGTGCCGATTCCATCAGAGATTTCATAGCTTTCCCTAAAAACAATTCAGGCCGAGATATGATGATTGATTCACCATCAACTATCGACCAGAAACAAATGGATGAGTTGAAGATTAAGACAGTTTTGTAATTGAAACTGATTGATATACAAAGAGAAAGCCTCGTTCACAACGAGGCTTTCTTGATTTTATGGGTGATTTTATCGCTTTGCCCATTTATTTTTTGCCACAAGCTGCAGTATAAGCCTCAAATATCTGAATATAATTCTGCGGCGTTAGTGAGCTAAACTCACCGGCATCAATTCTCTTTTGAATGGCCGGGCAATCAGCAAAATATGCCTTCAGTGATTTCTTCACACCTAATATTGGTAATTGATAATATTTATCTTCTTTCGGTTTTTTTAATGCTCTTTCGCTTTGAGGAAAAACTTCATCATATACTAAAAGACCAGGATGCGACTTAATTTCTTCTAGTAAAGCATAGTGATTATTATCTTGTAAAAAGTCTCCAACAACCCCTACAACATATTTTTTGCCGTCTTTTGTTTTAATTGAAGAGATATCATCAATTTTTCTTCTTACCGGCTTCTTTTCACCGGCTATTTCAATATAAACAGTGCTATTATCAGTTTTTAAAGCACTCATTAAGCCAGATACCAAGCCTCCTTGTTGTTCGTTTTGTCGGTAATCAATGATTGGCGGATTATCATTCATTAGTTTTATATTACCAACAAAGCGTTCGTTTTTCTTATCTGTTAATTCTCCCTCCAGCAAAACATATTTGAATGCATCTGAAGTTTTATTATACTCAGGCAAAACCGGGGCAGGCGATATAGGGCTGATGTTTTTAGCTTCTTTTGAATCAGTCGCATAATCTTTCACTGCCTTGATGTTATCTGCAATAGGAGGGGTAGTTGAAGCAGCAGATAAACTAAAAAGTTTACCGTTATCTTCCTTTACCATTGCAGCATATTTTTCAGCAAGTGGCAGGTTACCAAGTAGCAGATGAGAAAATGCCAGGTTTTTGGCTGCACCCATTCTTACCTCCTGAGTAGCGTCACTATCCTTTGTCTGATATTTTAGAAGTGATTCCCAATATTTTTGAGCTTCGCCAAACAAGTTCGGCCATTGGTCGCGGCTTACACCTGAAATATTTGCAAATACTTGAGCTGAAAGGTTAAAATCCTCAAGGTTGCTGTTTTTGGGTAATTTAGTAAGTTCAGCATATCGTCCAACTAAAACCGGGCCGTATAAAAAGTACTGGTTGAAATCGTTAACCAGCTGCTTAAAAGAATTGATTATTATAACATTTATTACCTGAGCTGGCTGTATTTGATTATCTACCAGATAGGTATTTACTTTTGGGGTAATATATCTTTGATAAATTATTTTCCCTTCCTTATCTTTTATCTCCATGTTGGCTTCTATACCCATTACGTATGCCGGAGAGCGCGAAATTGTTTTTTGCTCAAGGAATGCAAATTTTGTGACATTGTATGTAATTTTAAAATCGCCATCAGGGTCATTTTTTAAACCATAAATCTGTAAATCGTCCGCCCAGGAAGGGGTATAGATTCCACCTGCTTTTTTTACGGTAGATTCAAACATTACAGGTACATTAAGCTTTAGTGAATAACTTTTTTAATTTGTGTAATTCTGGTCAAAAGGAGTAATAGGGCCTCTTAAAGCGATAGCCTTTTCATTTCTTTTTTGAGCGTATCCCACAAACCCCACAAGAAGGAATAAAATAATACTCAGATGTTTTTTCATTAAGATAGTGATTAGTATTAAAATTTAATTTTATTTCAATTCAGGATTGTGTCTGGTATTTGTTTTAGCTATTTTCATTGACTCAGCCAATTCGTTAGCCATTTGTACTAATGACTCTCCGTCTTTTTCATCATATTCGTTCTTGATTAGCCCCTCTGCTTCTTCTCTTGCTTTTTCAGGTTTATCCAGATAATAGAAGATTTTTGACAGATTGTAATAGGCAGAGTACCTCATTTTTTTATTTCGTTTATCATCGCCTTTGTATTTGGTTTTCAAAGACTGTAAATAGTCTATAAGCGGAGAAAGATTACTTTCTAACTCTGTAATAGGCTGGTCGACTTTCATAGTTTTAAATAATTCTTTCACAGCCTGAATCGCCTCTTGCTGGGTTTGGTATTCAGGATGATCTTTTGAATTCAGAATCCACAGATAATCATTTCTCTGAATAGGGCTGAATCCATAATAGAAATTCAGATTATTATTAACTGCCGCAAGCGAGCTATTAACAAAATTCTTTAATTGATCTGAATAAATGGCATCTTTCTTGTTTTGGAAAGCGGAGTTTACAGTTGATGAACTGGTGCTGCTTTCTGTAGCATAAGTATAAACGTTATTATGTCTGACATTAAAACCATTAGTTACCTCAGGCTCTTTATTAACTGTTACACTAGCCAAAAATCTGTTGTTACTTTTAGCTTCTTCTTTTTTCTTTTGCTCCAATAGTTCCTTTTCGCTTGGCTGTTTTGGAGTAAAAGGACCTTTGATATAAGAAAAGCCTCTGGCCTCATAGGTTGCCAAAATCCAATACGAAGTTGTTCTTGAGGTTACTTTACCCTCTTTGTCTTTTTGTTCGGTTGTTTCTGATTTTAAACTCGCGTCCTTAAAAATGAAACTTTCAAGATTCATATCAATGCCAACGGTCGGGCTTGATTCCACTTTCTTCCAACCGTATATTTTTATTCCATCATAGAGGGCAACATCGTCCATATAAGACCGTACTGAACTACCTACTGTTACTTTAGCTCCATAAGTGCGTTGCTCTAAGGGCACAAACTCTTTTGGTAACTGTTGATAACTAACATTGAAATGATACCGGTCTAAGTCGACCTTCTGAGCTAATGATGTTAGCAATGAAGAAAAAAATGTAATACAAAAACCAAGAATAAATTGTGGTTTCATAAATAGTAAGTGTTTAAATTGGTTAAAAAAAAAGGGTTTAACCTGCAATACGCAGTTTAATTTAGTTAGTAAGCAAGATTTCAGGACTCCATACTATTGAAAGCATGAAAGGCCAGTTCTCAACTGCTCTGTTTTATTAATTGATTAGCCTATACGTAATGAAATTACCATATAATATTGGCTTGCTTAATAATGAACGCTTCTAGAATATTGGTGTAATTTATCAGCCGAAATGTTCTGATAGAGACAAGAGAGGTTAAGCTTTTATAGTATAGTAAAAAAGGAAAACTAAATTATAGGTTTCGATAGTAATCCCTAAATGTGAAAGGCACAATGATATATTTTTTGTCTGACAGAGCAATGTGCTTAATGCTCTCCGGGTTCGAAAGAATCACAGACAAAAGAATATAATAAAATAGGCATCAATCAGCAGTTTAGGCTTTTTTAGTTTGGCAAAAAGATTAGCGTGCGCTTGTCTGGGTGCGAAATAAGCAAAAAAAAACAATAATTATAAATTGTGGATTTTATTTATTTACGTTTATCGATTAATCTATTTATAGTATAATAAAATAACAAAAAAGTGCTTTACGAGACCAGTAAAGCACTTTTTTGTTTTATCACTTCTTCACATTAGCAGTGCTATCTGCTTTTCTTTTGGCTTCTTCTTTGGCCTGATTTCTGAAATATCTTCTGAACAGGAAGTTATGCTTCAATGCTTCCAGATTCTGGTCTAACTTGGCACTGCTGCTTTCCAGATTACTGATGGTTTCTCTGATGTTATTGGCAGCTTTTTCGTCGTGCAACAATACACCAACCGGGCTTTTAGGATTATTAAGCAGTGTATTGCTGGTTTGTTCCAGATTATTCACCATTTGCTTGGCAGATACCGTAGTTTCCTTCAAGGTTTGTGAGGTGCTTTCAAGCGAGGCTACAGTTTTCTTGATGTTCGGATACATTTCTTTGTCTGTAGCAATAGAGTTAATAAAATTGCCATCAGCATTTAATTTGTCGGTTAGCTTGGCTAAACCGTTAGCACCTCTTTTCAGGTCTCGGGTGGCAGATTCAACAGTGGCCATGCTTTTGTTAAGGTTGGCATATAAAGCCTCATCTTTCATTAGCTTACCTATTGAACCCTGCCCGGCACGTATATCTGCAATAATGCTTTTCAGGTCATCAGTAATTGACAGAATATTTTTGTTGTTTGCCTGCAAAGTAGTGAGCATTTCCTGTTGGGTAACGTCTGGTTCTACTTTAAATTTAAAGCCGTCTTCTATCATTCTGGCTTGTGGAGACCCACCCGAAATCAGAATAATCGGGTTGCCTATCAGCCCGTCTGAACTAACTCTGACGGTTGCATCCTGTTTTATAAAGGGCTGCGAAGTATCTTCTATACTAAACAATACCTTTACTTTAGAGTCAGGCGTGAAAAGTATCTCTCTTACGGTTCCTACTTTTACACCTGCAAACCATACATTATTACCTTTTGTAAGACCATTAACACTCTCAAAAGTGGCCTCGGCATCAATTCGGGTAATAAAAGATTTTCTCATGGTGCCAAGTGTAAGAATACCTGCAGCCAGAATAATAATTCCTATTAAAATAAATAAACCAACTTTGGCAGCTATTTTTTGTGACGATTGCGGGTTTGCCATACACTATCTCTTTTTATTTTCTATAAAATTATAATCGTGAAAATTCTTAATCCGGGGGTCCGGATGTTTAAAAACTTCATCGAATGTCCCCTGGAACTTAAAGTTACCATCAAATAAAACGGCCAGTCTGTCGCCTGTGTCTTTGGCACAGGTAAGGTCGTGGGTAATGATGATAGAACTGGTATTATAACTCTCTTTTACTTCATTAATTAACTGATTGATTTCAATACAGGTAATAGGGTCTAAACCGGCTGTGGGCTCATCGTACAGCATAATTTTTGGATTCATGATAAGCGTACGGGCAATACCTATGCGCTTTTTTTGTCCGCCAGATAACTCAGAAGGCATCTGATGAATAGCTTGCAGCAGACCAACCGAATCTAGAACCTTATGAACGGCCTTGTCAATTTCGGCCCGCGTCATATTTCTGACGTTTCTTACCAGCGGAAACTCCAGGTTCTCTTGTACCGTCATACTATCGTACAAGGCGCTGTTCTGAAACGAAAAACCTATTTTTAGGCGTAACTCATTCAATTCTTTTTTTGTCAGGTGGGTTACCTCCCTACCAAGTACTTTAACACTTCCTTTGTCAGCAGTTAAAAGCCCGGCAATGATTTTTATGAGCACCGATTTTCCACTGCCCGACTTGCCCAGCACCACCATGTTTTCGCCCTCATACACATCAAGGCTGGCGTCTTCCAGCACCTCCCTGTCGCCAAATGCCTTATATAAATGTGCTATTTCAATTACTTTGTTCATATATCACTTATGGAGTGAATGGGTGAATGAGTGATTCTCAATTGTGCGAATAATTGACATCAGCTATTGAAACCGGGGTTTAATGGCTAATTCGCTCAATCACAAAATAAATTACCTAAACCAGTTAGTTACCTGTACAATAAATACCTCTTCAATAAATATCAGGAACATAGACGTAACAACCGAAGCATTGGCTGCTTTGCCTACGCCCAGCGTACCATTACTGGCGTTGTAGCCTTTATAACAACCCACTATGCCTATTGTAAACCCGTAGGATACTGCTTTAATAATGGCTGTCCATAAATCAAGAAAAATAATGCTGTTAAATGCTTGTTCAAAAAACGCGGGAAGACTGGTTTCTTCGTTGGTAGCTACATTCAAAAATACGCCTGTCATAGCCATTATGGCACAATAGAATGATAAAATCGGAATCGTAACAGTGGTGGCCAGCACCCGGGTAACCACTAGGAATTTAATAGGATTAACCGCTGAAACCTCCATGGCATCTACCTGCTCGGTTACTTTCATAGAACCCAATTCGGCACCGATACTTGAGCCCACCTTACCTGCACAAATAAGCGATGTTACCAATGGTGCAAGCGCTCTTATGATGGCGATTGTTACCAGCGATGGCAGCCACGATGTAGCCCCGAAACTTTCAAGAGACGGCCTTGATTGTTTGGTAAATACAAAGCCTGTTACAAAGCCTGTAAGCGAGATCAGTAAAAGTGAACTATTACCGATACGATAGCATTGATTGATGAATTCTTTGAACTCGAAATTTCCACTTAGCGCTTCTTTAAAGAACAGAATTATAAAATCGGCTCCATCTTTAAATCCAATAAGCCAATTGTCGATTTTTTCGGAGATTAAATTTTGTCTAGATCGTAAACCCATATTTTATTGCGTTTGCGGAAATTTTGGCGCCTCAAAGTTATTAAAGTATATTGTTAAATTAATAAACCAATCCAGTTTTTACGGAATTTATATACGTATGTGGAAAAAAATGCTCAGTTTGAGTAATATAGTAATTCAAATCTATAGATTTAATAGGTAAAATTTTAAGCATTTGCGTAAAATTTCTTTCAGTTCTGCAAGTATTTTTATTATTTTTGATTAAAATATTGACTATCAATTAAATAAACTACGATGGCAAATTACAACCTTAACATTAACGGGCGACAGTTTAATTTAGACGTTGCCCCCGACACTCCTTTGCTATGGGTTCTGCGAGACCACCTGGGTTTGCTCGGTACAAAGTATGGCTGCGGAATGGCTATGTGTGGCGCTTGCACTGTTCACATAAACGGAGAGGCAACCCGTGCCTGTATTTTGCCGGTTTCGTCTGTGAGCGCTTCAAAAATCACTACCATTGAAGGCTTATCAGAAAAGGACGACCACCCCGTGCAAGCGGCCTGGAATGAAATAGACGTACCCCAATGTGGCTACTGCCAGGCCGGGCAGATGATGACCGCCGCTGCATTTTTGAAAAGCAATCCTAAACCTACTTTAGAAGAGATTGAAACTGCTATGTCAAACAATATATGCCGTTGTGGTACTTACCACCGTATCAGAGAAGCTGTTCAACTTGCCTCAACCAAAATGAAATAACATGGATAACACAATGAATAATAGTCGTAGAGATTTCCTGAAATCAGCTGCTATGGCCGGTGGTGGTTTCATGTTAAGTTTCAGTTGGTTTGGTAAGGAGGTTTTTGCCTCTGAAACTGCAACAACCGCTGTTGCTGCCGATTTTGCCCCTAATGCTTTTCTTTCTATACACCCTGACGGAATCGTAACCATCATGTCTCCCAACCCTGAAATAGGGCAGGGCATAAAAACGGCATTCCCAATTATTGTAGCAGAAGAATTAGATGTTGACTGGGCCAAAGTAAAGGTTTTACAAGCGCCGCTGGACACCAAAAAATTTGAGCGTCAGGTAGCAGGTGGCAGTGGGTCTATTCCACATTCATGGCAGAGACTCCGGAAAGCCGGAGCAACCGCCCGCCAGATGCTGGTTGAAGCAGGAGCCAAACGCTGGAACGTACCAGCTGCTGAGTGCAAAACCGAAAATGGTTATGTAATACATACGTCTTCAAATAAAAGATTAAGCTATGGCGAACTGGCCACCGAGGCAGCACAGATTACACCACCAGCTGATGTAAAACTGAAAGACATTAAAGATTTTAACCTGATAGGCTCTACTATAAAAGGTGTTGATAATCAGGATATTTTAACAGGAAAGCCACTTTTTGGTATTGATTTTTACCGCGAAGGCATGCTGTTTTCCATGATTCAGCGGCCACCAGCTTTTGGGTTGAAATTAAAATCTTTTGATGCCTCTGCCGCCAAAGCCATGCCCGGCATTGTAGATGTGGTTTCGTTCAAAAATAAGGTAGCAGTTGTAGGTAAGTCTACCTGGGAAGTAAAAAAAGCCAGAGAAGCCCTGAAAATAGAATGGGAGAAAGAGGGCAACCTTGAAAGCACCGAAGACCATAACCGAATTTTCAAGGAACTACTTGATTCGCCAAAGGCAGATGTAAGACGTAAAGAAGGGAATGTAGAAGAGGCTTTTAAAAATGCCGCTAAAATTGTGGAGTCTGAGTACCAATGTCCGTTCCTGCCGCATAATCCGATGGAGCCTATGAACTTCTTTGCGCATGTAAAACCGGATGGTGTAGAGTTAGTAGGCCCTACGCAAACGCCGCAGGCAGCTCAGACACAAACTGCCAAATTATTGAATATCGCCCCTGAAAAGGTAACAGTAGAGCTTACCCGAATGGGAGGAGGCTTTGGCCGCCGTTTGGGTACCGACTACGTGCTGGAAGCCGTTGAGGTGTCTAATCTGGTAAAAGCTCCGGTAAAGGTAATCTGGACGCGCGAAGACGACATGACAGGCGGAAGCTATCGCCCTGCTGTTCGTTACCGTTTCCGTGCCGCGCTCGATAAACAAGGTAATATGATAGCTTACTCTCTTCGTGGCGTAGGTATCAATGCAGGTAACAGCACCCGTGAAAACAACTTTCCGTCGGGCGCTGTGCCGAATCTGTTGATAGATTCAGTAGACCACAAATCGCCGATTACAACCGGCCCCTGGAGAGCGCCAATTACTAACTTTCTGGCGTTTGCCGAGCAGTCATTTATAGATGAAGTAGCCATTGCTGCAGGCAAAGATGCAGTGCAGTTCAGACTAGACCTCCTTGAAAAAGCCAGAAATTCGCCAACCGGGCCTGTTCGTTATGATATTGACCGTATGAAGACCGTTATTGAAATGGCAGCAGAAAAATCAGGCTGGTTTAAAAAACGGAAGGGAATCAGCCTGGGCTTTAGTGTTTACTTCTCTCATGCGTCGTATGTAGCACAGGTAGCAGAAGTAGTGGTAAAGAAAGGCAAACCGGTTTTACAAAAAATTTATGCAGTGGTTGACTGCGGCGTTGTTGTAAATCAAAGTGGTGCCAGAAACCAGGTAATAGGGGGCATTGTAGACGGTATGGGTCATGCCATGTATGGTAACCTTACTTTTAAAGAGGGTACACCTGCACAAAGCAATTTCAATACTTTCCGCCTGATAAAAATGAACGAGATACCTGCTGTTGAGGTGCATTTTGTTAATAACGGTATAGACCCGACCGGGTTGGGTGAACCTGCCTTACCGCCAACAGGTGGCTCAATTGCCAATGCAATTTATAAAGCCACAGGCAAACGCCTGAAAAGCCAGCCGTTTTTAGAGCAGGAGGAAAGCCTACTCGGAAATATTTCTTAATAAGCCATCTGATAATTGTCTGCTGAGCCATTCCGGGAGGGGTGGCTCATTTTATTTTCACCTTATTTCTTGAATTTTCTGTTCTATTATTTACATTTGCTCAAAAAAAACTTCTCACTTGTTTAAAGACCTGAAATACCACCTGGCACGGCTCGCTTATCTTAGAAGCGCCTGCTCATTTGTTCCTGACACGAGCAAGGGTCTTTATTTATTGTCTCTCTGAACATCAGTTTCTAATCATTGTTTCCATGTTGGTTTAAATACCCATGTCCTTACCATGCGTGGTGTGGCCTGATTATTTATACGTACATGAAAATGAATGCATAGTTGTTTCATTAATAAATTTCATCATCACTTTATTTAGCACCTGTCATGAAAAACGTTCTTGTAATAGGTATGGGAAAGGTGGGGTCTTTAGTAGGAGTGCTACTCGCTAAACGCTTTACCGTAATGGGTATGGATAAACGATACCCCGATTTTGAGTTACCCTTTGAAGTTATTCTTGGGGACGTAACCGACGTTAATTTTTTAGAAAAAACAATTCCGAGTTTTGAGGCAGTAGTCTCTGCCATGCCTTATAACCTAAATTTGCCTATAGCCGAAACCGCACATAAGTATGGGGTGCATTATTTTGATTTAACTGAAGATGTACCCACCACGGCAGCTATCAGAGAAATGGCTAAGACCGCCAAAGCTGTAATGGCTCCGCAATGTGGTCTGGCGCCAGGTTTAATTGGCATAATAGGTGCAGATTTAGCCAGCAGGTTTACCAGATTACGTGATATTGAACTGCGCGTAGGCGCATTACCGCGCTATCCTAATGGCTTGTTGGGTTATTCGTTTACGTGGTCGCCAGCCGGTGTAATAAATGAGTATATTAATGATGCAGAGGTTATACATAACGGCACACGCAAAATGGTGCCATCGTTGGATGGTGTAGAACATATTCAGATTGAAGGCCAGGAGTTTGAGGCCTTCAGCACATCCGGCGGTTTAGGTACCATGTGCGAAACCTACGCAGGAATGGTAGATACCCTCAACTACAAAACTATCAGGTATCCGGGCCATGCGCGTCTCATGAAGTTTCTATTGTATGAACTCATTCTGAAAGATAAACGTGCATTGGTAGAGCAGATTCTGACAGAAGCTAAACCTGCCGTGCAGGAAGACGTAGTGTATGTTTATGCCGTGGTAGAAGGCTGGAAAGGAGAAGAACTGGCACGGGAAGAGTTTTATGAGGCGTATCTGCCGATTGAGATTGACGGAAAGCATTGGAGGGCAATATCCTGGACAACGGCCGCATCTGTAGCGGCAGTGGTGGAGATGGTTGCCGATGGCAAGTTGCCTCAGGACGGCTTCATTAAACAGGAGCATATCCGATTGGGTGAGTATCTGACAACCACTAACGGTCAATTTTTTAAAAAGGAGAATAACTAATGGAAAATAGAACAGCAACTTTAACGTATGTGTTGGAAGGCCTGATGCGACGTTATCGCGAACGGGTACCTGATGTAGAGAAGGTAACCAATGGTATGATTGCCGGGGGCATAATTGCCGATGCCAATGAAATAGAAAACGACCATATTGCTTTCAGAACTATGGGAGTGCCACAATTGGGGATAAAATCTTTTGAGAAAATATTTATTCATTTGGGCTACCAGAAACGCGATTATTTCTATTTCGAAGGTAAAAAGTTGGATGCCTACTGGTTTTCTCCGCCAAGGCCGGAGTATCCCAGAATATTTGTAAGTGAGCTAAGAGTAAATGATTTACCTGAAAATATTCAGGATATTATCAGAAACTATACTGATGAGGTGAAAGCAGACCCGGTTGATAGCCTGAACCTGAACGACGGCGCGGCCATAGATGCTTTTTTGCACCAGCCTTTATGGCGCATACCAACCTGGCAAGATTATTCAACACTGCTGAAAGCCAGTGAATATGCGGCATGGGTAATCTATAATCGTTATTACCTGAATCACTACACCATTAGTGTGCATAACCTGAAAGCAGGCTACAACACTATTCAGGAGTTTAATGCTTTTCTTGAAAAAACCGGCGTGAAGCTGAATGATGCGGGCGGTAAAATAAAAATCAGTCCGGATGGAGGTTTATTGCAAAGCTCAACCGTAGCCGAAATCATTGATGCTACTTTTGAGGGCGGTGAGGTGCATCCTATTTCTGGCAGTTATGTAGAGTTTGCCGAGCGTAAAGTATTGCCGGAGTATCAGCATTTAGAACCCGCATCTATTACGCGTGAACACAGAAGAGAAGGTTTTGAAACCGGTAATGCCGATAAAATTTTTGAAAGTACGTTTACCAGCCAGACTGTGAAACGAAATAGCTAAGCCGGAATGCCGAATGAGTGAAGCGTTTGACCCTTTACTTCCCTCCCTACAATGGGGTAACCCGCGTAGGGAGGGCTGGGGTTTTTAATATTCAGGCTCTGTTTTCAGTAAGGTCAACTTTCCTTTCTGCCAGGCTTTCAGGTCTTTTTTAAGATAAGGTCTGTTTCTTTTGGTAAGCCCCTCATCATCTAGTGCTTTTAAATCAGGTTTTCCCGCATTTACCCAGGCAGTAAACCAGAAATTGGCTGTGGCCGCAATAGCCTCTTTCATCTGGTTTTCTATCATACCTCCCAATGCCTGGTGGTATAGCTCAGCATACTCTTTGCTATAAACGGCCTGATTGAATTTGTTTCTTACAATTTTCCCGTTTTCATCTTTCTTAAAGATTTTATCAGCCGGAAAAGTCTTTCTTAATTCTCTGTCTTTTGCTAACAAAGTATCGGCCAGTTCATGCGAATGTTGGATGATACGCCAGGTTTCTTTGGTTATATCGTCTATGTATTTTGCCTGATTGATATTAAAACCATACCCGGGGCCATAAGTTTCAGGTAGTTGCGCTTCCCAGAAAGAGTGGATACCCGTCTGACTGGTTAACTGCCCGTTGTGGTTGCTTGATGTATGCAAAGGCATGTGGGCATCGGCCAGATAATGGCCCAGGTCGGCGGCAAGAAAAAGAACCTCGGTTTTTCTTTTGCCTTGCATTGATTTTGTAAGTTTGTCGGTTACTTCCTGAATGTACCAGGGCAATATGCCACTTGACTGAAGCATTTTGCTGTCGTATCTGGCATAAGCCTCTTTGCTGGTTCTTGCAATGTCTCCAATTGGCGTCTTGAAGTCTTCAATATCAATATAATGGCGCGGATTCTCAGTTTTATCATTCAGGGTATATTTTCTTAAATCAGGTATGTTAGATTCCTCCGTAATAAAATCAAGGTGGTTGTAAAAGAAAACGCGGAGCTCATCTGGCAAAGCAAAAACCGCCGATTTATTAATATGCTGATGCCCCCAGATTCCCCATGAAGATAATAACAATACCAGACCTAAACCTGCAGTAATCAGTGCTGTGCAGACAATGTTTCTCTTTTTCATTAGTTTTCTTCGTTCAATAATGTTTCATACACTAGTAACAGGATACCGTCTTTCAGGCCAAGGTCAGGAACAATGATTTCATCCGCTTCTGCCCATTTCATAACCGAAATATAGATGTCAGATGCTGGTACAATTACATCGGCACGGTCGGCATTGAGCTGTAACAGATTAATTCGTTCTTCAAGCGTAAACTGGTCAATATAATTGCGTTTTCTTTCCAGTTCTTCCAGCGATGCCATGCCGTTAGGTTTGCTTTCAATCATGTTAAAAAGCTTGGAGATATTACCCCCGGTACCTACAGCTATTACCTTTTCATGCACGGGTATGGTTTCATTAACCCATGCTTTCATTTTTCGCCATACATCGGGGGCTTCCTTATGTTCGAGCAACCGAACCGAACCTATTTTGAAAGATTTTGCTGCTATTTTAGTTCTCCCTTTGTAGATATTCAGTTCGGTGCTTCCTCCCCCCACATCAATATGCAGGTAAGTTTTGTCGTTTTCAAGAACTGCAATAATCACATTGTTGATTAGCTCGGCCTCTTTTTCACCGTCAATGAGGTGAATCTCCATCCCCAGTTCATTTTTTATTCGCTCCACAATATTACTGCCATTCTCTGCTTCTCTCATGGCAGATGTGGCGCATATCATGTAAGCGTCTACCTCGTGTAGTTCCATCAATAACCGGTAGGCCATCAATAGTTTTTTTATTCTGGCTTCACTTTCGTACGATATTTTGCCTGTATTAAAAACATCCATACCCAGGCGCAGGGCAAATCGCACGTATTCTACTTTTTTGAAGCTTATTTTCTTTTTGTCATGCAGCACCGACGAAATTTGCATCCGGGCTGCGTTTGAACCAATATCAATAGCGGCAATTTTCATTAAATCTTATTCAGTATTTAGAAGGATTTGCAAAAATACCTCTTTTTATTAAAACTGCCCGTTTTTATTACCCAAAACCAACCAGACCTCCTCTTTATACCCGCGTCCGATAGGAATCTGCCTGCCTTTAATCTCTACATCAGTGGCTGTAAAGGCCTCAATTTTATTGATAGCCACCAGAAAAGACCTATGCACCCGCAGAAAATTTGCCTTTGGTAACTCTTCTTCAATTTCACTTAAAGCAAGTTTGGTTAAAATTTCATGAGAAGCAGTTGTGATTTTAATGTATTCGCGCTGGCTTTCAATATAAAGAATCTCATCATAGTAAATCTTAATGTTTTTCTTGTTTACATTAAAATAGCGGTATTTATTTTCTTCCTGATGTACTGAAACCGGCGGTAATAGGCTATTTGGGCTCATTTTATTTACTGCCTTCAGAAAACGGCTCAATTCAATGGGTTTCAGCAGGTAATCAAGTACATTATGTTCATAACCTTCAAGCGCGTATTCATGGTAGGCGGTTGTCAGAATAACTTTTGGCGGGCTGTGCAAAGTTTTGATGAAGTCGATGCCCTTTAACCTGGGAAGGTTGATATCAAGAAAAATTAAATCTATTTTGTGCTTGCGCAGTATATCTGTGGCCAATATGGCATTGGGGCAAACGGCTATTAATTGCAAAAAGGGTACCTCGCTGATGTAGTCCTGCAGAATTTCGGCAGCCAGAGGCTCATCTTCTACAATAAGGCAGTTAAATTGTTGCATGACTGTTCAGATTTATTTCCAACACTATTTTAAAACTAGAAGGTAACCTGCTTATTGTAAGCCGGTGTTCAGGGTATAACAACTCCAGTTGTCTGCTTACATTAATCAGGCCTATTTTTTCATTATTTTCAACACTCACATCTTCCGATTTGGAGTTTTCAACCTGATAAAAAAGGTATCCATTTTTTAACTTTATATCAATATTAATAAATGAATCATGGATACTCTCGCCAACACCGTGTTTAAAGGCATTTTCTATAAAAGGTAATAAAATCAATGGGGCAATAGGTATGCTCAGGTTGTCTAGTGTTTTGCTGAAACCAATTTTCAACCTTTGGTTATACCGTATTTTTTCCAGTTCAAGGTAATCTTCTATTATCTTCAGTTCTACCTCAACAGGCAAAAATGGTTTATTGGTTTCATAAAGCATAAACCGTAATAATTTCGATAATCGCAGTACAACTTCCGCCGTATCATCAGATTTTTTTCTGGCAAGGCCATAAATATTATTGAGTGTATTGAACAAAAAGTGAGGGTTTGTTTGTGCTTTCAGAAATCTGAGTTCGTTGGCCAGCCTTTCTTTGGCCAATTCCTGTGCCAGTTCTCGTGTTTTAATGTTCTGTCTTATTAGTTTAAATACAAGGGCAATGCCACAGGTAAAGCCCAGAAGAAAAAAAGCGTAAAAAAAACTGGCTGCCGATAAATAGCTTTCATTCTCCATTGAGTGGTGCAAAATATATTTCTGTACCCAATAGGTAAGTAACAGAAAACCAGGAATGGCAACCATAAAAGCAATTGCAGTAAGGCTTACGGTTTTTATTATTCCCCATCTTTTGCTAAGGAATTGCCCCGTAAAATACAGAATGCTATATGCCAGTGGTATTTTGACTATGAGGTATATTGACTGGATGCCCAAGGCCAGAAAAAAAAGTCGGTAATAACTTTCTTTGGGTTGATTGTAAGCCAGAGTCTCAAAATTGAGATAGGTCTTGAACAATAAATAACCAAGCCAGAAAGCAAAATGATATAAAACGCGGCTTTGCATGAACCAGACTGGTAAGAGATAAAACAAAACCTAAATTTATAATAAAATATCGGATGCTGATGCTTTCGTCTGCCAACAACCATTTCAGACCCACAAGCGGCTGAAATCATTGTATTTGCGTTGCAAAAGGCTTTGCATCAATACATGGCTGTTGACTGTAAGTTGTAGCATACCCTGCATTACAAATTCAGATACATTTATGGCGGCAAACGAAAAGCCAATAAAAAACGCCTTTCAAAGCGGTTTATGCAGGAGTCTTACCAAGTACAGGCTTACTGTAGTTCGAGACAAATTTTAAGAGTAATCAACAATATATTAATCAAATTAGATAATGAAACATCAAATACCAATTGTGCTGATTTTTGCATTAGCATTTAATTTTTCATCAATAGCGCAAGACACCGTTTGGGTAGACGCAAGCAAAGTAAAAACAAGTTATTTAAAAGAAGGCGCTAACCGCTATCTGGTTTATTTCAAAATGGGGAAGGATGCGGCACGGTCAAGGCTCCAGTTCTGGACAAGAAGTATTACTTTCGGAAATTTTAAAGGCAATAATGCCATTATTGTAAAGCAAACCTGGGAAGACCGCGACAGCGTAGTACACACTGTTACTTCTGTATGCGATAAGAAAACCTTTGCGCCACTTTATCATCAAAGCTGGTGGAAGCAAAGAGGTAGCAGCGAGTTTGATTTTATGGCAAAAACGGCCAGCATTAATAATGTGCCACTAACTGATACAGACACAACGGCTAACCGAAAACTGCCCTGGATGGCTTTTCAGACAGCAATTAATCAATATTCATTAAACTGGCATCTTGATCTGGAGGTATTCCCTTTGCTTGTCTATAAGTTAAAAACCACTTACATGATTCCGTTTTATGAACCCGGTTATCTCGCACCTAAGTTTGAGGTTTACACAATTACTGGTACTGCACAGCTTAACGGATATGATAACACAAAAGTAGATTGCTGGTTGCTAACGCATGAAGCGAAAGGTTATAAAGAGGTTTTCTGGATAAGTAAAAAAACGCATGAAGTACTTAAACTTGAAAACGAGATTGGAAAAGACCGCTGGCGATACAAAATAAAACTGGGGTTCAGTGTTTAAATGATGAGTCGGAATTAAAAAAATGCGGGTGCCTATTATTAATTCGGGCACCCGTATTTGGCATATTTATTATATCTATAAAAAACTGAATGTCAGGGTTATAGTAATGTAAATTTTATTTGATCTTTGTAGTAAAGCCTACTCTCATTTGGGGTTTCCGTATTTTTTCCAGAGTCTTTTCCCTAATTCAACAGAAGGTAATTCAACAAACTGATAGAGTCCGTAAGCAAGAATGGTAAAAATAAGCAGCGCGGCCAACGGGCTGGCTACCAGATGAACCATAACAAATTTAAAATGCCCAAGGTGTTTTAGTAAATCGAACAAATAAGGCTGGTGTATGAGGTATAAACTGTAGCTGCAAATACCAATACCTGCCAAAACACGAAACAACGGTTTTAGAAAAAATGGATCTTCCTGTTTTTTATACAAAAACCACTCTAACAATGCCAGCCAGGCACATACCGACACGGCTATTGTAAAATAATGCGCAACCATAAAGTATTTGCAAACAGGAAGCATCGCAAGAAAAACCAAAAGGTATAGAAGAGGCTGTTTCTTGAAAATCTTTTTGTTTTCCCAGTATAACTCAGCCGCCAGGGCGCCGGCACCCCATGTAAACCAAAGCACAGGCATAGAAAGTGCCATTGACAGCGGTATGCTGTCTTTCATGAACGTTTCTAGTATAAACGTGCAGGCAAAATGAAGAAGCGTTAAACCAACTACTGTGTTTCGGATACCAATTTTTTTTCTGAAGTACAAAAACAAAGGATAAGCCAGGTAAAGTTGAACTTCTAGGGCCAGGGTCCAAAAAGACGGATTAATTGAGAAAAACGATGTGTCTGAGAGATTGTGAATCAACAATACATGTAAAAGTATGTCTTTAGGGGAGAAAGACATATTCCTGAAAACAATAAAGAATAGCAGCACTAACAGGTACGGAGGATATATGCGGAAAAACCGTCGTACATAAAATTGCTTTACATTAAACAGGTCCTGACTGTTTAAAAAGCCTAAATGAATGACAAATCCACTGATAACCAGGAATAACTCAACGCCTAGTTCTCCAAATGTAAAAGGCAAAAAGTTGAAAATTATATCTTTTGTTGACCGTAAATCAAGTATGCCACTATCTGTATAGTTTCTTATTTCGTATGGAGGAAAAATACTTAGTTGCGTGTGGTAAAAAAATACCATCAGTATGGCAATTCCGCGTATTACATCTAATTCAGGTATATAACGGTAGTTGTTTTTATTCATTGGGTAAGTTATAAGGCATGCAGCTTTGGGCTTCTGCAAAAGTTATTTACTAGCTTAGGATATATTTCTGGAATGAGTATGTATAAATACAACCAGATAAATAGGGTAAAAGGGTTTTAAAAAAAGTCATCAGGTCTAACTACAACCTATATATGTTTGCTTACAGCCAGTTGTTAACAAGCATGTATTAATGAACAAACATTTAGAATTAGCAAAAATAATCCGGTTTTTTCTCAAAAGTCATCACATGTATATTTAAGAGCAAGAACAATTGTAATATACAAGTAGAATGCGCCCGGGGTTTGAAGTTAGCAGCATCAAAATGATGTTTGGGCCGCTAATTAATTGTACAGGTAAAGTTTATCTTATAAGATGTAATTAATAAAGCACGTTTTTAAATTTTTAATTGGGTTTATAGTGGGGTACTTTTTTTTAGCCACCGTCTTTATTTAAGCTGCATTTAATGCAAATTAAAACTGACGGTGGCTTTTAATATACTAAGATTCAAAAAAATATTACCAGAAATACCAATACAAGCCAATCAGGATAACGATTACGGCTACGGCGCCAAAAGCAAAAATCCCTTGTACTTTAAACATGCTGGCGTCAATTTCAAGTCCTTTACCTTCGTCTGGCAAGATAAAGCCCAGAATAAACATAACAGCCACGCAAATCAGGAACACAATACCCATGCGGTCAAGGAACGGAACGGTGGTCCAGTCAGCAAACGGCATCCAGTTGTTATGCAAAGACAGTGCAATTAAGAAACCACCTACAATGGCAAACAAAGCACCTGCTGAATTGGTACGTTTCCAGAAGAAACCCATCACAAATGAAGCGAAAATACCCGGCGATAACAGACCGGTCATTTCCTGAATAAACTGGAAACCACCTTTTTTGTCGATACCCATATAAGGCGACACCACAATGGCCAATATCATAGATACCACTATAGTTACGCGGCCAATCCATACCAGGTGTTTCTCTGATGCATTTTTACCGATATAATTTTTGAAAATATCAAGCGTAAAAATGGTAGAAATACTATTGGCTTTACCCGCTAAAGATGCTACAATAGCCGCTGTTAGCGCCGCAAATGAAAGACCTTTCAAGCCCATAGGCAGCAGGTTCAATAACACCGGATAGGCGTTGTCCTGATTGAGTGTGCCATCTGCACCCAGCATTTCCTTCTGAAACAAACCTTTCTGATATAACGTATATGCCGCAATACCCGGTAAAGTTACAATGATGGGCATTAAAAGTTTCAGAAACGCTGCAAATAAAATACCTTCACGAGCGGTTTTCAAATCGGCTCCCAAAGCACGTTGCGTAATGTACTGGTTACATCCCCAGTAGTTCAGATTCACAATCCACATACCACCTATTAAAACTGTTAAGCCCGGCAGTGCCATATAATGCGGGTCTCCTTTATGGAAAATCATGTGGAAGTGGTCTTCCGATTTCTCTGTCATCAGTTTTAATCCATTGGTAAGGCTTTCTAACCCGCCATATTCTGTAGAAACCAGCGTAACAGCCAGATATGTTGTAGCTAAACCACCAATAATCAGGAAGAATACCTGAATTACATCTGTAAAGCCGATTACTTTCATACCTCCGATAGTAATTACAATAGCAAAAATGGCCAGGCCAATCATACAAACCGTAAAATCAAGACCTGAAATACCCGATACAGCTAAAGCACCCAGATACAAAATAGAGGTAAGGTTTACAAGGATATACAAAGCTAGCCAGAATACGGCCATAATCAGACTCACCGTTGAGTTGTAACGCTGATTAAGAAACTGCGGCATGGTAAATATCTTGTTTTTCAGATAAATAGGCATAAAAACCACACCAACCACAATCAGCGTGGCAGCGGCCATCCATTCATAAGTTGAAATAGCCAGACCCATCGAAAAACCATTGCCCGACATACCAATCATTTGTTCAGCAGAAATGTTAGAGGCAATCAGTGAGGCACCGATAGCCCACCAGGTAAGAGACCCTTCAGCAAGGAAAAAATCTTTTGTTGAGGCTTCTTTAGATTTTTTTCGCTGATAAATCCAATAGCCATAGCCCGATACCAGGATAAAGTAAAAGAGAAATACGACGTAATCGAGGGTTTGTAATTTTTGCATAGCGCTTTAGAAAAAAAGAGAATAGAATTTTTTAGATTTAGATAAGTTTCATGTACGGAGCAAATTAAGGTAGAAAATTTTCCTTTTCAAAGGGTAGCGTTTGTTTTTAAAAGATTTTTTAGATTTTACATAATTTTTTCTATGAATGCCCAATTGCCCTCCAATTATTATTTTGTCAATACCTTGTCTTTTACGTAATTTTACAAAAAAACTCTTCGGTTTTGAGCAGAAATACAATCAGGCTATTGATTATTCTTGGCACACTTTCTATTACTGGAATTATTGCAGTGCAAGCGTATTGGGTAAAGAAGGCATTTGATTTGAAGGAACAGCAGTTCAGGCAAACTGTTATGATTTCTTTGCGTAATGTAACCAATAAAATATCGTCACTTTATAAGCTATCTGTTATTGAAAACCCCGTTACCCAGCTTTCGTCTGATTATTATGTTGCCAATTTAAGGGCGCCGCTTAATGCAGATGTGCTGGAGCATTACCTGAAAGATGAGTTTAAGAAGCAAAATCTGTTAACAGATTTTGAGTATGGTATTTATAATTGCGATACCGACAATATAGTTTATGGTGCTTATATCAACTCAGATTTTGAAGAGAGTGCACATGCACAGAAGAATCTTCCGAAGACAGACAAATACCTCAATTATTTTGGGGTTAGATTCCCCGGTAAAACCAGTTACCTGGCCAGCAGGCTTGATATCTGGCTCATTTCGTCACTTATTACGCTTATTGTTACCTTGTTTTTCGGGTATGCCATGTTTATCATCCTAAAGCAAAAACGGCTGAGTGAGGTACAGCGTGATTTTATTAATAATATGACGCACGAGTTTCAGACGCCCATCTCTACCATCAGGGTAGCTACAGATGTTTTAAGCCAGCCGAAAATATTAGACCAGCCCGAGCGTTTAAGAAAATATGTAAGTATAATCAGGCAAGAAAACAACAGGCTTAAAAATCAAGTTGAATCTGTACTGAATACTGCCAGAATGGATAAAGGAAGGCTGCAACTGGATATTCAACTGCAGGAATTGCACAGCCTCATTGATGATGTAACAGAAGGTGTGAAAGCAGAACTGGAAGATTCACTGAAACTGGAGCTGCATGCAACCAGAACCAGTATTTATGCAGATAGGGTGCAGTTGATAAGTCTGATCAGGAACTTACTTGAAAACGCTATTAAGTATTCAGATAAAGTACCGGATATAACAGTAAGAACCGAAAATACTGACGAAGGTCTGGTTCTTTCCATAATTGATAAGGGCATAGGCATAAGCAGCGAAAATATCAATAAAATTTTTAATAAGTTTTACCGGGTTCCTACCGGTAACACACACAATGTAAAAGGCTTTGGGTTGGGGCTTAGCTATGTAAGACAAATTGTAAGAGCGCACAAATGGGAGATTAAAGTTGAAAGCAAGCTTGGCGAGGGAAGTACATTTACAGTTATAATGAACCAGGAATAAAAACCGTTTACCCAAAAGACTTATAAAGCCAGATTATGCCCAAAATATTATATGTGGAAGATGACCCCAACCTGGGGTATGTTACAAAAGACAGCCTGGAAATGGAGGGTTACGAAGTAAGCCATTTTCAGGATGGTAAGGAGGCCTGGAAAAGTTTTACCAAAGAGAAATATGACCTTTGCCTGCTTGATGTAATGCTACCCGAACTGGACGGGTTTAGTCTGGCCGAGAAAATCAGAAAGCAGAACCTGCAGATTCCGGTAATTTTTCTGACGGCCAAAGGTATGCAGGAAGACCGCATTGCAGGCCTTAAAGTAGGTGGTGACGATTACATAACCAAGCCTTTCAGCATAGAGGAGCTTAGTTTACGGATTAAGGTTTTTCTGAAGCGGAAAGATATTTCGAAGGTAGATTTTGAAGGCCAGGGCGTCTGGAAACTGGGTAATTATGATTTCAATTATCAGCAACTTTCTCTTAAATCAGAACAAAAGACTGAGCAACTGACTAACCGTGAAGCAGAGGTGCTGAGGTATTTATGTGAAAGAAAAAATCAGGTTATTAAACGTGAAGATATTCTGACGGCCATTTGGGGTCGAGACGATTATTTTTTAGGCCGAAGTCTGGATGTTTTCATAACCAGGCTCAGAAAAATGCTGATAGATGAGCCTGCCGTTAAAATAGAAAATGTACATGGCATAGGGTTTAAATTTACCTGCTAAAATAAAGCCTCCGGTAAGTTTTTATACTTTTTCCGGAGGCCTGATTGATTTATGAACAAAAACACTATTGTTGGTTTTTATTTGCCGCTTTCTTTAGCCCAGGTGTCTTTCAGGCTAACGGTGCGGTTAAAAATGAGTTTGTTTTCTGTTGCGTCTTTATCAAGACAAAAATACCCTTTTCTGAGAAACTGATAATTTTTGCCCGTTACAGCCTCTTTAAGCGACGGTTCAAGGTATGCATTTATTACTTCAAGAGAATCGGTATTGATATACTCTTTAAAATCGCCTTCTTCACTGCCGGGGTCTTCAACTTTAAACAGTCGGTCATAAAGCCTTACTTCTGCCTTGATCGCATCAGCTGCAGAAACCCAATGGATAGTTCCTTTTACCAAAATGCCGGAGGTGTCCTGGCCGCTCCTGGAGTTCTCAATATATGTGCATCTCAGTTCAGTAATCTCACCGTTTTCGTCTTTTAGCACTTCATCGCAGCGGATAATATAGGCGCTTTTCAGACGTACCATCTGGCCAGGTGCCAAACGGAAATATTTTTTCGGCGGATTCTCCATGAAATCGTCTTTTTCAATAAGAATCTCCCTGCTGAACGGCATAGTACGTGTGCCACCTTCAGGGTCTTCGGGGTTATTTTCAGTGGTCAGTATTTCAGTCTTTCCTTCCGGATAATTAGTAATTACCACTTTCAAAGGGTCAAGCACTGCCATTACACGGGTAGCCGATTTGTTGAGTTGTTCTCTGATACAAAATTCAAGCAGCCCTACACTTATCAGGTTATCTCTTTTGGCTACGCCTATTCTGTCGCAAAAATCACGGATGGCCTCAGGTGTATAACCTCTCCTGCGCAAACCTGAAATAGTAGGCATACGGGGGTCGTCCCAACCGGTTACGTGGCCTTCATTTACCAATTGCAACAATTTCCGCTTACTCATTACTGTGTAGGTAAGGTTCAAACGTGCAAATTCATATTGTCTGGAAGGGAAAATCTCCAGGTTTTCAATACACCAATCGTAAAGCTCACGGTGAGGTACAAACTCAAGCGTACAAATAGAATGCGTAATACCTTCAATTGAGTCAGACTGCCCATGTGCAAAGTCGTACATAGGGTAAATACACCATTTATCGCCGGTACGATGGTGTTTTGCAAATTTTATACGGTAAATAATAGGGTCACGCATGAGCATATTCGGAGCCGCCATATCAATTTTAGCTCTCAGCACACGTGTACCTTCTGCAAATGCTCCGTTTTTCATTTGCTCAAACAAGGTCATGTTTTCTTCAATGCTGCGGTTTCTGAAGGGGCTGTTAATGCCCGGTTCAACAGGCGTGCCTTTCATGGCTGCCATTTCTTCAGAGGTACTGTCATCTACATAGGCAAGACCCTTATTGATCAACTTTTTGGCAAACTCATAGAGCTTCTCAAAGTAGTCTGACGCATAGAACTCGTTGGCCCAGTTGAAACCCAGCCACTGCACATCATTTTTTATAGACTCTACATATTCTGTATCTTCGGTAACCGGGTTGGTGTCGTCAAAACGCAGGTTGGTTTGCCCGCCATATTTAAGGGCTACGCCAAAATTCAGACAAATAGATTTTGCATGGCCAATGTGCAGGTAGCCATTTGGTTCAGGAGGAAAACGGGTCAGAACTCTTCCATTATATTTACCTGTTTCGAGGTCATTTTCAATAATTTGCTCGATAAAATTTAAAGATTTCTCAGTCGCGTCTGCCATAAATTAACGGTGGTGTTGTTGCTATGCTTGCGAATTTAGCATTTTTTTACGGTAATGAATTTGAGTTGCACATCTTATTAATTAATTTATTTATTTTATTTTAGAAAAAATTAGAATACTCATATTTTATTAGTATCAATTTATCTTACTGTTTTTTAATGATAATTTTTACGATAATTCAGTTACTTAAATTCTGCAGGTGAGGGTATATTTAGCGCCGCAATTACAAATTTTAATTTTATGAGTTTCAAAAAAGCAATTAACAATTTTCTTAGTAGTAAATACCTGGCATTTGCTGTAACCCTTCTGATATTGGTTTTGTGTTCTTTGCCCAGTAAAAATATTGAGATGCCCGGCAATATGAGCGACAAAACAGCGCATTTTCTTGCATTTGGCGCCTGGGCATTTTGTTGGCAGGCCGCCTTTGGAAAATATGGGCAGAGCCTGCTCTATGGAGTGCTTCTGGGTGTGCTTATTGAGTTTTGGCAGGCCTCATTGCCTGAATCTTTTCATAGAAGTTGTGATTTTAAAGATGGTCTTGCCGACAGCATTGGAGTTGTGATAGGTCTTGCACTCTGGAAGTTAAAAACACTTCTGAAGCTATAAAGTAAAACAATGCAATAAAACAACAAATGTGTGGCTATAATTGCCCAATTTTTACTGTAAAAAGAGGTTTTTGCCCTTTTGGAATATTTTTTTGCCTGTTTTTTGAGATTGAAACCTCAACTCTTAAGCAGTGCAAGAAATTTTTTTATAAGTGTGCTGGTATTTACATTGCAGCCTGGGATACCCCAATGTAGTAAATGAAATAACCCGGCAAATTGTGCAGATGCTTGAGAGTCTGGTGCCTGAAAATATCCGATGACAAAAGAGAGGTAGCCGGAAGTAACTCATCCAAAACAATTGTTTTTTTATGGAAACAGAAAAAATTGCCAGAGAATTGAATTATCTGATTATTCATAACCTTGATGCGCAGGAGGCTTACATAGAAGCAGCGGGCAGTGCAGCATCAAAAGACCTGCGCGATGCCATGCTCGATGAAGCTGAAAAAAGAGGCAGCTATGCCAGAGAATTACAGCGGGAAGTAAAAGCCTTAGGAGAAGAAGTTGCTGAAGATGTAAGCCTGGTAGCCATGTTGAACAATGTAATGCAGGGAGTAAGGGGGTGGTTCAGAAAACCCACCGACGTTAAGTTGGTTGAGGAATGCCGACAAGGTGACGATGAAACAATTGTTGCATACGATACCGTGCTTCAGTTGGGCGAAAAATTCATGCCTTCTTACATTTATAACATTATAATAAAGCAGAGAAAAGAAATAGGCCTGACATACCAGGCCTTAATAAAATATCACGAGCAGCAATTGGCCCATTAATCAGGGTTTAAAAAGTATTTTGCCTGTTTGTACTTTCTCAATGGCAGTTCTATTCATAAGTTCGGGGCGGGCTTCTCCGTTTACATACATTTGTGCCTGGTCGCTGTAATGTTTGCTCATTATATTGCCAGACTGGCCGGTGGGTAATATACTGGTGCCTTTATCCGGATACGCAAAATCAATAATACGCCGCAGTGCAGGGCCATAGCTAATGTCATAGACACCTGTAGAATCCATCTGAAAATCAAGATTATTGATGGTTTCACGGCCTCCGGGTGCCGGAAATGGCCCTACGTTAAAGAATTTCCCTACAACCGGTAAAATACCCAGCGGATGCTTGTGGGTAAGGGTATGCACTTTTTCCCATTGCCATTTTTCTATATCTCCACCTAGTTGTTTTTCCAGACTGGCTGCCGCATCATTGATAGATTTGGTAAGTATCTGTCTACGGGTTTCACGTTCAGGAGTATTTACGTTATCCCACCACGGAGAATCTTCTTTTTTTATCATGGCAATCATATTTCTTTTAAAATTGACATTGTGTTCAAAAGAAGCAAACACTTCCTGGCCTAGTTCATCCTTTACTGTATTTACCAGCATGTAATAAATGAATCGGTAGAAGATGGTCGGTTCAACGTTATTCAATTGATGAGCGCCATCCCACGGAATCAGTCTCGCTATTGACTTCTTCGCTAAAGGAGATAAATTTTCGGCAAATATGATAGGTATAATGTCTTTCAGTAAGCTTTTATAACTGGTTGATGTTACATCATTAATTACTTTTCTTACCTCTTCGGGTGTCCAGTCTTTTTTGTCTGTAAACAACAATTGCTCAATGCGTTTTGCGCGGTTTCCCGGCACATAATAACCGGGTACTGGCCCCGTACCCATATCTGCCGGTTGGTTATTGGCTGTGTATAAAACCCCACGTGCTGGATTCAGAATCTGTGGATTCTGCGAAAAATCAAGCCAGCCCAATGGGTCATCCTTACCTGTGGTACCGTCCAGAATAAGCATCGGGTTTACGTGTGTGGGTCTTCTGGGTAGTTTCCCTGCGGCCCACCAGGCAATATTGCCGGCGGTATCTGCCCACATAAAATTTAATCCCGGTGCAGCCAGAGTACTTACCGCTTTAGAGGCTTCGCCCGCATTCCGGGCATGAGCCAGGTCGTAGAAATTCTGCAATAAATGGCTTGGAAACTGGTTAAACACCCACCATAGAGCAATCGGGTCTTTTTCTTTTGCCATTTTATCAAAACTATCATTCATCAGCGTTCCGTGGCGCGAACGCTTAATGGTAATTTTTATGTCTTGCGCCCCTTTTACTTTAATGCTTTCCTGATAGGTATTCAGGTTTTCCCAATGGTCTTTGTACCAGACCTGATTCGGGTTTTGAGGGTTAAGCCTTTCTCTGAAAAAATCTACATCATCGTTTTCAAACATGGTAAGGCCCCAGCCGCCGTTTTGGTTATGCCCTAAAGCAGCAAATGGTGTACCAGCCAGAAAATTACCATAGAAATGAAAGCCAGGACATTCAAGGTGTGCTTCGTACCACACCGATGGCTGCGCAAAGGCTATGTGTGTATCGTTTGATAAAATGGGTTTTCTCGATTTTGTCTTTGAACCGCTAATGACCCAGCCATTGGAGCCATGATAAGGCGGAAAAGGGGCAGTTGTTTCAATTGTAGCCAGTTGGTTGGCTATACTGGCCAGGGTTTGCGCTACTTTAACGGCAGAGTCTTTTTGCTGAACAGGTATTACTGGTTCTCCTTTTGGCCATTGCGACCAAACATCGTTCAGGTATGTGTCACCAAATTTATTGTGAATATACGTAGCAATTGCCTCTGCCCTGAATGCCTCAGCAAACGTAAAACCCATATAGCCAGAAATAATGTAGCAGTCTTCTAACGTAAAAGGCGTATTAGAGATGCCTGCCAAAGTAAATTCAAGAGGCGCTTTACCTTGAGCCATATACTGGTTAATGCCTTTAACGTAGGCCTCGGCAGCTTTTACAAATGGGGCATCGGGGTTTTTTCTTACCAGCGAGTCTATTGTCCATTGGGCATGCTTCCGCAAGCCAAGTGTACGGAAGAACTTATCTGATGCCACGGCTTTCTCGCCAAACAATTCAGCCAGCCGGCCATCAGCCAGCCTCCTGATGAGTTCCATCTGAAACAGCCTGTCTTGTGCATGTACATAGCCAAAAGCATAAAAAAGGTCTTCTTCGTTTTGTGCATAAATGTGCGGCACACCATAATTATCATAAATTACCTCAACTTTGTCTTTGAGGCCTTTTAATTGTAGTTCGGTATTCAGATTAGGTTTAAAAGTTGATAACCATATATAAATGCCTACACCTGCTACTACAATAATAATTAGCAGGGCAACGAGTATTTTCTTGAGTACTTTCATGTTTTTTAGGTTGACGACTGACCGGATGGTGTGTTAACAGAAACAAAAATATAGGAAGCAATTTAGAAAAAAACTTTTACATCTTTATTGACACCGGGTTCTGAATAAAAATAAGGCAGGCATTTAATAGGTAATTGAAGTAATAAAGAAAAAACAATACTTGTATTTAAACTGTTTTTGGGTAGCTGAGAATGAAAAAAAACTGAATTTTATGGCAAAGTTCCGAACAATTAGATACATTTGGCTTGAAACCTAATTGCAGATGAAGACTGATTCCCTGTTTGGCTGCACAACAAAAAGCCATTCGGCTATATTGATAGAATGGCTTCAAGTGTGTTTCAAATAATAGAACCTTAAATTTTTTAGTCAAAGCAAGGTAATTTTGGACCTTTGGGGATGATGCAAAGTTCAGATAAATACATCGAATAGGAAATACTGTCCAGACAGTATATTGAGTACCCTGAATGCTGTATTGAATAATAATAAGTTAAGTGATTTGCTGTATCCGCTAAAGAGTGTATTGCGTTTAGACAGATGAAGAAACTCCTCATATTAACCTTCTTGTGCCTTTTTTGGGGTTTTGCTGCTCAATCTAAAAGCAGAACCGACAGCTTGCGTGCGGTATTAGCTGGGTTATCGGTACAAAAAAAGAGTTTTACGCTCGATACCTCCCTTATTAACCTTTATTGTCAGTTAGGTAAAGAATTTACCAAGGTAAAAGATGATTCGGCCCTTTATTATCTCAACAAAGCGCTTGTTATAGCCCAGAGAATAGATAATAAAGAACTTTTATTGAAAACCTATATTCAAACGGCAACCCATTACGGTATTCAGTTCGGGCACATAAAGGCCCTTGAGTACTGGTATAAGGCGCTGGCTTTGGCAGAAGAGTTAAAAGACAATAAGAGAAGCATTTTTATACTGGGAAGAATTGCCGTGAGTTTTTCGAGCATGCACGATTATAAAACTTCAATAGAATACTACAAAAAAAAAGCAGAATTAAGCAAAGCAGTAAATGACCAGCAAGAGTATGTGATGAGCCTGATGAATATCGGCAATATCAACTTTGATATGGCTGATTACAAAACAGCATTGAAATATTACCAGTTATGCGAGCAGTTAAATAAAAGTATAAAAAGTAAGAAAATTGAGTCGTCAGTCATTATAAATATTGCAATGACACGCGTGAAATTCAAACAATACCAAGAGGCTCTGGCCGGATTTAAAGCCAGCCTTGAAGTAGACGAAGGCTATGATGATAAAGTTGCCTTTGTAAACAACGAAATAGCTAAGGTGTACCTCTTGCTTAATAAACCCAAAGAGGCTCTGAAATATGCAACAATTGCACAAAATAATGTAAAGCATGTTTATGCAAAAATGAATATGGATGTTTCCAGAACACTCTCTGAAATCTACGAGAAAATAGGGAACGACGTGCTTGCCTACAAGTATTATAAAGATTACGTTAATGTAAGATTGAGCGAAGATTCAACTAAAAATTCGCAGCTAATGCGTCTTGTTCAATTAGATTATGAAACCGAAAAGAACAACCAGAAGTTGGCTCAATTGAATTTAAGGATGCAGGAAAGAGAGAACCGGACCAGGCTTATGAGTATTGGTTTAGGCGCCTTATTGGTTTTGATTCTTGTTGGGTTGGGTTACTCGCGCTCTTTGGCTCAAAAAAATAAACTGATTGAGTCTCAAAAGGCCGCAATTCAGAAATTGAATGAATCGCTGGAAGTGAAAGTTGAAGAACGCACCAGAGAATTGACAGTAGCCAATGAAGGGCTTAAACAAAAGAACAAAGAAATAAGAGAGGCCCTTTTAAAAGGCCAGACAATGGAGCGGGAAAGGGTGGCTTCTGAGCTACATGATAACATAGGAGGCACCTTAACCGCACTTAAATGGCGTTTTGAGGCCTTGGATAAAGATAATCTTTCTGAAAAAGAACAGGTAATTTATGATGGCATACTAAAAAACATGCACCGGGCTTATGGCGAGGTCCGGCTCATTTCTCATAATATGCTACCCGCCGAGTTTGAAGAAAAAGGCCTTGTAGGGGCGCTTGAAAAATTTATTGCTGACTTAAATACCGGAGCTGCCAAAACAAATTTCAGGCTTAATGTATCTCAATTACAAAAGCCTATCAGGCAGGAAGTAGCCCTTGAAATTTACATTTGTTGCTTTGAGATTATCAACAATGTGATTAAGCATGCCAATGCAACAGAGGTAGAACTTGAAATAGCTGAGAAACAAAATGGTAATCTGGAGGTAATGATACTAGACAACGGTAAAGGATTTGACCCTGCCTTAATTGGTAACGGCAAAGGTCTGAAAAATATCATGAACCGGGCAGAAAAAGTAAACGGCAGTCTGATAATAGATAGTAAACTAAATGTTGGTTCACAGTTCTGTATCAGTATACCTGAGTTGTTCTGGGAAGAAATACTGGCTGTCTGATACTAGAATTTAACCTGATTGATTATTTTCAGCAAAGTATCTTTTGCATAGAAACCTTCAAGTTTAATCAGGTCGGTCAGGTTGCCTTCGGCTATAGCCAGCAAAATAAGCCCGATAGCTGAGTACCCCATTTTTATTATCGGTTGCGGCCCGTCATTATCGATTTTCGTATAGCTGTCTGTCTCATTAAGGGTATTTACAATTTCGTTAACCAGTAAATGGTTATGTATTTGTTTCTTTTTTAATCGCTTAGGTAATTTAAAATCCAGGCACTTGTTGATTTCTTCAATAAATTGGTAATTATCTGAAACCCCCGGCATAGTGGCTGAAATATCTTTCAGCACCGTTTTACAAAGAAACCTGAACAAGTATTCATTCGGGAAATAAGAATATAACTTAGCCAGAAAATAGATGATACCTAACCTGCCTTCATTAAAACTATCATCAGTCAGCCTGTATTCAAAACTGCTTGTCTCGTCTTCAATCAGGCTTAACCAATAACAATGGGTTTTACCTTTCTGGTTTATTACCAGTGCCTGCCTGCATATCAGCCTTCCTATATGAAGTGCCCAGTTAAGGTAATTGTTTTCTGATAGCGGGTTATACCTTTTGCTTCCATTGAAAGCCTTACTTAAAATGGAGAAATCGTACGGATACTTGCTCTGCGGATTCCTGAAAAAGTCGTCTAAATTAAAGCCCATCTCAAGTAATCTCTTTTTTACAAAACCAGAAAGTCTTTGCTTGCTTATGTTTGCCGTTCTGGTCTGGTAATATTCAATGTAAATTTCAGCCAGAATATCGGCTCTATACTTACCGAAACTGCTATTTTTTATAGGCGGTTCTTCTCCGAAAGTTATACCTCTCAACACTGTTTTCTTTGTAAAAGGCAGTGTTGCTGAGCCAAACAAATCGGCATATTGTGGTGCGGTTGCAATTTTCTTTACAATATAAAAAACTATCAAATAATGTTCGCGGGCTGTGTAAAGAACGGCGTTGTCTAAACGGGAGTTTTTTCTGATAGCAAATTTATATTCAAAGGGTATCAGCCAATTGTTTAGCTCGTCTTGCAGGTCTTTTGAGAATCTGGCAATGGTCTCAAAATCATAGTTGAAGTGAAAATAAATACGTGTTATAAATGAGCTGCCCAGGTATTTAATACCTCTGAAATAAAACCAGGCATTGTCCAGAATCTCAAGGCGTTTAATCCTTAAATCTACGATTTTATCCTGGTTAGGAAAGGAGGATGAAGAAACGAAGTCACCGGCAGAAACTAATTTGTACTGTTCTCCTTTACATAAATAAAATTTGCCATGCCGCTTTGCATGACGTACAGACTGTTCGTCCAGTGTCCAGTTTTTATCCCAGGTGTTCAGTTGCTCATCAGATTGATAAAATTGTTTTGCCAGCCAGTTAAAAGATTCTTTGTTATCCTCATTCAGTTTCTCTTGTTCTGTAACATTAGCATACAGGCAATATATCTGGTCGCTGATGGCATATTTTTTTCCAATTAGTTCCTCTTCTTTTCTGGCGAGCAGCATTTGGGGTTGAAAGGCGGAATCGACATTAACTAATATGGAGTCTATCTGTTTTCGGGTAGTAAGCGTCATAGCAAGTTAAATAAATTAGAATTCAAAAATTTCAAATCTGCATTCGCCTGAATCATATATCGCATCAATGTACTTGTCTGTATCAATCATTAACCTTTTTACTACTTCCAGACTAACCAGAAAATAATTGAAGTTGCCATCATAGTTTCGTAGCCTTTCAAGTTTTCTTATTGCCCAGAATTTCAGTACTCTTGAGGTAAATTGATAATGAGCTGTTTCATTGAAACTGAATTTCTGGCAATAGGCGTTTAAATACTCAGCAAAAAAGAAGTAACGTTTCATCAGCGAAGCGCTTAATTCGTTGGTTGATGCCCCTCTTCTGAATGCCGGCTGATATAGAACTGACTCAAGAAAACATGCGAAATCCCAGGCATGGTCTCCTTCAGACACGTTTTCAAAATCTATAAATTTAGGCATACCGGTAGCGCCATCCTGCAAAAGATTTTCAACTTTCAGGTCGCCATGTATTAGGTATTCTTCCACTATTTGTTCTGAAAACTCCTCGAGTGCATCTGAAAAAGTTGCCTTGTTTAAAAAATTATGAAGTATGGCTCTGCTGGGTGAAATGAAGGCAAATGATGGAAAAACAACTTCATCTAAAAACTGAGCACGCGTAGCGCCAAGTTGCAGCAGGTTTATAAAACTCTTGTAATAAGATAACCTGTTAAAGCAGTGGTTTTGCAGGAAAACCTTGGCCGGTGGATTCCCGTTCAGTCGCAAAGATTGATGCAATGCTGCCAGTGCGTCGGCGGTCTGGCGGGCATATTCCTGCAATTGGCATGAACTATTCAGTACCTGATGGGGTTCAGGTAAATTTTGCAGATAGGGTAATAGCAGTATGTTGTATTGCGAATCGAATGAAAAATCCTTCAACTTAACCTGAAGCCCACCGAACGAGCTGTAAAAGTGGTATTCGTTCAGAATAGGTAAGGTGCCGCTGTTGGTCAGAAACTTAGGTTGCTTAAAAACAAACGACTGCTTATTGACGGTGCATTTGAGCAGGGTGTTACGAGGATTCCTGGCATCTATGTTTTCAATTAAGAGCAAGTCTCGCTCGCTAAAAATGTTACTCAATGCACTGAACCCGCCATGGGTATTTTGTTGCAACAAATAGCCGGTAAGATTATAGGCAGTGAGTAACATTTTTTAGTCATTCAAAAGTTTGTTAAAAATTAATAAGTGTGCTCATGGCTGAAGGTAGACAAGTACTCGCGAAACTCTTTTGCTTCTTTAATTGGCATTGTATGAAATTCATTATGCCTTTTTTTGATAGAGCAGGTTGCTTCTTCAAATACTTCAACGTAAAGTGCCGGAAATTTGCCGGTGGCATCTGTCTGCGGCTTTGTAAAATTTACCAGCGCATGGCTTTCCATAAAATACGTTTTTGCATTACCTGCCGAGTCGTTGATTTCAACAAGAGCCAGAGGGTTTTCCATACCCAGCGACTTTTTAAGGTTGTTGTTAGTAATAGGCCTTAATTGACCAAACAAAGTAGTAACTCTGTTTTTGTCGACGCCTGCGGTTTGAAAAAAATGCGGGCCGGGGTTAATTGTTTTTGTCATACCAGTAAATGATAGGATGGTGAAAGGTTTATTTAACTAAACCATGCTTCATGGCATACTTCATTAAAGCCAGTGCAGAGCTTACGCCTAATTTTTTCATCAGGTTTCTCCGGTGTGTCTCAACCGTTGTCGGGCTGATAAAGATTTTTTCGGCAATTTCTGCATTGGTAAACTCTTGTATAATCAATTGCATGATTTCAATCTCCCGTGCTGTTAGCGGCACATGCTCACCTATTTCGTCTTTCCCGCTGGCAGTAGCCTGGTTAGGTATCTCTGCCAGACGCATCACAACCGCATCACTGAAATACTTTTGCCCGTTTATTACTCTTTTCAAAGCGGCTTCAAGCTCTTTTTTTTCAATGCTTTTTACTATGTAGCCATCAATACCTGCAACAAGCGCTTCTTTAATAACGGTGGCATCTTCAGACATCGTAAGCAATATGGTTTTTACATGCGGGTATTCTTTCCGTATCCGGATAGTCGTTTCTATACCCCCCATAACAGGCATTTGCAAGTCGCTCAGTACCATGTCTATTTCATGGGTACCCATATAAGCTAATGCTTCCTGTCCGTTTTTTACGGTTGCTACTACTTCAAAGTCTGGCATTCTGTTAATGAGCATACCCAGGCTTTCTGCTACAATAGTGTGGTCGTCAGCAATTAAGATTTTGATTTTCTGCATTTTGGATCTGTGTGATAAGTAGTTCGTTTTTTGTAAAGCCTCCGGTTATATTCCGGATTCTTGTTACAAACTGCTAAATGTCTTAAAACTTATCATTTTTACCAAACCAATCATGTGCTAATCTTTAGCTGACGCTTTTATATGCCTGTTTTTGTTATGCTCATGGTGCAAATTTATATAACAGATGCTATGCAGGCCTACGGGATAAATACGGTTTTATTACCGTATTTTTCTCGACTTAAAAAAGGTATTTCCACTATATGCTGGCATATACCTTTACTATAACTTGCATGCAATTAATGAGCGGACGGTAGTGTTTATGGAAATTACTGAAATCTTTACACACTGAACGTAAATCCTATATTGTAGCCGGAAGAAGGCTATTACAGGCCATTCATGGTATCCTTCAATTGTATTTCAATTCTGCTGATTCAATTATAAATTCTTGGAAACTTCTCTATTCAGAGTCGCGGCGGGTGTCAAAGTGCCACCAGGCAGTATTTTAACCTTTTATTTGGTATGGTTCATCAAACTTTGTGTGTTGTCTGGCTTTTTATTGGGTATATGGTTTTTCATAACATTCTTATAGTCAGTCTTTTGGTGTCGCAGAACAAGGCTGCATTCCGGATATCTGAGCAGGAATATTTTAAAACAATGCTCAGCAATGAAATCCAGGGGGCTCAACTTGCGCTTCAGAAGACCAAATTTATCCGGATCGGATTTCAACTGGTCGATAACCTTGGCCAGTTATTGTCGGTAGTAAAAATTAACCTGGCAGTAATGGAAGAGAGTTTTATATACCGCAATCAAATCGAATTCGCCGAAAACATGTCTCAGGCCAATGAATTGGTAAATACTATGCTAAGTGAGATAAGAACATTGAACAGCGATATTGAAGAACACCTGATAAAGAAATTTGATTTTATTGCCAACGTATCAGAAGCATTAAGAACCAGACATACTGAAAGCGAAACAACCGCCGAACTAATTATTGAAGGCAAATGCTATTGCTTAGGGTATAACCGGGAAATTATCCTTTTCAGCATTATTCAGGATATATTTCTGACGGCTCGTCAATGTAGCGAAACAAAAAAAGTTGAGGTTAAACTAAGTTATTTTTTTGATAACTTTACTTTGTGTCTAACGTTTGATGCTGCCAATGATTACGCAACTGCAGATACCGGTATTTATGCCCTGCGAGCAACCTTGATTAATTTTGAATTTGGCGTAAAAACCGATAGTGAATATAGAACCCAATATTGTTTTAGAACCACAATTGTTAATGATAGTATTAATACTACTGATTTATGATAAAAGTTGCCATTGCTGATGACCACCAGCTTGTGGCCAAGGCTATTTCGGGGCTTATACAGAAGATTGACCCTTATGATGTGATTTTTGAAGTTGAAAACGGTAAAGAGCTTGTGCGGTACTTTAATCTGGGTATGGTGCCAGACATTGTGCTGCTTGATATCAATATGCCTGAAATGGACGGTTATGAAACGGCTTTATGGTTGAAAACCAATTATCCTGATGTTAAAGTGCTGGCGCTTTCTATGTATGACAAAGAAGAGTCAATCGTTACGATGCTTCGTAATGGCGCCAAAGGATATTTGTTGAAGGGATGCAGACCTTCTGAGCTAAAAGATGCGCTTGATGCAATTATGACCAAGGGGTTTTATTATACCGAGTACCTGACAGACAGGCTGGTTAAAAGCCTGAATTCTGAAAAAAGTAAAAACCCGGCTGAACAACTGGGGCTTAATAGCCGCGAACTACAATTTATTGAATATGCCTGCAGTGAACTTACATATAATGAAATTGCCGACCTGATGTGCGTAAGCCCTAGAACGGTGGATGGTTATCGTGAGCAGGTGTTTATGAAATTGGGTGTAAAAAGCAGGGTAGGGGTAGTGCTGGAAGCAATAAAATCGGGTATTATTAAAATTTGAGGGGTTTTGTTAAGTGTGCCTTAATCTTCAAAATTATTTCGTTTGTATTTCAAGGTTCATTTGCTATCTTTGGTTGTCATCAAAAAAAACCAAAGATTATTATGCTGAGCCGAGTTGCCAATTCTATTTATTGGATTAATCGCTATATAGAACGAGCAGAGAATTACTCTCGTTTTGTGAGTGTAAACCTGAACCTAGCGCTGGATGCCCCCGGGATTTTGACCGAACAATGGGAACCCCTTTTAATTGCTACTGCCGATAATGACAATTTTTTTGAGTTCTACAGCAGGGCAAACAGGAATAATGTGATTGATTTCATGACATTTGACAAGCGCAACCCGAACTCCGTTTATAGTTGTTTGGCTGCTGCCAGAGAAAATGCCCGTACCATAAGAGAGAGTATAACCAAGGAAATGTGGGAGCATATTAACATTTTCTATCTCAAAATTAAAGAAACGCAATCGGCCAAGAACTGGGATGTTGAACAACTTCAACAGTTTTTTACTGAAATAAAAGATGGCTGCCAGCTTTTCTGGGGTATTGTAGACTCAACCGTTACCAGAAATGAAGCCTATCATTTTGGCCGGATGGGGCGCTTTCTTGAACGTGCCGATAAAACCTCAAGGTTTCTGGATGTGAGGTACTTTACTTTACTACCGGATGATGAGGCCTTCGGTTCACCGCAGGAATTGCTTATATGGACATCCGTGCTGAAATCTGTTGGGGCGTTTAATATGTACCGGCAGGAACACCGCGTCATTAATCCGTCTCATATTGTCGGGTTTCTGATTCTCGATAAAAATTTCCCCCGGTCAATGTTCTATTGTATCAGGCAGGCGGAATTGTCTTTATATGAAATTTCAGGGCATAAAATTACTGAAGGGTACTCTAACCCGGCAGAAAAACAATTAAGCAAGCTACGCCACGAAATTGAGTTTACAGAGGTAGAAGATATTTTTAACAAGGCCTTACACCCTTATTTAGACGAGTTTCAAATCAGAAACAATAATGTGGCTCAGGCTATTTTTGATACTTATTTTGGTTTAAAACCAGTTGAACAGTAAAATTAATTAAGTAAGATAGCCATTGGTATGGCAGCATTTTTTACATTTGCAGTTGTTTATTAATAAGTTTTGAATGCTGCTTTCATTGTTTTAACCGCGGCGGCGACCCGCCTAATGTATCGATATGACTTTTTGTCTGGGAGTAAAAGTGGCCAAGGGGCTTGTTGCAATAGCTGATACGCGCATCACATCAGGTAGCGAGGTGTCAACGAATAAAAAAGTGTTTATCCATCAGTCTAAAAACCATTCTATGTTTATTATGACTGCCGGATTGCGTTCGGTGCGAGACAAGGCCATTACTTATTTTAAAGAAGTGCTTGAGCATCAAGACCACCGGTTTGATAAAATGTATAAGGCTGTCAATGCTTTCGGAGAACAGGTAAAAAGGGTAGCCAGCGAAGATAAATCTTCATTAAAAGAGGCGGGTCTTGCATTTAATCTGTCAGCCCTGATTGGCGGGCAGCTTGAAAATGATGATGAACACAAGTTATACATGCTTTACCCTGAAGGCAACTGGGTTGAGGTAACCGAGGGTTCTCCGTTTATTATAATCGGGCAGTCTAATTATGGCAAGCCGATTCTGTATCGGAATCTGAAATATACCACCTCATTGCAAGAAGTTTTAAAGCTTGGGTTTCTTGCTTTTGACTCCACGCGCGTTAGCGCCAATGATGTGGATTTTCCGATTGATGTAATCCTATGCGAAAAAAACAGCTTTAATATAGTAGAGCAAAGATACGAGAAACAAGACCTGGAGCAGATATCGTATCAGTGGAATGCTCTGCTGAATGCCTCGGTTCAGAAACTCTCAACCGATTGGATGGAACCTATCTTTAGCAAGTCGCTGGAAGAAATTTAATATTTGCCAAAGCCATAAAATAAAAAGCGATTAAAGTGGAAACCTTAATCGCTTTTTGTTTTATGGCTGCTTTATTTTTCTGCAATAAGTTCTTTTATATCTCTGATAATCTTATCTGCCAGATTCGAGGCTGTAGTTTCAAATTCAGACTCAGCATAAATGCGGATAATGGGTTCAGTATTCGATTTACGCAGGTGTACCCATTCTTTTTCGAAGTTTATTTTTACGCCGTCTTCGGTATTAATAGGATATTTTTCATAACGGGACTTAATGTTTTCAAGCACTTCGTCCACATTTATGTCCTGAGTAAGTTCAATTTTCTTTTTGGCTATATGGTAATTAGAGTAGGTTTTTCTTAAAAAACCAATGGGCTTACCAAATTTGGCCAGATGGCTTAAAAATAAAGCGATACCTACCAGGGCATCTCTGCCATAGTGTAACTCAGGGAAAATAATCCCGCCATTGCCTTCGCCACCTATTATTGCGCCTGTTTCTTTCATTTTGGCAACCACGTTTACTTCTCCCACTGCGGCAGAGGCATAAGCGCCGCCTGCTTTAAGGGTTACATCTTTTAATGCAAGTGAAGACGACAGGTTTGAAACAGTATTTAAGCTATTACTGGCTTTGTTGGCAGCCAGAACGTAGTCTGCTACTGCCACCAGTGTGTATTCTTCTCCAAAGGGCTCGCCATCTTCACAAATAAAGGCCAGGCGGTCAACATCAGGGTCTACAACAATGCCTAAATCATAGTTGCCTTTTCTGGTTTCAGCAGAGATTTCTCTCAGGTTTTCAGGTAGAGGCTCAGGGTTGTGTGCAAACAAACCCGTTGGCTCACAATTGATTAACTTTATTTTTGTTACACCCAGCGCTTCAAGCAGTTGGGGTACAACAGTGCCCCCGGTTGAGTTAACCGCATCTACAGTGATACTGAAATCGGCGTTTGCTATGGCTTCTTTGTCAACCAGTGGCAGGGCCAGAATCAACTCAATATGCTTTTTTACGTAAGAATCATCAAAGGTTATTTTACCCAGGTGTTTTACATCTGCAAAATCAAAATCCTCGGCATCTACAATGGCAAGCAGTTCGGCGCCGTCGCCGGCCGAAATAAATTCTCCTTTTTCATTGAGTAGTTTAAGTGCATTCCACTGAATCGGGTTATGGCTGGCGGTAAGTATAATGCCTCCCAGCGCCTGCTCAATAGGAACCGCAATTTCAACAGTAGGTGTAGTTGAAAGGCCCAAATCAACTACATGAAAACCCATGCCAACCAATGTTGAGCTGACCAGATCTGAAACCATTTTACCTGACAGTCGGGCGTCGCGGCCTAAAACAATTTTAGGTTCAGCACCCGGGTTCTTCTTTTTAAGCCAGGTACCGTATGCGGCAGCAAACTTTACAATGTCAAGGGGGGTTAAGGCATCACCACTTTTACCGCCGATAGTTCCACGGATGCCGGAAATAGATTTAATGAGCGTCACTTTAATTGAGATTTGGGATTTTTCTTAATTAGGTATAAACACAAAAGATAAAACAAAAAACAATCCATAGTTGTCTTAATATCGGCAAAGATATAAAAAAACTAATGCTTTTGTATCTGGTTTTGCTTACAAGAGATAAAATAATCAATCGGTGGCTTTAAATACGCCTGATATTTACGTTTGCATCCAGGTGTGATTTGGCGTTTCCTCTAAAACCGCCGGTAATTGGATTTATGAGTTCAGGCTGGGCAGATGAGGCCAGTGTAATGTAATGGTCGTCTATTATTTTTCCTTCGGTGGGGTCAAAACCTCTCCAGCCTGCACCCGGAAGATACACCTCTACCCACGCATGTAGTTCATGTTGCTGTAGTTGGCTGCCATAGCAATATCCACTGGCAAAGCGGGCAGCAATACCTAAAGATTTGCAGCAGGCTATCATCAGTACGGCGTAGTCACGGCAGGTGCCTTTTCGGTTAAGCAGGGTTTTTTCGGCAGGGTTTGCCGGTCCTTGAATGCGTTTCTCGTATACAAAACTGGTTTTTATGTACTTTGATATTCTCGTCAGAAAGTCAGTGGTTTTCCAGTTGGCTTCTGCTGCAATTTGCCTCGAAAACTGATGTATAAGCGTTGTAACGCCACTCATGTTCAGGTAAGGGTGTAACAGAGACCCTTCTTTTTCGGGATAATGAAAGGGGAGTTTTTCTGCACTGAAAGGAAAATAAAGAAAATGAAAAGGGTTAGTTGGCGCAGAATCAATTTCAAATGATGCCTTAAAGGTGAGTTCTTCACAAGAAGAATTGATGTAGGCAATGTATTGCGCATTGCCTTCCACATCAATATTCTTATATAAGATATTTGCTACGGGATTAATTATAAGTTCAAAACTGCTTACCTCCTGATGAGGAGACGTCTTTGGCGACAAATAAATATAATGGGGCGTCAGAAAAACAGGTTGCGAATATTTATAATGTAAGGTATGTTCAACGCTTAAAATCATAAATTGTTTGTTAAGTACATGTACCTATTGGTCTGAACAATTATTTATTCTTCATCAGTTCCGCTCATTCCTGATAAAAAATGTCCGTTGCTGATTACGACCTGATGAGAAAAATCAAGGTTTCCAACCGGCAAAATTTCTATGTTGCCTTCTTGTAAACCTCCTAATTTAACAGGTATTTTTCTGAAAACTGCCTCTTTGTCGTTTTGTTTTTCGAGAATCATAATAAAATTACCATCGGGCTCTCTTAACACGGCACTTTCAGGTAATGTTCTGGCATTTCTGGTGCCGGTTAATACCCTGGCGTTAATAAACATGCCCGGTATAAGCCTTTGCTCCTGTTGTTCATTGTTCAGGTGCACATGCACATTTATTGCTTTTGAGTCTGTTTCAAAGGTCTGGCCTACCAAAAAAACGGTTCCTTCAACTTTATCGCCCAGTCGCGTGTCATCAATCAATACTTTTTGCCCTTTCTGTATCTTAAAAGCATCTTTTTCAAGAATTTTCAGTTCAACGTGCAAATGTTCTTTGCTGATAATCTCAAACAGTACATCATTCGGGGCTACAGATTTGCCGGTATTGATATTTGTGGCTTTAATGTATCCGCTAATAGGGGCAATAATATTTAATGTTGCAGATATATCGCCTTTTTTAAGTGCAGCAATATTAGTGCCTAATACCCGAAGCTTGGCCTCAAGCGATTTCACAAGTGCCTGGTTACCTTTAAAGTCTGACTCTGCCTGCTGCAATTTCTTTTTTACGCCAATGTCTTCAGCATTCAGGCTTTGCTGGCGCTCCAGTTCTTTTTCAAGAAAACCGGTATGAGCTGCTGCCTGAAAGTAATCCTGTTGCATCTGAATAAACTCAATAGATTCAATTGTAGCCAGTACAGTACCCTTGGTAACAAATCTGCCTGGAAGCGCATTATTAGAAGAGATATTTTTTACAAATCCATTAATGGGCAGGCTGATAGAGGCCATGTTTTCTGGTGGCACATCGGCCACCCCATTGGCTTTAATTTCTTCATTCAGAGGCATCTCTTTAAAGTTCCCCATACCCAAATGCAGGTTTTTGAATTGTTCAGCCGATACCCTTATAAGCCCGGTGGGGGCATTGGTTTGTGCCGAATCGGCAGTAGAGGTATTTGCCTTTTTATTTGCATCAGTGTTCTTTGTGCAGGCCTGCAGGCATGCAAGGCCTATCAGTGACAGAAAAAAATATGTTTTCATTGTATGTGCCGTTTAGTCTATACCCAGTAGTGTTTCTATCTGAATGATAGTGTGATTAAAATTTAGAACTGTTAGAAGGTAGTCGTCTTTAATTTGCCATGCCTGCTGATTGTTTTGCACCAGCTCAACATAATCAATTTCTCCGCTCTGATAGCTTCTCATGGCATTTTTCATGAGCACGTTGGCCTGTGGTAAAGCGTATTTTTCATAATAAGCAAGCGAACTGCGGTGTTTCTCATAATTGAGCCTTAAAACATGAAGCTGGCCTGTTATCTGGTTTTCGGCCTGCCGCAGATGCGATTCCGCTATTTTTTCGTTCACCTGTGCCGCTTCTATTCTTGCTTTCTGCGCTTTGGTGAAAATCGGTATGCCGATACCGCCGGACACCACCATCTGGTTAAGCTGATGCTCAATACTCTGATTGATGATTCCCAAACGAAAGTCAGGTTTTAATCGCTGTTTTTCAAGGTTAGTCTGCATTTTGCTTACCTCGGTTTGTTGTTCCACAACTGCCAATAGAGGGTTACTCAAGCTGTTGAAAGACCGGCTGATTACGGTGGTATCTCTCTTCAGAGGCAAAGAAAAATCAAGCGAAAAATCATCCTTGTTGTTCAATACTATTTTAAAAGCCTGATAAGCAGCCGATTCGTCTTTGTCTAGTATCCTTAGCCGGTTATTGATGTCTTGTAGCCTTACCTCTGCGCTTATTTTTTCAAGGGCATTGCTTTCGCCGGCTTTATACCGGGCCTGGGCCATTTGCATGGCGCTACGGTATACGCTATCCTGCTGGGTAAGCGCCTGTCTTAATTGCTGATAATAATACAACTGATAGTATAGCTGTTTCAGAGAACCTACAATTTCAGATTTGCGCAGAATCTGGTTTTTCTGGCTGGCAACTACATGGCTTTGCTGCAAATCTGCCTGTGCCTGATACAATTTCGGATGTGCAAATTGTTGCACCAGGCCCAAGGTGTAGTCGTTGGTATAAGGTGTTTGTGTTCTACCCAGCTGCACATCTATATTGGTTTTAGGTAGTTCTCTGGCTGTTTTAACCAGCAATTGTTGGCCTTCGGTTTCAAGACTGCTTATTTTAAGCAGGTAATTGTTTTTGGCGGCTATATCAATACTTTGTTGCAATGATAGCGCTTGCCCTCTGGCGGCTTGTAAAAAAGCCAGCACCACACAAAGTATAAGGCCTGAATGTTTCAGTGTTTGCGTTTTCATTGAACTTTCTTTTTTGAAAATAAGGTATAAATAACGGGTAGTACCACAAGTGTAAGAAGGGTTGCCGAAATAAGGCCACCTATAACCACTGTAGCCAGGGGTTTTTGAACCTCTGCTCCGGCCGAATGCGAAATGGCCATTGGTAAAAAGCCCAGCGATGCAACAGAGGCTGTCATGATTACCGGACGGAACCTGTCTCTGACACCCTGAAAAGTTCTCTGATAGATGTCATCTATTCCTTCAATTTCCAGATGATTCAGGTGGCTCAGCAATACAATGCCGTTAAGAACAGCCACCCCAAACAGTGCAATAAAACCAACCCCGGCCGATATACTGAAGGGCATATCGCGCACCCATAATGCTACTATGCCTCCAATGGCAGAAAGCGGAATAGCGGTGAAAATCATCGAGGCTTCTCTGAAAGATCTGAAAGTAAAATACAGCAGCATAAATATCAGCAACAAGGCTACAGGTACGGCTATACTCAGGCGGTCTTTTGCTTTTTGGAGGTTTTCAAAAGCACCACCATAAACGTAGTAATAACCAGCCGGTAGCTTCACCTGTGCATCAAGTTTCTGGCGGATTTCGTTAACCAGGCTTTCTACATCCCGGTTTTGCGGGCTTATACCAATGGTTATGCGGCGTCTGGTGTTTTCATGTGATATTTGCGCCGGAGCCGAAATATACGAGATTTCGGCCACCTCTTCAAAGTTAACGTAAGAGCCATTGGGCAGTTTTACATACAATGCTTTTACGCCGTCAATATCATTTCTGTAGGTAGAGTCAAGCCTCAGAACCATATCAAACCTTTTTTCATCTTCAAACACCGTTCCGGCTTTTTCTCCGGCAAAAGCAGTTTTAAGAACCAGGTTCAGGTCTTCAATATTCAATCCGTATTGAGCCAGTTTTTCTCTTTTATATACTACTGATATCTGTGGTAAACCCACCAGACGTTCAATTTTTATGCTTGCCACGCCGTCAATTTTTTCAATTACTGCGGCACAGGCACTAGCACGCTCAGCCAGTTTTTCAAGGTCGTTTCCGAATATCTTTACCACTATTTCAGAACGTGAGCCGGCAATCATTTCGTTAAAGCGCATCTGAATAGGCTGGGTAAACTCCAGGCTCATGCCCGGTACCTCGCGGGTAATTACATCGGCCATTTTTTCAAATATTTCTTCTTTGGTTTTGGCTGATACCCATTCTGATTTGTCTTTCATCGATATCATCAGGTCTGACATCTCAACAGGCATTGGGTCTGTTGGTACTTCTGATGCACCTATACGGCCAACAATTTGCTGTATTTCAGGGAAATGCTTCTTCAATGCTTTTTGAGCCCTGGTGGTGGCGTCTACAGTTGCAGAAAGTGATGTGCCGGGCGGAGTCTGAAAATCAATAGCTATATCTCCTTCCTCAAGTGTGGGTATAAATTCTCCCCCGAGTGTTGAGAAAATCCAGATACTAAAGCCAAATAGCCCGAATGCAATGCCTATTACCAGTTTTTTTCTCTGTAAAGCCCATTTGAACAAGGGCTGGTAAGCATTGAAAACTGAATTAACGATGGTGTCTGAAATTTTGAAGTGTTTGTTGCCTTCATTTTTAAGAAGCAATGCCGAAACTGCCGGTACGTAGGTAAGTGAAAGCACCAGTGCCGACACAATGGCAAGGCTCACTGTAATAGCCATTGGTTTAAACATTTTGCCTTCAACACCAGACAAGGTAAGCAGCGGCAGGTAAACAGTGAGGATGATGATAACTCCGAAGATGGCCGAATTAAGGATTTTTGAAGTTGCCTTAAATACCAGATTATCCATTTCCGGCTGATTCAGTTTTGTTTTCTGAGGTACCATACTCCGGTCTTGCAGGTAATGCAGTATGCCTTCCACCACAATTATTGACCCGTCAATTATCAGCCCGAAGTCAATAGCGCCCAGGCTCATCAGATTGGCAGAAATGCCGAAGGTGTTCATGAGGCTCAGCGTTACAAGCATTGATAGCGGTATAACAGAGGCCACCAGCAAGCCTGCTCTGATACTACCCATAAGCAGCACCAGCACAAATACCACAATAAGCCCCCCTTCAATAAGATTGGTTTCTACTGTATGTATGGCCTTGTCAATCAGTTTGGTACGGTCTATAAATGCATTAATCACCAGGCCTTCCGGCAAAGTTTTCTGAATACGGGCTATCCGCTCTTTTACACCCTTAATGGTTTTTTCAGAGTCGGCACCTTTCAGCATCAGCACTACTGCACCAACTGTTTCTCCTTTTCCGTTCTGGGTCATGGCGCCAAAGCGGTTGGCATGGCCAAATTGTACGGTGGCTACCTCCTTTACCAGCAATGGCACATTGCCTGCTGTTTTTATCACAATGTTTTCTATATCGCTCAGGGTTTTGGTGGTTCCTTCACCTCTGATAAAATACGCCTGGTTGTTTTTTTCTATATAGCTGCCGCCAGTGTTGGCATTGTTCCTGCTCAGGGCGTCAAACAATTCAGAAAGGCTGGTGTTATTGGCACGGAGGCGCTCTGGGTTTGCGCTTATTTCATATTGTTTGACGTATCCGCCAAAACTGCTGATTTCTATAACTCCTTTTACACCTGCTAACTGCCGTTTTACTATCCAGTCCTGAATAGTCCGTAAGTCTGTCAGCGAATAGCGCTCTTCGTATCCTTTAAGGGGTACAATGGTGTACTGGTAAATTTCGCCAAGGCCTGTGGTTATCGGAGCAAGCTCGGGCTTGCCAAATTGCGTTGGTATTTTGTCTTCAGTGGCTTTTAGCTGCTCGGCAACCAGTTGCCTGGCTTGCAGCATGTGTATTGATTCGTCGAACACGATGGTAATAACCGAAAGCCCAAGGCGCGATGTAGACCGAATTTCTTCTACTCCCTGCAGGTTGGCCATTTGTTGCTCAATTGGTGAAGTAATGTATTGCTCCACTTCCTGTGCTGCCAGGGTAGGGGTTTGAGATAAAATTACCACCTGATTATTGGTAACATCAGGTATGGCATCTATGGGCAATTGGGTGAGGGAGTATCCGCCCCAGCCAATCAGACCCAATACCATCATACCGATGATAATTTTATTTTTGATACTAAATTTTATGATGGCATCAAACATGATGTTAATGAGAAAATGTGAGGTAGTATATAAAATATTGATATAACAGAATAAGCCTAGCGGAATCAGTGCATCACTGACCCGGATAGCCGTTTAAATGAGAGAGAGGATTAGGCCCTGGGAGGGTTGAGTAAGTTTAACTCGACAGAAAAGAAGTAATGATTAAGCCAGTTGAAATGGTCTTCTTTACTGATAAATGAGAGTACTGCCGTACCGCTAAAGGATAATAGCGACGGTAAAAGATACATATAGCTTACACCGTTAATATCAAAAGAGGGTAAGCTCGGATGTTTTGTTTTGGCGTGTTCTGAGTTGGCTGAGTAATGCATAACAAGAAAAACCCAGAGATTAAAGTCTTTGGGTGCATCTCTTTTATGCTGGTAGTAGTGTGTTACAAGTTCTGAAAGCTTAATTGACTGGCTCCAGTTTACTTTCGGAACAAGGCTACCCAATGAGATGGTAATAAACAGTATGACAGCAATGAAACGCCGCAAATATTTATAGATGTTTTGTACAAATATAATAGTATATCTATACAATTGGTTCATTAAAATAGACAAATGCGGCGTTTTGGCAGATTTTTTCAGTAATTCATAATCATTATAAATAATTATTTATTTTAGGGTCTGTTTTTCTACGCCTTCGTTGGTTATTACAATCGGTTTTATAAGGCCTTTTTCATCAAAAAACATTTGGTCAATGCAGGTTACCCTTGAATTACCATCGGTTTCAGTTAATGGCCTGCGGTGGTAAACTATGTACCAGTCTTTGCTGCCTTCAGCATGGATGACCGAATGATGACCCGCACCTGTGGCTATGGCAGGGTTTTGTTGTAGTATTTTACCTATGCGCTTAAATGGCCCGAAGGGGGTATCGGCAATGGCATAGGCAACACTGTAGTTGGGGCCTGTCCAGCCGCCTTCCGACCACATAAAGTAATATTTGCCATCTTTTTTAAACATAAATGGTCCTTCAACATAGTTTTCCGGGGTAATCTCTTTAAATATACTTCCGTCTTCATAAGGTATAAAACCCGTAAAATCTTTTTTCAGATGAGCAATGTTGCAGTGTCTCCAGCCGCCATAAATAAGGTAGTATTCGTCATTGTCTTTAAATACAAACTGGTCGATAGGTTGGGCTCCATTATGAAATTTGTCTATCAGTGGTTTGCCCAGGTAATCTCTGAATGGCCCTTCGGGTTTATAGGCAACAGCTATGCCTATGCCACCCAATTCTTTGTCGCTCTGAATATCATTGGCACCAAAGAAGAGATAATACTTTTTATCTTTTTCAATAATAGATGGCGCCCACATGGCACGTTTTGCCCATTTTATAGATGCGGTGTCTAATATGCGTTCATGTTTGGTCCAGGTTACAAGATCCGGAGAAGAAAAGGCATCAAAAAATACCTGTTTGCCGTAAGGAGCCGAATAGGTGGGGTATATCCAATACTTTTTGCCGAAAATGGTACCTTCGGGGTCGGCGTACCATCCTTGAAAAACGGGGTTTCCGGCTGTTTTTTTATTTTGAGCAAAGATACAACTAACAGCCAAGGCTATTAGCAGTGTGGTTAACAGAAAACGAACCGGGCTTTTTAGCTTTAACATAGGTTTTGATAGAAAATAAGGTTGAAATTTTTTGAGTTGTAAATATAAGCCACAAATGTTTATTTTCTGAAGGAACAACCAATTAAGCCAGGTAGTCGTCATGGCTTTTAAACGATGTAACATCGGTATTTAAGGTAATGAAGTTAAATAGGACAGCAGAACCAGGTTTTAATTGAAGCCCTGTTTTAAAAAAATGCATTCGTTAAAGGCAATGCCCTTCAATAAAAGTTGATATATTTGTATAAGATTATCTTCAATTACCCCGTTGTTACTAAAATCCAGAAGCATTCTGTCTATTTAAATTAGCATCATGACAAGAAAAATTCCATATCTGTTTTTTGCTTTCTTCTTATGTATCAGCTCTCTATGTTTTGCTCAGCCTCCCGGATTTATCGATGAAAAAATCTCTGATAACTGGACAATACCCGTTGGGCTGACTTTCGATAAATTGGGTAGAATGTATGTTTGGGAAAAAGCAGGGAAAATATATATGGTCGAAAAGGGAGTAAAGAATCCGGTTCCTGTTTTAGATATCAGTGAAGAAGTACTTAATTTCAATGATCATGGGCTCAATGGAGTTGTTCTGGATCCTGATTTCCTTAACAACGGCCATATTTATCTGCTTTATACTGCCAGAAGGCATCATGTTTTATACTATGGCACGCCCGAGTATAATCCTGGCATTGAAGAAAATTTTAAAACATCTATCGGCAGGGTTACCAGATATACGCTCAAAAAAGATGATGACTTTAAAAGTACTGATTACAATAGCCGGAAAGTTCTGATTGGAGAGAGTATATCAACAGGTATTCCTATTCTGACAGATAATCATGGTGTTGGTTCTTTGGTTTTCGGGAAAGATGGTACCTTGCTTGTGTCGGTGGGCGATGCATCTATTACCAGCGAGCCACCATCTGATGACAGTAAAAGTCCATGGTTTCTTGAAGCTATTGAAGTAGGCATTATTACTCCTGAGCTAAACGTAAATGCTTTTAAAAGCCAGATTATTAATTGCTTTAACGGTAAATTGCTTAGAATTGACCCAGTAACCGGCGATGGACTGGCCTCTAACCCTTTCTATGAGGCAGCAAACCCCAGAGCGGCGAAATCTAGAGTCTGGGCTTATGGTTTGCGTAATCCGTTCCGGTTTGTGGTGCAACCAAATACTGGTAGCACGAATCCGGCAGATGGTAATCCGGGTACTTTATTTGTAGGTGATGTAGGCTGGGACCACCGGGAAGAAATTAATATAGTAACTAAAGGTGGGCAGAATTTTGGCTGGCCCATGTATGAAGGTATTAGCTATGTAAATCAGTCATATTCAGACTCGGCTTACAGGCCTGTGAATCCGGTAATGCCGATTGTTGAGTGGCGAGGGCCTTTGGCGCAAAGTACAGTTAATGGCGAAACTTATGGCGTTGGGTCTCTGCAGTTTAAAGGGAATCCTTTTACGGGGATTGCCTCAATAGGAGGTATTTTTGATACATCAGATGCTTTTCCGGAAAATTACAGGAATCTGTATTTTCAGGGTGACTACCAAGGCTGGGTAAAAGCATTCAGGCTTAACGGTAACAACAATGCAGTTGAGGTAATTGATATCACAGACGGTGTTTTTCCGACTTGCTTTGCCCAGAACCCACTTGATGGCAGTATTTATTATGTCAGCTATGATTATCCGGATAAAAATGAGGTTAGAAGAATTTACTTTGACCCTCAGGCAAACCTGAGACCAATTGTAGTTGCTGAGATGTCGACCAATTACGGTAAAACACCCCTATTTGTTAAGTTTAAAGCCAGCGATTCAAAAGACCCTGAGGGTGGACCCTTAAAATTTCATTGGGATTTTGGAGACGGGATTACTTCTGATGAGCCTGACCCATACAATGTGTATATTCATACGGACGACCAAATTAAAGAAGCAACCGTAACACTTACTGTTACAGATAACGTGGGTAAGTCAGACACCAAAACGTTTGTGGTCTATCTGAATAATACCCCACCGAAAATATTAAAAACAAGCATTGATTCGCTCGATAGTTTTTCAAATGTAGCAGACTACAAAGTAAAACTTTCGGCATATGTTGTTGATGATGAACATACTGATTTATCGTATCAATGGATAGTTGTGTTGCACCATGACCAGCACACCCATTTTGTAACCAGTTTTAAAAAACCGGAGGGAGAGGTTGTTCTGGGTCGCGTGCCATGCGATAACCAGGAGTATTACTACAGAATAAGTCTTGTGGTAACTGACCCAACAGGTTTAAGTGGTACTTTCAACAAAGGCGTAATTCCGATTTGTCCAAAAGACCCTGACCCGGATCCTGACCCCGACCCTGATCCGGATCCCGACCCAGATCCTGACCCTGACCCGGAAGAAATTATCCTGGGGGTTTATCCAAATCCTACCCCAAACACGATTTCTTTGCTGGCCAATAAAGATTTTGAAAATCAATTTGTAAAAATAAACCTGGTTGATAGCAGAGGCCAGTCAATAAGCAAAAAAGAGGGCTATTGGGTAAACTTGAAAGAAGACGTGAATAAGGCTTTGTCGAGCCAGAGTATAGGTATCTATTTTCTTACTATAAATTACGGCGATAAGACCAGGGTTTTTAGAATTTATAAAGAATAGCCACAAAAAAGCCGGATGATTATAGATTCATCCGGCTTTTGAATTTAAAAAGTATGCCAATTTTAAAGATAAACTACCTGCCCCGTTTTTACAGATTCATCGCAGGCAAAAGCAATTTTCAAGCTATTTACGGCATCCTGAATGTGGTCTGTCAGGTCTAGATCATCCTGTATAGCTTTCAGAAAATATCTTTGTTCTCTGTTGCAAAGTTCCTGATGGTCAGGCTCGTCAGTCAGGTTTATCCATTCATCATCTTGTAAAAACTGATTTTTTACGTCAATGTCGGCATGATGAAAACGTAACGACTCCGTTTTGGTGTGAGAATCGACATTGTCTGACTTACCGGTGCCGCCTGCTTCTTTCGCTACAATTGAAACACAGCCTTTAGGGCCTATAACGTCTTTAACAAAAAATGCGGTTTCGCTCATCATGGGTCCCCAGCCTGCTTCATACCAGCCTACTGAGCCATCTTCAAATCTAATTTGCAACTGGCCGTAGTTATAATTATCCTGCGGAATATCATCTGTCAATCTGGCGCCAATTGCTGTTACCTGTAAGGGTTTAGAGCGGGTCATCTGGCACATTACGTCTATATAATGCACGCCGCAATCTACAATAGGGCTAAGGCTTTTCATCAGGTTGCGGTGCACATCCCACATATTGCCGTGGCTCTGCTGGTTAAGATTCATCCGCATTACCAGAGGCTTACCAAGCTGATGCGACAACTCTACGAATTTTTCCCATGACGGGTGATGACGCAAAATATAACCTACAACCAATTTTTTGCCATACTTATTGGCTGCGGCAGCCACTCTTTCTGCACCTTCTACGGTGTCGGCCACCGGCTTTTCTATAAATACATGGGCACCACTTTCAAAGGCTTTGATGGCAAAAGCCTCGTGGGTGTCGGGGTAAGTAGAAATACAAACGGCATCAGGCTTGGTTTTGGCCAATGCTTCGTCGTAATCTGAGAACAAAGGATAACCACCCCCAAGGCGCTCATTTAATACTTCTTTACTTTTACCGGTTGAAACAATACCGCAAATTTCAAATCCGCCAATGGTTTTGTAGGCAATAGCATGCGATGCCCCCATATTACCACAGCCAACTACTAATACTCTGATCTGGCTCATAAGTTTTGTTTTACTAAATTAGGATTGCTCAATTAACAACGGAAAAACTATGTTTTTTACCTTGATAAATTACAAATTTATAACCTTAAACGTTCCCAACCCGGCTGTGGAGTTCCATAATGCAGTGAAGAGAATGTTGATATATTTTCAATGTATTTTGAAAATATAATATATTTTATCTTTTCAGTTTAGGTGATACGTTTAAAATAAATTCTATTTATCGAAATATTTGTATTTTCTTGAAACTGTGAAAGTTTCTGACTGTATAGCTACTGACTAACGTGTACTTAATTCATCAAGAGCCAGCCATGCCATTAAACCCGGGCCTATTTCAAGGGCTGTTTCGTCAATATCAAAAGTAGGGGTATGCACACCAGAAATTATGCCTTTGGCCTCATTTCTGGTTCCCAGTCGGTAAAAGCATGAGTCAACCACCTGAGAGTAAAACGCAAAGTCTTCACCCGCCATCCATAAATCAAGGTCAATTACGTTTTCTTTGCCCATGTAAGCAGTAGCAGCTGTTTTCATGCGGCGGGTCAATTCAGGATGATTTTTCAGAAAAGGGTAACCTCTAACAATTTCAAAATCACAGATACCGCCCATGGCTTCTGTAATGCCCTCTGCCATTTTTTTCATGCGTCGCAGCCCGTCTTCTCTCCATTCTTCATCCATACATCTGAAAGTACCCTGAATGGTAACCTCATTAGGAATCACATTAGTAACGCCATCGGCAATGAATCTCCCAAAAGAAAGTACCGAAGGGTTGGCCGGTTTTTTATTGCGGGAAATTATCTGTTGAAGTGAAACTATTACATGCGAGGCAATCAGTACGGGGTCAATTAATTGGTCGGGCATGGCGCCGTGTCCGCCTTTGCCTTTAATGGTCAGGTAGAGTTCATCGGTACTGGCCATGTACATCCCTTCCCGGAATCCGATTTTACCAACAGGCACATTAGGCGCCACATGTTGCCCCAGCATACTGGCAGGAGCCGGATTTTCAAGTACGCCTTCTTTTATCATAATGGATGCACCACCGGGGGCTTTTTCTTCTGCCGGCTGAAAAACCAGCTTGATGGTTCCTTCAAATTCATCTTTCAGTTGGCTCAGAATACGTGCTGTGCCTAACAAAGAAGACGTATGTACATCATGCCCGCAAGCGTGCATAACGCCCTCATTAACCGATTTATAGGGTACATCGTTTTTCTCAAAAATGGGTAAGGCATCCATATCGGCTCTCAGACCCACCACTTTGCTTTCAGGATTGCGCCCTTCAATAAGCGCTACTACACCTGTATCAGCAATGCCTTCCTGTGGAGACAGGCCAAGGTCTTTCAGCTTTTGTGCAACAAATCTGGCTGTATTGTATTCCTGAAACGAAAGCTCGGGATTAGTATGCAGATAACGGCGATTGGCAATAGTTTCAGCGGCATATTCTTTGGCCAGCTGTTTTATTTTTGAGTCGAGAGACATAGGCGTAACAGTAGTTAACAAACAAAGCAGTATTTATCTGCCTGTAATTCAAACTTATATTCAGGCCGCTAAGATACGCATGTATCGTGGCTTTATTGAGTAATTAAATAAAAAATAGTGCTACCCGGCAGCTGGCACTATACATTAAACCGGGTAGCTTTTTTTATTTTTCGGTTTTAGGTTCTTCTGTTTTTTCTGCGGGCAAACCTTCCCCTTTCAGGTAATTGGGCAGATTCAGCCCGGCCATATTGAAAAGGTCGTTTAGCGGGGGTACGGTTTTCATCATGCCGGATACAAAATTAGCAGTAGATGAGTTGCCGTTTTCAGAGGTACCATTGCCAGAGTCCCACACTGTAATTTTATCAATTTTAATGTTTTTGACAGCCTCTACCTGTGTTTTAACTAATTCGGGTAGTTTTTCAATCAGCAATAGCTGGAACGCCTTGGTTGGGTCGCCGCCGGCAGCAGCTACTACCTCTTTATAACCTTCGGCCTGCTTGGTTAGTATTTCATATAAACCTTTTGCTTCGGCTTCCATTTTGGCATAAATGGCATCAGCCTCACCTTTGGCATTTTCTCTGATGCGTTCTGCTTCGGCCTGGGCTTCTATAATGGCTCTCTGCTTGGCAATTTCAGCAGGCACCACAATATTGGCAATTTGGGTAGAGCGTTCTCTTTCCGAGCGAGCCAACTCTGCTTTTTGCTCGGCTACATAGGCTTCTTCCAATGCTTTGGCCTGTTGCACTTTTTCGGCCGAAATGGCCAGACGAAGCGCTTCTGCCTCTTTTTCTCTTCTTTGTGCCTCAGAATTGGCAATTGAAATGCGGGCTTCGTTTTCGCCCTGCACGGCAACGGCATTGGCCTCTGCCGTTTTTACACGGGTGTCGCGGCTGGCTTCAGCCTTACCAATGGCTTCATCTTTACCTGCCGATGCGATGCTGATTTCTCTGTCTTTCTGGGTTATTGCAATTTTAACGTCTCTGTCGCGGTGGGTTTCGGCAATTTGTGTATCTCTTTCGCGGTCGGCCATGGCTTTACCTGTTTCCCCGATTTTCTCTTGTTCAGCCACACTTATCTTTGCTTCATTAATGGCCTTTGCTGCTGCCTCTTTACCCAATGCTTCAATATAGCCAGACTCATCTTTAATGTCTGTTACGTTAACGTTTATTAGCTTCAACCCGATTTTTTTCAGTTCTGTATCAACGTTTTTCGATATGTTATCCAGAAACTTGTCACGGTCTGAATTGATTTCCTCAATGGTCATTGTGGCAATTACCAAACGCAACTGACCAAACAGGATGTCTTTAGACAGCTCCTGAATCTGGTCGGCGCTCAGGCCTAATAGTCTTTCAGCGGCGTTATTCATACTATCAGCCTCGGTTGAAATGGCAATGGTAAAGCGGCAGGGTACATCTACCCTGATATTCTGGCGGCTCAGCGCATTGGTCAGGTTGGCCTCAATTGAGATGGGTTTCAAATCAAGAAAAGCAAAGTCCTGAAACACCGGCCAGATAAATTCGCCCCCTCCGTGAATACATTTAGCCGAGCTGCCGCCTGTTCTACCATAAATCACCAGGATTTTATCAGAGGGGCATCTTTTGTATCTTGAAATAAGAGCCGTGATTGTTACAAATAGCACAAACACCGCCACAATAATAATTAAAAGTGGAGAAGTCATTTTTAAAAGGAGTGTTTAAATGATTAAATTTTTTCTACAATTAAGGTGTTGTTTTCAACGCCGATGATTCTGACAGACTCGCCGGTTTTGATTCTTTCTTGAGCAGTTATGGCGTCCAGTTCAAAAAAAGCGCCTTTTACGCTTATCTGTACTTTGCCTTTACCATTCTTTTGACCAGGGATGCTCAAATAAACCGAGCCGACCTGATTGATAGTGCTTGCAATACGGAAGGTATTGTTTTGAGATAGTTTTCTTATCTGCAAAATGATAAAGAAAAAAAGGGCAACAAAAACGGCTCCAACTATAATGGCAAGGGCAATTAGCAAAAGAGGGTTGGCTATCAGTTGGTAAAATGAAATGCCTGTCCAACTGAATCCTAAAAGAAAATTGATAAGGTTCCGGAACGAAAAAAGCTGGAAGGGTTCATCGGTACCACTCATGTCTCCATCAAAATCAGCATCAAGGCCGTCGGCCGCATCAACTCCTGCAAACGTCAGGATGGTCTGAATCAGAAAGATAACACTAGTCGGCACAGCCACATACCAGAAGGAACGGAGCAGAGGCTCTAAGTTGTTTAAAAAATCCATAGGGTTTAATGAAGTTTATGTCAAAAGCCAAAAGTTTAATACCCCAAAATAATGAAATTATCGGGTAAACGTGCCAGGTGATTTTGACAAGAGGGCGAAATGAATTAGAAACCGGTTTGAAAACGGTATGTTTTGCTGTTTTGTCAGCAGCATTGTGGAGTAAAAGCAGGCAAATGTGATGGTTTTTATGATGTTTAATTTTTTATTAAAAATGCACAATCAGGTTTTTCGTTTCTTCTTTTTGGCCGAAGGAAACAATACGTTGTTGAGAATAAGCCTGTAGCCGGGTGAATGTGGAAAAAGATTCAGGTCGGTAGGAATGCGGTGAAAACCCCGCCGACCCTCAGGGTCATGGCCACCGTAGAAAACCCATTGGCCAAGGCCTAGTTCTCCATAAATATAGCGGTCAGACTCCCTTCCTTCGCCCATCACCAGTACATTGGGTTTAACGGTCTTTTTATTAAACGAAGAAGTTTGCCCCATAAACTCCCTGATCAGATGCTCATGGTTCTGGCAAAGCATGGCCGGGATGACATCCCACTTGGCTGAGAATTCGAACAAATTGAAATAAGAAGTTATTTCGTCGTCGAAGCGGCCTGACCATACGTTGATGTCTGAAAAAGACATAGAGCCATAATAACCCTCGTTATCGTTAAGCGACAGGTTGAAGTTATGAAAGGCCAGTGTTTTGTCGAAATCCAGTTTCGACTGGGCTTGGGCGTCTATGTCGTCGCCATCAAACCGGCTACTTACGATATCGGTATTTTCGGCAGATAGCGCAATGTCGAGCGTTTCAGCCCCCGAACACATAGCAAACAGGTATCCTCCGCCCATACAAAACATCTTTATCATTTTGGCGACATCCAGTTTCAGGCTCGAAATCTTTCTGTAATTAAGCCTGCGGGCAATGTCTTCCTGTGCTTTCATGTCGGCAGGCGACATCCGACGCATGTTTTTGCCGAACTGGCCTGTAAAATCTTCATGGTGCAAATGCAGCCAGTCATACTTGGCTAAATCTCCTCTGATAATCTCTTCATCATAAATGACCTCGAACGGAATCTCGGCGTATTTTAATGCCAGTAAAACGGCGTCGGTATCTTCAAAATTTGAAAGGCTTATTTTAACGGGCGAGTAAACAGCAATTTTGGCAGCTTTAAACAGCCGCACCATTTCCATGTTTACGTCGGGGTCAGAAATTTCTCTTTTAATGGTTTGTACACTGGCAGACGATAACACCTCAAAAGCTACCCCTCTAATCAGGCATTCTTTCTGCAGCGTGGGCGTGTAATCGAACAAAAAGCTACCACCTCTGTAATTTATGAGCCAGTCCAGTTCAATGTTGGCTTGTAAATGCTGGTAGGCAATACCATAGGCTTTCAGATGGTTCGATTGACTGTCGTCCATCGGTATCAGTATTGAGTTGGCAAAAGATTGCCAGGCGTTCAATAATAAGCATAGAACCAGTAATTTCTTTGCCATTGCCCAGGTAAGTTTTTAATCAAATATACTAAGCAATTTTAAAGATTCAGTGTTTTTTGTCTTTTTATTTGCTGATAACCAATGCTTTAGTGCAAGTATTAAAGGTGGGTGGATTTTACCAGAGAAAAAGAATATTACCTGATAGTTTGTAGCGATTGGTTATGCGGGCAATAAAATTAACAACAATCGTGCATTAAGAAGTAAAGTTTTGATTGGGCTCAATGAGGTCCCATAAATTACCGTATAAATCCTCAAATACAGCTACTGTTCCGTACTCTTCTACTGACGGTTCTCTTATAAAATTGATTTGTTGCGCTGTCATATTTTCATAATCCCGCCAGAAGTTATCTGTAAAAAGAAATAAAAAAACACGCCCGCCTGTCTGATTCCCCATTCTTGTTTCCTGCTCTTCTGATGATGCCTTAGCCAGCAATAAACTGCAACCCGAAGTGTTTCCGGGAGGGCTAACGATTACCCAGCGTTTGTTGTCGTTTAAGGGTGTGTCCTGAAGGAGCTTGAAATTCAATTTTTTTGTGTAAAATTCTATGGCTTCATCATAATCCTTTACAATTAAGGATATCCGGGCAATTTGCTGTTTCATGGCTGTGGTGATTAATGTCAATTCTTTATTGTTTTTTAGCCCGTTTTACTTTTTTGCCATCACCCAGCCAAAGCAGGGCGTTCAGCAGAAGCTGGTTTTGAGTAGCGTTGTTGAAGGTAAAAGATAATTCTTTGTTGGTTTTGCCTTCGTAGTCAATGTCGTTATGCCCCATGTTGGCATAAATCATTTTATAATTTTTGTTGGTCCAGACCACCGGATAATAGCCACTATGCCAAATCTCATGCTGTTTGGGGCCTGTGCCTAGCGGGAAACTGCCGGGGTCAATAGATAAGAGTATTTCAATATCAGGGTTCGCTTTTAAATCATTGCTCCAGCGATACCATTCATTGGGCGAAGATTTGAAGGTTTCCGGCAGGTTCTTCATGGCAGGATGATTTTTGGCCTCTACTCTTAAAACCGCCGGGGTCGGTCGCCATGTATTACTCTTATATTCGCCGGAACCCAGAAACTGGTTATGGTACCAATCCCAGTCCTGATTAAAAGCTGAATTATTGAGCGCAAATGCTGAAAAGTGAAAACCCATCCAGGCACCACCGTTATCCATATATTGTCTGAACGCCTCTCTTTGTGCGGGGTCTTCCGGGCGTGTATCCAGAAATATAACAACCTGATACTTTTTTAAGAATCCGGTATTCAGATTGTTCCAGTCATTGGTTGAATCATAGACAAAGTTATTTTCTTCTGCCAGTTTCGGAAACCACCTGTTGGCTTCGCCAACAAAGCTTATGTGGGCTTTGTCGTTTTTGGCGGTGTAAAAAGCAATTACTTTAAATTGGGGTTTACGTTTTTGCGCATGGCCAACTAAGCAGACAAACAACACAAGTAGTGTAACTAAGCAGACACGCGCAGTAGAAATCATTCTATTTTATGGTTGAATTGTAAAATCTGGTTTTTGGCTCTATTTCTTGTCTTTTAGTTTATCTGCATGTTTTGGGTTCAGGGTGGCATAAATAGCCATGGCGTGCCCATGCCCCAGGTCAAAATCCGCTTTCAGCCATCCCACAATTTCACCGGCTTTAACATCAGGCCTTAATAAGCCTTTGGCTTCGGCCAGTTTTTTAAAATCTTCAGGGGTTTTTCCTGTTTTCTTTTGTATGTTATCAATATAAGCCTGAAACGACATGGCAGTACAGATTTAATTCTGAATAGAGTTTTTTCTCAATACTATAATTTATTAAGGTAAAATGCAAGAGGAGCGTTCTGGTAATGCTTATGGAAAAATGATGCAAGATATTTCAGCAAGCGTTAAACAAACTAATATTTAAAGTCTGACACAGGATTCACCAGCAATTTGCTGAGTTGTTCATGGTGGATTTTACTGTGGTCAATACAAATTTGTATAAGCTTGAATCTGGGCATATAAAAATCTAAAACACCCGGTATGTAAACATGAACCATTTCATTCATACGGGTTTCATTAAGCGACCAAACGTATGCCGAAAATTGATTAGATAATTGTGCCCAGCTGTTTAATATTTCTTCAGATAAAAACTGACCATCATGCCGGTAGGGGTGAGGTACGCACCGGATACAGGCAAACCAGGCAGACTCTATCTGCCATATCTGACAGAGTTTATCCTTCAATGCAGGGTCGATGGACTCAGTTTTTAGGTTTTGGATTATTTTTCTGCTGCATTGAACATGGTAATGCACGCTTTCTTGCAGATACTGATACTTATTAGCACGAATGTTGGTGTTGGTTGTTGGAGGCATAAATCAATTGGTTTATGCTTCAAAACAAATCAGCTGCACTGACAACCGTATGTCAGTGCAGCTGAAGATTTTTTAAAAATTTACTTAAGGCCTAAATATTTATTGCTTTTTTGAGGCGCTGTCTACTGCATAACTGTTATGGTTGAGATAAGAAAGCAATAAGGCAAAAAAGAAAGTATGTATCATTTGAGACGGGATACCGCCCCAATCTTCTATCATGCAGGAACCAAAAATAAGTATTACCATCGTGATACCCCCAACCAGTAAAGCCTGTCTGGTAAACAGACCAATAATGATTAATACGCCAATAACGAGTTCAACTATGGGCAGCGCATAGCTGAACGGCTTAACCAGTGCGGCTGGCAGCAAGGAGTTTTCATATTTCCCAAGCATCCATTCGCTGAATTTGGCCAGTTTAAAAACCCGCACAAAACCGTGGCCAAACATGCTCATGCCCACTGCCAGGCGAAGAAGCAAAAATGTTGAAGAATTGTTAATCATGGTTGTTAATAGATTATTGATTTATTGCTGATACAATCAGAATTGTCAGGGTTTTATAACAATTTTTCCCTTGGTTGAGCCAGTCTCTATCTGTTGGTGGGCTTTGCCTATTTCATCAAAAGTATAAACACCAGAAACATGTGCTTTAAGGGTTCCGCTTTCAAGAAGAGAGGCTATTTGTTGCATATCTTCTCCGTTCGACTGCACCAGGAAGAAGAAACCGTTAATGCCTTTCTCTTTTGCTTTTTCAACTATGCCTTCTGAGGTGTTTGAGGGTAATGTAATCACTGTTCCGCCTTTTTTTACTACTTCAAATGAGCGTTCAATGTTATTACCACCAACGGTATCCAGCACAATATCAATATCATTTATTACTTCTTCAAAGGGTTGGGCTTTGTAATCGAAGTATTCATCAGCACCCAGACTTAACACAAATTCTTTATTGACCGCTGAAGCAGTGCCTATTACGTAAGCGCCCAAGTGCTTTGCCAATTGAACCGCAAAATGCCCGACACCACCTGCAGCGGCATGTATCAACACACGGTCATTAGGTTTTATTTTACTGTGCGTATGTAGTGCCTGCCAGGCTGTCAATGCAGCCAGAGTAGCAGCTGCCGCTTCTTCATGGGTAATATTGCCTGGTTTCAGTGCCAGATGTGCTGCAGGAGCGGCCACGTATTCGGCATAAGCCTTACCATGGCCGGGGAAATTGACCATGCCAAAAACTTCATCGCCCACTTTAAAGGTTGTTACTTCTGAGCCCGTCCGGGTTACCACACCGGAGATATCCCAACCCAATATAACCGGACTCTCAGTTTTCAGCCTGCCGGCCATGGCTTTGCCTGAGCGTGTCTTTGCATCTACCGGATTAATACTAACGGCTTTTACTTCTACCAATACTTCGTTTTCATTTAGGGCCGGAATGGGCAAATTCTCTATTGAAAAGTTTTCAACGCCGCCAAATTCTTTTAATACTATTGCTTTCATTGTTGTTTAATGTTTTAATGGCACAAAATTAGCGCCTGCAAAAACATATTTGCTTGTATAAGTACAGGTTTGTCTTGTATATTTGCAGGCATGCAGATAAGAAATTTATACGAGCCTTTTGAAATTGAATATGTTGAAACCAGCGAGTGTCCGATAACCGGACACAAACATAATTTTTTTGAGCTGGTTTACATCATTGACGGCACGGGTGTTCAGTGCATTAATAAAAATAAATGGACTTACGGACCCGAAAAACTGTTTTTGTTAATGCCTCAAGACTGTCATTCGTTTGAGGTTGAAAGAGCCACCCGGTTTTTCTTTATCCGTTTTAATGATGTGTATCTCAAAGAACAAGGTAAAGAATGGCTCCGCAGGCTGGAATTCATTTTCCAGAATTATAACCGGCTACCGGGATGCATACTTAAAAATAAGGCCGATAAACCTCTGGTAAAATCACTGATTGAAGCACTGATTCGTGAATATGTGAATCAGCAGCCTTATCAGAGAGAACTCAGCCAGCAGATTGTAAACACCCTGCTTACCGTTGTTGCCCGCAATGTATCGCTCGCCTCAACCGAACTGCCTAAAAATACCGAAAGTAAAGACCTGAGCATTTTGGGCTATATACATAAAAACATTTACACACCCGAATTGTTGAAAACCGATGCAATGGCAGATCAGTTTAATATTTCGCCTAACTACATAGGAGAGTACTTCAAGAAACTAACCGGCGAAAGCTTACAACAATACATTATCAACTATAAGTTGAAACTGGTAGAGACCCGCTTGCAGTATAGCGATATGCGCATGAATGAAATTGCTTTTGAATTGAGTTTTACTGACGAAAGCCATCTGAACCGCTTATTCAAAAAATACAAAGGCCTTAGCCCATCAGAATTCCGCAGGCAGAAAACTGCAATCACTGTCAGTTAATGTGTACTTATCTTTTCTTTTTCAGCCAGCGATTAATGCGATGGGTTGCCCAGGCCGAACCAGCTCCGATAACTGCCCCGACTAATACATCGGTAGGGTAATGGACTCCCAGATGCAAGCGCGAATAAGCAACAGTACCAGCCCATGCATACGCCGGCACTATTACATACCACTTAGGTACGGCAAGGCTTAAAGAGGTAGCTGCCGAAAACGCAGCGGTAGTATGGCCCGATGGGAAAGATGGGTCAGTTTCTAAAACGTAGGGGTTAATAAACGGATACTTCTCGTAAGGGCGCGGTCGGTCAATTACTTTCTTCAAAACAAAGGTTGTTCCTAAAGATACCGCCAGTGCGGCACCAGAGGCCAACCCTTCTCTTTGAAGGTTTTTATTCTTAGTGATTAACCCTACACCCAGCATACCAATCGGAACGGCCGCACTGACAGGGTAGGTAGACTTGCTGAAATTTTCAAAGGCAGCATCTAGCCTGTGATTTCTGTTCGATTGAATGTTTTTTAGAACGTTGATGTCAAAATTCTGCGCCGAAACATCAAAATGCAAGAGTAAGACCATCAAAAGGCAGGCAGGTAGCTTCATACAACGTTTAATTATAAGCTTAAAATGGCTCTTTCGTTTTCTAATAAATGCATGTTTTCATCCAGATGTTGCGCTGATATCCGGTTATCAAACTCGTCTTTATACCTTTCTTTCAGCTGTTTGCGTTTAATGGCCTCCAGGCATCGGCGCAGGTCTTCTCTGGTTTCAATTATAAGCTCCGGAACAAGCGTTGGTTTCCCTTCATCATCTTTTGCCACCATAGTAAAATAAGACGTATTGGTATGTTTTTGCTCTCCTGTTTTTACATTTTCACTAACTACCCTTATGCCTATCAGCAATGAGCTTTTACCTACATAATTAACCGAAGCATGTAAAGATAGAAGCTCGCCAACCTCTATGGGCTGCAAGAAAGTAACACCATCAACAGACACCGTAACCACATAGGCGCCTGCATGCTTAGAGGCACAGGCATAAGCTACTTTATCCATTAATGACAATAGAATACCACCGTGAATCTTCCCTCCGAAATTGGCATAAGACGGAATCATAAGCTCAGTAATGGTAGTGCGTGAATAAGAAACGGGTTTTGGTTTTAACTCTGAATTCATAAGTATCGGGTATGCAGTTGTAAATATATAGAAATTAACGTATCAAGGTATTAATCTTTGTATTGTAGCAAAGATTAGACCTTGCTAATATTTTAAAAATTGTTTTAACTTTAAGCCATATTGTGCTTTTGAAGCTGATATAGTTCAAATATTTCTAAAAATAATTACAAGTTAGAATAATGTTTTGATTAAATTGCTTTTAACAGAATAATCATTAAATACTAATAACAATTAAAATTTGGGAGAAATAAATAAAACTGATTACTTTTGCGCTGAAACAATACAACCCTATTGAACTATTAATATTTTAATTCTAAGCTAAAATAAAGTACCTATTTAAGATGAAACGAATTGCAGTTTTTACTTCTGGTGGAGATGCTCCGGGCATGAATGCTTGTATTAGAGCGGTGGTACGTGGAGCAATCTATCATGGACTGGAGGTATTTGGTATCAGAAGAGGATATAGCGGAATGATTGCGGGAGACGTTTTTCCGATGACCTCGCAATCGGTAAGTAATATTGTTCAAAGAGGCGGAACCATTCTTAAATCTGCACGCAGTAAGGCATTTATGACACCCGAAGGTAGAAAAAAAGCCTACGAGAATCTGATGAATGCCGGTATAGAAGGGCTTGTAGCGATTGGTGGAAACGGAACATTTACAGGAGCTGAAGTTTTTTATAACGAATACGAAATACCAACCGTAGGTTGCCCGGGTACTATTGATAATGACCTGTATGGCACCGACTACACAATCGGGTTTGATACTGCCGTAAATACTGCCCTTGAGGCCATAGATAAAATACGTGATACAGCTGATTCGCACGACCGCGTGTTCTTTATTGAAGTTATGGGGCGCGACTCTGGCTATATTGCCATTCAGTCGGGTATTGGTGGCGGAGCCGAAATTGTAATGGTACCAGAAACCCATACACCGCTTAAAAAAGTACTAAGCACCTTGAAAGACGGATGGACACGCTCTAAGTCTTCTTCAATAGTTGTAGTTGCTGAGGGTGACGAAGAAGGGCACGCCACTGAAATTGCTGAAAAGATTAAGTCGCAGGTGGCTGATAAGTTAGATATCAGAGTTACCACCCTGGGGCATATTCAGCGCGGTGGAACCCCAACTGCCTACGATCGTATTCTGGCCAGCCGCCTGGGTGTGGGTGCAGTAGAAGGTCTAATAAAAGGAAACAAAAACGTAATGGCAGGTATAGTGAACAACGAACTGGTTTATACACCGTTTATTGACACTATCAAAAAACCAAAGCCTATCCATGATGATTTACTTAGAATGGTTCATATTTTAAGTATTTAATCATCTCAACTCAATCAGTATGTTTGTTCTGACCGAAAACTACTCTGTTGCAAACCATTTCCTGGCAGAACTCCGTGACCAGCAGATTCAGAAAGATGCCCTCAGGTTCCGTAAAAATATGGAGCGGCTGGGTGAAATCTTTGCCTATGAAATCTCTAAGACACTGAGTTACCAGAATAAGGATGTAACCACTCCTCTGGGCGCAAAAATTACTCAGCAGATGTCGCAGCAGATAGTGCTGGTTACTATTCTCAGAGCAGGTTTGCCGCTTCATCAGGGCTTGCTTAATTTCTTCGATAAGGCCGAAAACGCATTTATAGGCGCATATCGTGGCAAGCATGATGAGAAGGAGTCGTTTGAAATAGAGATGGACTACATTACAAGCCCTGATATACAAGACAAAATACTGATTATCAGTGACCCTATGCTGGCAACCGGTAAGTCAATCGAGAAGGCCTACCATGCCATGCTAAGATACGGTATACCAGCCAAAACGCATATCGTATCTGCTATAGCCAGCAGAAGAGGCGTACGTTTTATTAATGCCCGCCTGCCGCAATGCCGTTTATGGATTGGTGATGTTGATGAGGAAATGAACAATAAATCTTATATTGTTCCTGGCTTGGGTGATGCCGGAGACCTGGCCTATGGTGGTAAAGTCTGATGCTTATTTTGGGGCGCTTAATGTTGCCGAAAGCCTGAATTGCAGCACAACCTTTTTGCCCGATATGTTTTCAAGAATTGGCCTTAAAACTAAATCGGCATTTTTTCTGGTTTGTTCAAGAATACCCATTTCCAGTGCCGATTGCTGAATTTTGCTTTCTGCACTTTTATAGGCTTCATTTAGTAGTTGTTGCTCGTTCATAAACGCATACTGCGTATCATAAATCTTCGAATTTTTGTGGTCTATGCTATAATGGCACAGCTCGGGGTCTGGCAAATGCACAATAAGCGTATCGTTTTTTGTAGCTACGTCTTCTGCCCTTACTTTGGTTAAATCAATACACCCTATTGCATTGCCCTGTACAATCAGAATTGCCTTCGGGTTTGGCAAATAGCTTCGTTTTATTTCCTGCTCAACCACATCACGAAAAGTAAAATTAGCCAGTTCTATCTTGCCCAGCGTTGTCATTTCTTTCAAAACAATATTGTGGGTGGTGCTTGCCTCTTCTGTGCCAAACGGGTTAAAGTTCTTTAGTTTTTCCCACAGAAAAATGGCTACAAAAGCAACAATCAGAATAATCAGTAGGTTTATGGGGCGTCGCATAGGTTATGGCTTAAATCTGGCAATGCTTACAAAAAGGCGGAAACCTCACAAGGTAAGGTAACTTACTTTTTGGCTTCTTTGTCTTTTTTGCCAAACAATGAAAAATGAACATAACGTTTCGGATTGGCCTTCAGGTCTGCTAAAAGAACAGCCAGGTTGGCAGCAGTACGGTCAAGATTAACATAAAGCGAGTCGTTTGTAGCCAGTTTGCCTATGGTGCCTTTTCCATGGTTGATTTCGTTCAGTATCTGGTGCATACTGGCAACAGAGCGGTTAAGTTGTGCCAGTGTTTCTCCCATCCTTATGGCATTTAATGAATCTGCAAAAGTGTTTGTCTTTTTCAGAATGGGTTTAATCTGGGTGTCCAGGCTTGTCGTAAGCGTATTCAGATTGGCCGTAAGCAAAGCAGCATTGGCTGTTACAGCAGATAGGTTCTGGGCGTTAGCAGCAACTACTGAATTTACACCCGTAGTGGTGGCATCGGCATTGCTGATAAGCGCTTTCAGAGCCACGCCCGTCTGATCAAATTGTTTAACAACCGTTGTGAGCGAAATAAGCAGCGAATCGGCATTTTTTAAGATTGGAGAGGCTTTTTCGCTCAGGCCACTCATCAAACCACCCTCAATTTCACTTTTAAGAACGCCCTCATCTTTGATTGGATTTCCTGCCTGAATCAGCATTTTTATCATTTTACCTCCCAACAGCCCGTTATCAGCCAGAATGGCCACCGAGTTGTCGTTGAGCATTATATCTCTCTTAATGGCAAGTAAAACTTTTACTCTGTTGCGGTCCTGCTCTGGTATTACTTCTACTACTCGCCCTATGGTAACACCATTATACATTACAGGGTTTGAGGTCTGCAGGCCTTCAACATTAGAGTAATAGGCATAGTATTCGTTTTCAGTGCTGAAAACGTCCAGGCCTTTCAAGAAATTAAAGCCCAGATAAAAAATAACAAATGTTATAATACCCAGCAGTCCTACTTTTACTTCCTTTTTCATAATAATACGTATATGGTGAATTTAATTATAAGCACAGACGCTGTCAACTTTTTTAAACCTGATCGCCCGTACTTGTGGTTCTATCGGTTAGTAATTTAAACTTATTTTTCTACTTCTTCTTTATATGCTTTTATGGCTTTAACTATGGCACTGGCAATTTTGTTGTGTCCTTCCTCACTTTCCAGAATCTTTCTGTCAGTTGTATTCGTCAGATACCCGGTTTCAATATAAATTCCGGGCATGGTTGTTTCCCATAGCACCTGAAAACCCGCCTGTTTTACCCCTCTGCTTTTACGCCCGTTTTTTTGAAATTGTTTTTCAACCTTCGAAGCCAGATTTAAGCTTTGTTTCATAAAGGCATTCTGGTAATTTGCCATTTTTATGTGTGCAAGTGGTGAATTCGGGTTGAAATCGTAGTTTTTCTCGTAATTATCTTCTAACAATATTACGCCGTTTTCACGTTTGGCCAGTTCAAGGTTTTCTTCTGTTTTATGCAGCCCCATTGTATAGGTTTCAGACCCATAAACAGCAGATGAATAGGGGTTGGCATTTACATGAATGCAAATAAACAAATCGGCTTTGCTGCGGTTGGCAATGGCGCCTCTTTCATGTAGTGGAATAAAAACGTCTTTTTTACGGGTATATACCACCTTTATGCCCAGTTCTTCCTCAATTAGCCGGCCTGTTTTAAGCGTAATGCTTAGTGCAATATCCTTTTCTCTTAGTTTTCCGTGGCTGGTGCCGGGGTCTTTTCCGCCATGACCTGCATCAATTACGATAGTTCTTATTTTTCCCGTTTGCGCATCTGCCGAAACAGTTGCAACAATGGCAATAAACAAAGCTTTAAGAATTTTTAACATGATTTTCCGGGCAAACGTTCTGTCTAATGTTTTAATAAGCTAATTTTGTGCCACGTTACACCGTTATTCCAGTGATAGAACGTAATTTGATTACAAAAATACTATTTTTGAGGCGACAATAAATACAATCTTGTCTGAAAACATAAGAAAAACGCCCGGCGGTTAACAGTTTTTCGGTATAATTTTAAATGAAATATAATCTCTTGAAGTTTCCACTTATACTCTGTTGCTTTTTGTTCAGTGTATCTGTCTTTGCGCAGTTTCCGACTATTGACCCGCTCAGGCGCGCCGGTACCGGAAATAGTGGCTTTGGACAGCCACTTCCGGAGACTCCCAGAAAAGCCCGTGCAGCAGGTAATAAGTTGTTTGCCGAAAAACAGGATACCGTAAAAGTAATTATTCCTGACTCACTGAAGAGTAAAGATAACAGCCTTCAGTCAATCGTAAAATATACTGCCCAGGATTCAACAGTAATGGAAGTAGACGGCCGTACGGTGCATCTCTACGGCCAGGCTAAGGTTACCTATGGCGATATTGCTCTGGATGCCGACTACATCAGGCTTGACTGGGGAAAGAACGAGATTTTTGCACACGGCTCGCCGGATACCACCAAAAAGGGAGAGAAAGTAAAAGGCAAACCTGTTTTTACACAGGCCGGAGACACGTATAATACAGATACCATCAGGTATAACTTTAAGTCAAGGAAGGCCATTATCAAGAATATTGTTACCAGGCAGGGTGAAGGTTTTGTGCAGGGAGAGCGGGTAAAGAAAGACCCCGAAGATAACCTGTACCTGGTACACGCCAAGTACACTACCTGTAACCTGAAAGAACCGCATTTTCATATTGCAGCCAGAAAAATCAAGCTTGTCAATAAAAAACAGATAATATCGGGGCCATTTAATTTTGTTTTAAGTGGTGTACCGCTGCCGTTGGGCCTGCCCTTTGGGTTTTTTCCTGTTCCCAAAAAGAAAGAAATAGGTACTTCTGGCATTATTATGGGGTCTTACGGAGAAGAACCCCGTAACCGTGGCTTTTATTTCCGCGATTTCGGTTATTATTTCGCTATCAGCGAGAACATCGGCGCTAAAGTACTCGCTCAGATATACTCCAAAGGCAGCTTTGGGGTAGGGGTTCAGTCCAGCTATTCCAAACGATATAAATACTCCGGCAATTTAAGTTTTCAGTACAATTACAACAAACCCGTTGCTGAGGTAATAGATCCTAAAACTACGCAGTCAAGCGCCAAAGACTTTAGTCTTAACTGGTCGCATTCACCCGCCAACAAAAGGCCAGACAGGAGTTTCTCGTCATCAGTAAACCTGCGTAGCAATGGTTTTAATCGAAACAATGTTAATACAGCCGATGTAAGCAATTATCTGAGCAGTACCTCCAATTCATCGGTTCAGTATAACCGTACTTTTGCACAGAAGTTTGTAACCAGTACCGGGCTTAATATTTCTCAGAACTTTACAACAGGGCAGGTAGATGCCAACCTGAATTACAGTTTGGGTTTAAATCAGTTTAACCCATTCATACCCGAAAAGAAAATGGTTGGCCGCTGGTTTGAGTCTTTTAGGGTAGGTTTTAATGTCAATGGTGGGTATCAGGCCACCAACACTAAAGTAAATAGCATTACCAGTTATTCAGAATACAAAATTGTTCGTCAGTTGCCGGATGGTTCTTATGAATCAATAGAAGCGAAGCCGCTTACAAACGAAGAAATTCGGTTGAGAGATGCCAATCCGCTGACGCTGACTCCGGCGGAAAGAGAAAAACAAAAGGCTATTCAGGAAAGGCTGAATAATGTAAGGAAGATAAACAGCCTGAATGCCTTTCAGGACATCCTTTCAGACGGGCAGTTTCGTACTACCTATTCTATTCCTATTGTATTGCCTAACTTCAAAATTGCGCGATACATCAACTTTACCCCCAGTGTGTCGTTAAGGGGCGATATTTTCACCCAATCGCTCCGCTATCAGTATATCGAAAGTCAGAATGCCGTTAAAATAGATACCATTAAGGGCTTTTTTCCAACCTATCAGACCTCTGTATCGGGTAGCATGAATACCCGTGTTTATGGTACTTATCAGTTCAGGGGAAAAGGGCGCCTGCAGGCTATCAGACATACCCTGGCACCGTCAATCAGCGTAAATTATGCCCCTGATTTCACCAAGAATCTGTTTGATTACATGGTTGTGCGCATCGATCAGGACACCGTCAATGGTGTTATAAACCGCACCCGCCTCAATAAACTTTTACCAAGATACCCTACACTTGGGGCGTCAGCGGGGGCATCTGGTAGTATTGGTTTTTCTCTTACTAACCAGTTGGAAGCCAAAGTTAGGTCCAGGTCAGATACTGCTGCTAAAGCATTTGAAAAAATTTCATTGCTTGATAACCTCGGTATCAGCGGAAGTTACAACCTCCTGGCCATTGGCGACTCCATGAATCTTTCTAATATCAATATTTCAGCCAATACCAATTTACTTAAGAACCTGATAAATATTAATGTATCTGGCAGCCTTGACCCGTATTATTACAGACAGGAAGCTACCAGCGCTTTGCAGCTTCAGAACCCCGCCGGGCGTATTACAAGGTTTTATAAGATTTCGCAGGCTGATAAGTTCAGTCTGAGCAATCTGGCTACCTTGCGCAATGCCAACGTGGCCATTGCCACAAGGTTATCGCCGGCAACTTTTGATAAATCAAAAGAGAAACCTAAAGAGATGAGGTCAACTGACCCGGCTATGGAGGCCATGAAGAAATTTGTGGCAACCAATCCTGAACTTTATGTTGACTTCTCTATACCCTGGACCCTCAGTATCAGTTATAACCTGAACTACATAAAACAGGGGCTGGCGAATCCGCAAATTACCCAGGCTGTAACAGTGCAGGGTGACTTAAGTCTTACACCCAAATGGAAAATTGGTTTCAATACCGGATGGGATTTTCAGTTCAAAGCCGCTACATTAACCAACATCAGCCTGCATCGTGAACTGCACTGCTGGGACATGAGTTTTAACTGGACACCCATAGCTGGTAATAATATCCGTTCAAGTAACTATTCTTTTGACCTGCGCGTGCGAAGCACGCTGCTGCAGGAATTGAAACTTAGCCGCCGCCGCCAGACTTACGGATTAGGAGGATTTTAACCTTTCGAAAGATAATAAATGATACTCATTGCAGACAGTGGCTCAACCAAGACAGACTGGCGTATTTTAGATAAAGGCCAAGTAATAGGGCAGGTGCGAACAGTTGGGTTTAATCCGTATTATCAAGACACCGCCACCATTGCTGCAGAGCTGAAAAGCGGAGTTTTACCACAAGTTTCAGGCAATATAACAGATATATACTATTACGGCACCGGAATAACTAACGACGAAAAAACCACCGTTGTGCGTTCGGCATTACAAGCTGTATTTACTGCCACCGGCCTTATTGAAGTTAATAGTGATGTGCTGGGTGCTGCCAGAGCCGCCTGCGGACACAGCCCTGGTATAGCCTGTATTCTGGGTACGGGTTCAAATTCCTGCTATTTTGACGGAGAGAAAATAGATTTTCAGGTACCGCCGCTGGGTTTCTGGCTGGGCGATGAAGGCAGCGGAGGCCACCTGGGTAAGTTATTGTTGCTAGCGTATCTGCACAAAGAAATGCCGGCAGATATCAGACAATTGTTTGAGGCGCAATATGGCGTAACAGACCGGCTTCTGGTGTTAGAAAATGCCTATCATCGGCCTTTCCCTAACCGTTATTTTGCGGCTTTTGGTAAATTTCTGCATGATAACATCCGCCATCAGTTTTGTGATAATCTTGTAAGGGGGACTTTTAATGCTTTTTTTGAAAAGTACATATTAAAATACCCGATGTGCCATGAGGCAGAACTCAATTTTGTAGGCTCGGTTGCTTTTTATTATGAGCAGCTATTACGTAAAGAAGCCCTGAAACTGAAATTACAGATAGGAAAAATACTGATGGCCCCAATAGACGGATTGGTGACGTTTCATACTACTAAACTATTAAGCTGATGAGGAATCCGAGGCCATACCTGCTTTTGCTTGCCTCTATGTATCTGGCAGGCCTAATTGGGCTGAATATCCCACAGACAACCGAGCTTTTTCAGGCGCTTACACCATTTAATCTGGTGGTGTCGTTGGTTATACTTCTGGGTTTTAACCAGCAATTCAATGGCCCGTTTTATATTTTTGCAGTAATTACTTTTCTTACCGGCTATTTTATTGAGGTAGCAGGTGTACATACCGGCATCATTTTCGGTCATTACCAATATGAAACCACACTCGGCTTCAAGATTATTGATGTTCCGCCATTGATAGGCGCCAACTGGCTGCTTTTAATTTATTGTATAGGTAGCTCAATTAGTCGTTTATCTGTGCCTTTTATTGTAAAGATTAGTTTAGGGGCATTGTCAATGACACTACTTGATGTACTGATAGAGCCGGTAGCAATCCGTTTAAATATGTGGTCATGGGACTCTCTTCAGCCGCCTTTACAGAATTACATAGCGTGGTTTATTGTTTCTGCTTTTTTATTCGCTTTGTTTTTCAGCCTTAAATTCAGAAAAGATAATCCGATAGCCCTCTGGCTGCTCATTTTTCAGATATGTTTTTTCGGCATTCAAAATATAATTAGCTAACTCCCTTACTTATGACTATCGACGCGCATCAACATTTCTGGCATTACAATGCAAAAGACTATGATTGGATTGACGAATCTATGAAATCTATTCAGCGTGATTTCCTTCCTGCTGATTTAGAACCCCTGCTGAACAAAAATGGAATAGATGGCTGCGTACTGGTGCAGGTGAATCAGTCTGAACAGGAGAATATTGATTTTTTGAAATTTGCTGATTTATACTCTTTTATTAAAGGCGTGGTAGGTTGGATTGACTTACGGGCTGATAATCTGGCAGAAAGGCTGAAGTATTTCAGCCAGTTTCAGAAATTGAAAGGTTTCAGGCATATTGTGCAGGGAGAACCCGTCGGATTCATGCAGCAGGAATCGTTTATTGATGGTGTGAAAAAGTTAGTTCCTTTTGGCTATACTTACGACATCCTCATTTATCCGAAACAACTAAAAGATGCGTTGCATATTGTAAGAGAATGCCCAGACAATAAATTTGTAATTGACCACATTGCCAAGCCAGACATTAAGAACAAGGAAATATCGCGGTGGTCAAACTACATGAAAGAGATAGCCCGGCATGAGCAGGTTTACTGTAAAGTATCTGGTATGGTAACTGAGGCCGACTGGTATAACTGGAAGAAAGAAGACTTCTATATTTATCTGGATACGGTACTCGATTGCTTTGGTACAAATCGCCTCATGTATGGGTCAGACTGGCCGGTTTGTCTGGTTGCAGGTGCGTATGAAGACCAGCTTTCTATTGTGCAGTCATATTTTGAAAAACTAACCCAGACAGAAAAGGATAAAATTTTTGGTGAAAACGCAGTTCGTTTTTATGGTCTTCAATAAAAAATGCTCGGTGTCCCGGTCGCCTGCCAAAAGACTTTTGTAGTTTTGGCTTTACCAAAAGAATTGCTTTTTTAACGGCAAATGAATATACCCCGATGAAGATTTCAATAGTAACTGCGGCATTTAACTCTGCTGCAACCATTAAAGATACCATAGATAGTGTGCTGGCGCAGGATTACCCTGATATTGAGCATTTGATAGTTGATGGGGCATCGAGCGATGGTACTGTTGATATTTTAAAGTCGTATGGAGATAAAATCAGATGGGTTTCTGAGAAAGACAAAGGCATTTATGATGCCATGAACAAAGGTGTAAGTATGGCCACCGGTGAAGCCATCGGAATTGTTGGTTCTGATGATTTTTATCCTGACAGCCACGTGATATCAAAGGTAGCAAAGGCGTTTCAGGAATCTAAGGCAGATGCAGTTTATGGAGACCTTCACTACGTAAACAACAAAGATGTAACGAAAATTGAGAGAAACTGGGTCTCTGGCGAGTATAATAAAAACAGATTTCTCAATGGCTGGATGCCGCCGCATACCGCATTTTTTCTCAAGAAAAAGATTTATGATGCGCATGGCCTGTATAATCTGAATTTGCAGAGTGCCGCCGACTACGAGTTGATGTTGAGGATGTTATACAAGTATAATGTATCGGCCTGTTACATACCAGAGGTTTTAATGAAAATGCGTATTGGTGGCAACAGCAACAGTTCTTTCAGAAAACGCCTTGCCGCCAACCGGGAAGACCGTTTGGCATGGACCATAAACGGCCTTGAGCCGCGCTGGTATACCCTATATGCCAAGCCATTATCTAAGCTATTACAATGGGTGGTAAAGTAACAGTATTCTCTATCGAACCAATATCTGTTCTGTAAATTGATTCAGCCCGAGAATCTAAGTATCATTGCTGAATCAGTTTTTCAAAACATCAGGTATCAACATTATAATGTTAGGCTGCCGGGTTATTCAATACTGATAATTTGCTCAGTTTTGCCTCTGAACGTAAACGTTTCTCCAATTTGTTTTCTCATAATTACCTGCCCAATAGGCGATTGCGGAGAAATAACCATTATGCTTTTGCCATTTACATTTATAGCGCCCGTGCCGATAGCCACATAAAAGGTACCCATTGAAGTTTCTGTGAGAGCTCCGGAATTGACAGCAGTGTGTGTAACATCCGGGTTGATTTTATCCAGCAACTGTCTTTCCTGACGGGCCTGCTCAAACATGCGTCCATTCATTTCACGGTCCAGCTGGCCCATGGCTCGAGCTGTTTCGTATTTATCACCTGCCGAGCTTTTACTTTCTTCGTTTGCCGAATTTTTGGCCGCCTCCATGGCTTCCCAGGAGGTATTCATTCTTTTTTCAACCAGTTCTTTTACCTTTTCTAAAATTGCTTTTTTCATTCGTTGCTGCCGGGCGTTACAATGGCATTGATGCCTCCGGATAGGTTTATTAAATTGTTAAATCCGTATTTTTCTTTTAGTAAACTGATGGCTTTTCTGCTCCTGATACCACTCTGGCAGTGTATAACCACCGTTTTGTCTCGTCTTATTTTGGCCAGGTGCTTTTCCAGCTCCGACAAAGGCATTAGTTCGCCGTTGATATTAAAGCTGTCATACTCATGTTTTTCTCGTACATCTATCAACTGAAACGGGGCCTCATCAGCATCGGATTCAGCCAACCGCATATATGCTTCATAACTTATCTCATCCAAAGGTTCTGATGTTTCAGCTGTTACACCACAAAATGCTTCATAATCTATCAGTTTGTTTATTGCGGGTGTGCCGGGTATTTTCGGAATCCTCACCATCCTGCTTTGCATGCTCAGGGTATCCATTATCAGCAATTTACCTGCCAGTGGCTCGCCGATACCTGTAATGGCCTTTATGGCTTCAAGCGCTTGTATAGACCCAATAATGCCCGGTAATACGCCTAAAACACCAGCTTCGGCGCAGTTGGGAGCCTGTTCAGGTGGGGGAGGAGACGGGAACAGGTCTCTGTAAGTAGCCGATTCATTATAATTAAACAGTGCTACCTGCCCTTCAAAGCGATTGATGGCACCGTAAACATAAGGTTTATTAAGCATTACGCAGGCATCATTGACCAGGTATCTTGTCTGAAAATTATCAGTACCATCTACCACAATATCATAATTGCTTATTATTTCAAGTGCATTTTCGGCCGTAAGGCGCGTTTGGTAGCCTATGAAATTAACAAGAGGATTAAGCATCTTTAACCTTTTAATTGCCTCATGAAGTTTGGGCTCCCCCACTGTGTCTGTAGCATACATAATCTGCCTTTGAAGGTTGCTAAGTGCTACGGTGTCGTCTTCAACTATACCAATGGTGCCTGTACCGGCGGCTGCCAGATACAAAAGCACCGGGCAGCCTAAGCCGCCGCATCCTACTACAAGGACACGGGCTTCTTTCAGTTTTTGCTGGCCGCTCAGGCCTAGTTCCGGCAAAATAATCTGCCTGTCGTATCGCCTTATTTCTTCAGAGGTTAGAGCCATGTTAAAAAATCTTAAAAAAAACTGAAAACTTATATTTTGCAGAGTTTTTTTTTTCGAAATCTAATTTTTAAAGTAAAAGTACGTTTATTTGTTGTTCCTTAACAAATATTTCAAAAACAGTGTTTTTAAAATGAAGAAAATCATAGTAGCTCTCTCAGTTAGTATTTTTGCCACACAATTGTCTTTTGCGCAAACCCCTAAAACCCCAGCTAAAAAACCGGCTACACCTACAGCCAGACCCGCCGCGGCACCTCCGGCAAAACCTGTGCAGGCCGAAGCAACAGTTATGCGCAATACCATTGATTCGCTTAGCTATGCAATCGGAATGAACATTGCCGCCAATCTTAAGCAACAAAATATTAAAGCCAATACAGCCATGCTTGCGCAAGCCATAGAAGATGTGCTCAACGGCACACCTACGGCCATTAACCCTAATGATGCCAACGCTTATATTCAGTCTTATTTTCAGAATCAGGCAATGAAAGAGGCAAGTGCCAATCTGAAAGCAGGAGAGGCATTTCTGGCCGCCAATAAAACAAGACCCGGTGTTGTAGAGTTACCTAGTGGTTTGCAGTATCAGATTGTGAAGGAAGGAACAGGCGCCAAACCAACAGCCAACGATAAAGTAAAAGTACACTATAAAGGTATGCTGATTGATGGAACAACTTTTGATAGCTCTATAGACAGAGGCCAGCCTGCCGAGTTTGGTGTCGGGCAGGTAATTCCGGGCTGGGTAGAGGCTATTCAACTTATGTCGGTGGGTTCTAAATGGAAATTGTTTATACCAGCCGAGCTGGCTTATGGTCAGCAGGGCCCTCCGAGTATCGGCCCGAATCAGGTTTTGGTGTTTGAGGTTGAGCTGCTTGATATCGTAAAATAAAGTGGTAGCAATTGTTCTGATTCAGAACGAATTTGCAACCTAATCTGGCAGATAGATGTTTTTCAGTTAAGCCGGCCTTTAGCGGTAGGCTTTTTGTTTGGTATGATGTTAATTGGTAAATTGTTTAATTAAACTCTCCGTTTGGGGGTTGCTTTGTTATGTTAGAAATTATGAAAAAAATTCTGGTACTCTTTACCCTGACAGGGCTTTTCGGATGCTTCGAGAACAAGGCTCAGAACAAAGTATCTACTGCCCCTACTTACGGATACAATGAGTTGGTGCCAACCCGCACGCAAGAGCAGGTAGAGCAATTTGCCACGCAGTTTCTTAGTTATCATCATTACCAGAAATTTAAACTGGACGACAACTTCTCGTCTAAAGTCTGGGATAATTTTCTGAAAGATGTAGACGGCAGCCATGCCTATTTTACACAGGCTGATATCGCGTCATTTGAAAAATACAGATATGGCGTAGATGAAGATTTGCTGGAAGGAGACCTTACCCCGGCTTTTGAAGTATTTAATCTGTTTAGAGCTAAATACAAAAAACGCCATGAAAAAATTATAACCCTGCTTGACAAACCTTTTGATTTTACAACTGATGAAGCTTTTGATGCTGACAGAGAGAAAGCAAGCTGGGCGAAATCGGAAGAAGAACTTGATGAAGTATGGCGTAAGATTGTAAAAAGCCAGGTGCTTGACCTGAAACTGAGTGGCAGTAAAGATAGCGCGATAGTGGCTACCTTGAAAGATCGCTATAATCGCTGGGAGTCTAGAATTGCCAAGTGGCGGTCTGAAGACGTGTTTCAAACTTTCATGAACGCCTTCTCTGAGACCATAGACCCCCACACCAATTATATGATACCCAGCACGGCGGCTCAGTTTAATATTGAAATGAGCCAGTCGGTAGAAGGCATAGGTGCTTCTCTGAAAAATGAAGGCGACTATGTAACCATTGCCGAGGTAATACCGGGCGGGCCACTTTTTAAAGATGGCAGGGCATTGAAAAACGACCGGATACTGGCTGTTGCACAAGGCGAAAATGGCCCTTGGCAGGATATTGTGGGCTGGCTGACTGATGATGCCGTAAAACTGATAAGAGGTACAAAAGGTACTGTAGTGCGCATTCGGCTGCTACCGGGCGATGCCCCCGCCGGGTCTGCCACAAAAGAGCTTAGACTAGTACGTGCAAAGGTAAAACTGGAAGAAGCCGTAGCCAAAGGAACGGTTGTGCCTTTCAAACAAAACGGCAAGGATTACAAACTGGGTGTAATTGAGATTCCGATGTTTTACCGCGACTTTGAGGATGCCCGCAAAGGCGGCGATTTTCAGAGTACAACCAAAGATGTGAAGCGTTTTCTGAATGAATTTAAGGCCAAAGGAGTAGAAGGAGTAGTAATTGATTTACGGAACAATGGAGGTGGTGCACTAACGGAAGCCATTAACCTTACCGGACTATTTATTACCAAAGGCCCTGTGGTACAACGGCGCGACAATAATGGTGCTATTGATGTTGAAAGCGACACAGATCCTGAACTAGTTTACAACGGCCCGCTGGTAATTTTGCAGAATCGTTTCAGTGCTTCGGCTTCTGAAATATTTGCAGGCGCTATTCAGGACTACAAAAGGGGGCTGGTTGTAGGCGAAAAATCTTTCGGAAAAGGCACCGTTCAACAATTGGTTGACCTTGACCAGTTTCTGCTGTCACCGCGTACAGCCTCAAATGATAAAAAGGCCTCTTCTAATGTTGGTTTCGACCAGAAGGAAAAATATGGTCAGCTGAAGTTAACTACTGAGAAGTTCTACCGTATTACGGGTAACAGCACCCAAAGAAAGGGTGTGTCGGCTGATATTAATCTGCCTTCACCTTTTGACCCTGACGAAATGGGCGAAAGTTCTCAGCCGGCCGCGCTGCCGTTTGACCAGATTAGTACCTCTGCTTATGAAAAAACCAATATAATTACGGATAAGGTTCTTGGCAAAATTCTGGAAAAATATGAACAAAGGCTGAGCTCAGACCCTGCCATGAAACAATTGGTTGAAGACCTTACTGAGTATCGCAAGACAAAAGATGTAACGGTTGTGTCTTTAAATGAAGCGAAACGTAAAGCAGAAAGAGATGAAAGCGAAAAACACAGAAGCGCAGTAAACAAGCTGAGCGCAGGTGAAAAGGATAGCAAAGATTTGATATTGACAGAATCTGAAAGAATATTGTGCGATTTGATTTCTCTGAAATAAAACAAGAATAATATCAAAAAAGCCGGTAGATTTTGTCTTCCGGCTTTTTTGATTACAAGTCATTTCTATTACAAAAGATTATCTGACTTGGCTGAATCAGCAGGTACGCTTTCTTGCTGCGGATGCGGAAAAGGCTCTTTCGTAGGTACCTCCTGGTTGTTCAGAAATTCAACATCAACAACAAAGTACTTGGTATCTCCATTCCATGGAAACTGAAAAAACTTTTCCTGATACTTTAAAGTAACACGTTCTCCGGTTTTTAAGGCCTTTTCTAACTTGGTTGTTACTGAATCCAGCTTGCAGGAGAAGTCCCAGTAGCGAGGGGTAAGCGTGCCAGTTTCGCCAGAGTATCCTCCTTCATTCAGCACACCCTCAAACGTTTTAAAAATATAGCCTCTTTCACTGATTTTTGAAATAGTTCCTGCTCTATCGCCTTTTGAATAATGTCCCACAGTGAGGTAATAGGCAAAGCCAATAACTAATAGCGCAAGTATAATAAGGGAAATTCTGAGTTTCATTGTGTTATCGTTTGGATTATGTTTGCAAATGAAATGAATTTTGACAGAATTGCAAAAAATCCTTTATTAAATGAAATTAACACGCAGATTAAGCCCGATATTGTATGGGCGTATCTTCAGATAATTGTTGGCGTCAGCCGATTGTGAGAGACTGTAACGAAATGTGGGTTCTATCCATAAGGATTTGCCTCCTTTAATAGGATATGAAACACCCACCGAAGCATTGATGTAAAATCCAAAATCTTTATTGGTAAGCACATGTACCGCTTCTGCACCTGCAATGGCGTAGACAGCGTTTTTCTTACGGCTTACCAGATACGCGTTGTCAACCTTTAAGCCTACCGTTTGCATAAATTGCTTTTGAGATACCTGTTCACCAATACCTACAAGTGTGTAGGTGCCGTTATTACTGGTTTGTACTTCATATTCGCCGTTGTTCAATTCATAGTTTGCCCATTGTTGCAAACCAGTGTAAGTGGCAGAAAGCCCGACAGCATATCTGTTCGACAACGGTTTCATAGCCCCTGCCCGCAATTGTATCCCCAGCCTTTGGTTATCTATGGCATCCAAACGCCCGACCTGCTGTATATAAGTATTGGTTTGAGGCATTACAGTAAATGCCTGATAGGTTTGAAGCGGCATCAGGCTTGCATTAAAGACAATGTCGCGGTGCACTCTCTGCGCTTTTTCCTGGTACGGTTTTTCTATGTTATAAGCAATGGCATTAAACGGCTTACGAACCGACTTCTGGCGATAAACTTTTGCCTGCAAAAGTTCTGCATTAAACTCCGCCTGTTCTGATGTTTGCGCATTGGCCAGGGTTGCCTGTGGTTCCTTTGTATCCATTATTGCCGGGGCAGGTAAGGTTCTGCCGGTGTTGGTTTTGTTTCCGGCAATCATTGCTTCATTTTTAAGCTTTGTCTTGTTTTTACCTGTACGAACCCCCGTGGCAGGCTGTTTGCTAATGGCTAAAGGTATCTTTGAAGCATTCCCCGGGAGATGTTTGCCAGGGTGTTTTTCTGCGTTATTTTCAGGTCTTGCAGAAACGGCAGCTGCATCAGAAACAGACTTCTTAACCGAAGAATTGTTTGCAACAGCAGCAGGGGTATCATTACGGTTAAGCAACCACCATAAACTACCCAGCATGAGTACAACTCCTGCTGCCAGCCCAATCCTGAAGAAAAGCGGAATAATGCCTCTGCGGCATTTTTGTGGTTGAATGGCCTCCTGAATTTTTAACCAGCTGATGGCTTGGGGTTCAGGTTCATAGTTTTTGAACTTTTCAGCCAGCTCTACACCTGCACGAATTTTCTCCCATGATTCCTCTTGTGGCTCAGCTTCAAATTCATTCATTCTCCGTTGCAGGTCAATACCTGCTCGTATTTTCTCCCACGATTCGTCCTGAGGTTCAGCTTCGTAGTCCTGAAACATCCGGTTCAGATTAATACGCGCACGAATCTTCTCCCATGATTCTTCCTGGGGTTCTGATTCAAAACTGCCGAATTTCTCTGTCAGCTTTCTTCTTATTTCGTCTTCTGAGAGCATATTTTATCCCCTTTAGGGATGTATTGAAAATTTTCTTAAATAGTAACACCCATCTCAATGAGTTTCTTCCTTAAATGAACCTTAGCCCTTGATAGCTGAGATTTTGATGTGCCTTCTGAAATACCTAATATTTTGGCTATTTCGTTATGTTCATAACCATCTATCAGATAAAGGTTTACCACCATTCTGTATCCGTCTGACAACTCGTTAATTACCGAAACTATCTCTTCGTGGCTCAATTGCGATATCGCACTTATATCGGCATTTCCGGTATCTTCCAGCACATGATAATCTACAAACTGCCTTTCATTGCTATTTTGCCTGTAATGGTCAATGGCTGTTCTGATAACCAGCGACTTTACCCAATATTCAACCGACTCAGGTTTTTGCAAGTCATGAATTTTATTGAAAACTTTAATAAAGGCTTCCTGAAATATATCTTCAGCTTCCATAACTGTGCGTGCATAACGACGACAAATACCCAACAACCGACCTTTATATAAATTATAAAAGGCGGCTTGTGCTCTGGGATCGTTCCGTTGGCATCCAAGTACTAAATCAATTTCACCGGGCATTCTGAAAGGGATTGCAGTGTTCTTAGTAATTACGTTTTAAATAGGCTAGCGTTATTTGCCCCGATAATAACTGCGAAAGGGGGTCAGCCTTTTCTGGCAGCTACAAAATTGCTGTTGGCATCAAAACTCAGAATATAAATGTCGATCCCTGTTTTAATAACCACTATATATGAAAACAATTGATTGTCTACAAAATTTATCATGCCTGTCTGGAAACTCCAGCCGGGATAATAAGAATTAATATAGGTTTTTATTTTTTCGGTAATGTTGTCTTCCTGCATCAGACGGGCAATACCTTTGCCGATGTTCACTTTCAGTATGGTTTCAACAATGCTTATAATTTTACCTTTGTCGTCAAATGCATAATTCAGTACCTGGTCATCTCTGATAATGGCCACCCAGTATATTTTCTTATCCTTATCGGTAATGAGCGAGGTTTGTATATAACTGAAATCCTGATGCCGGCTAATCAGAAAACTACTGATGGCTTCTGGCAGGTCTTTTGGCTGAATGGTTTTGATTTCATATTTACCGCTCGATGCCCCCAACGGCCCGCATACCTGCCCACCTCGCATGAAATCACCTTTATCATTAAACTGCAACGAAAATTGTTTTTTGTCGGCCGTAACCAGAATAAAATACCCCTGCAATTGCCCGCTTTGCGAAAACTTTATTCCGTTTTCATAGGTCCAGCTCGTAAAGTTTTTGTTGAGGCCATCTTTAATTGTCTGAGGCAGTTCACTAAGCGACACCAGCTTGTACTCCAGCTTGTTAAAAGGTACGCCAATGCCCAGGTTGCCCGCCCTCAAAACATTGCCTTTTTCATCAAACAGATATTCAAAGCTGGTCATATCTTTAGAAACCACCACCGAATACAATTTGCCATTAGGCATGAGCGAAACCGCTGCTTTTACAAACGTATAGCCTTCATGTTTGCTGCCCAGATAGGTTCTGATAATTGTAGGCAGGTCGGTTTCCTCAATAAAATATATTTTAGGCCCACCCTGGCCGTTTCCTGGCTGGGGTGGCCCTGGCCTGTCGTTAGCAGCCACCAAAACCAAAGTGCCGGTACTGTCAAAAACAATAGCAATTTCTTTACCGTCAGTAAGTTTTACAATTACTTTATAACCAATAACTGAACCATTGGCAGGCGCCATTTGCTGGCAAATGTACTTGATTTCGGCACCCGGATAGTTGTTGTTTATGTAGGTTCTGGCGTTTTCAGGTAATTGTACTGAATTGGTGATTTTGTAGGCTTCAGAGATTTTGCCGGAATTGTTGACAACGGCCGACATCCGGTCTACTTTGAATTGAAAGCTGGACTCCCACAGCTTGCCTTTTTCAAGTGTGGAGAATTTTATCTGTGTTGCTTCCGGAAATTCCTGCTTAATGGCATTGACCGCTACCTGCGGCACGGCCTCATTTGCATTCAACGCCGGTTGAAGGTCCTTCACGCTGTCGCAGGCTGAGAAAACCCAGCTGGTTAGAAACAGGTATATGTAAAGTCTTTTCATTAGATGCGTTGATAACTTATTACTTTGGCCTACTACTTTTAAAGACGCAAACGGGCTGATTTCGGTTGCATGAATAATGTCAGAAGAACTTCTTTATGAGATAGATGATGAAATTCAGAAGCAGACTGAGCAGAATCATAGTTACAACGGGAAAATACACACGTGTATTGCCATTCTCATACCTGATGTCGCCCGGCAATCGCCCCAACCAATGCAGCTTATCGGCAAAGAAATAGACAATAATGCCGATGATAATAAGAATACCACCGATGATGATTATGTATTTGCCTGTAGTTTGGTTCATGGGTTGGGTTACAAATTGAGGTTGAATATTTCCATGGCTTGCTGATAAAAATTACACTGTTACACTATCCATTACCTTTTATAATATTTGTAGATTATATTTCTATCACCTTCATTCTTGCCTTGAATAACCAGGCTATCTTTCGTTAACTTAATAATTTTAAACTCTGAGACTATTTGGTTTGAATCTGAAATCATAAAATATTTCCTACTATTTATTTCATAATTATATAAGTAACCAGTATCGAAGTCCTCTGGCTTATTTCTGTAATGACATAATATGCATTTTCCTCTTCATTTTCAGCCCAAATACCTTTTATTAGAATAGAAGTCTCTTTCAAATTAAAGGAAGATTTACATTGAACTAACAATAACCCAACAAAAACCAAACTGAATAAAGTAGTGTACTTTTACATTACTTTTTCTTAGGGATTTTTCATCAGTTCCTTCCTATACTCATAACAGAATAAGCCTATACTCAAAATCATTTTAACAAGCATCCAAACTTCAATTTTTTATTTGTAATGTACCAGCCCATTAAAAAGGCAAGAACCAAAATAGAAATCATTATCCACCCCTTTTGTTTTAAGGCAAAATTAATAGGTAAGATAAGTATAATAATTTCTAATACTGGTAATGTAAATAACATAATTACTGCTAAAGCATACCCTTCCATGTTGGATTTTGGATTCCATTTAAATCCACTCCCGATAAATTGATAAATATAAAAACAAAGCCATTTGAGTAAAATATACCCAGCGAAGAGACTGTAAATTAAAATGTGTCAAGTAAAAATTTAGCTAAAATGTTAATTTTACTTTAAACACAGTTTTTTTTATGGAAGAGAAAGAAGAATTCGACTTTGACGAATTTAAAAAGCAAGCAATTGCAGGTATGTATGCTGGTAAACCTTTTAATGGTGAGAGAGGGATTTTTGCGCCATTGATGAAACATTTTTTAGAAGCAGCCCTAGCTGGGGAACTAGAAAGTCACCTAGTAGAATCAAAAGCGAAAGGGATAGCTAATCGTAAAAATGGAAAGGCTAGTAAGCAAGTAAAGAGCTTATCTGGGGAATTTGAACTGGAAAGTAGCAGAGATCGTTCAGGCACCTTTGAACCTATGATTTTACCTAAGAGACAGGTAATAATTACAGAAGAACTTGAAGCTAAAGTTATAGGATTGTACGGTTTAGGCATGTCTACCAGAGATATATCTTCTCATTTAAAGGAGCTATATCAAATGGATATTTCGGCTACTCAATTATCTGCTATTACAGACAAAGTAATTCCAGCCATGCAGGAATGGCGTAGCAGACCTTTGGAGAGCATCTACCCCATTGTTTTTATGGACTGTATTCATTATAAAGTTAAAGAGGATGGTAGAGTAGTTTCACGAGCCATATACAACATCTTAGGAATAGACTTAGAGGGGAAAAAAGATTTAATAGGTATGTACGTGGCTGAAACCGAAGGTGCTAAATTCTGGCTTTCTGTTTTGACGGATTTAAAACGAAGAGGTGTAGAAGACATTTTAATTGCTTGCATTGATGGACTAAAAGGATTTCCTGAAGCTATCGTTACAGTATATCCCCAAACCCAAATACAACTCTGCATTGTCCATCAGATACGCAATAGTTTAAAATACGTCCCTGAAAAGGATAAAAAGGCTTTTATAGCTGATTTAAAGCTTGTTTATTCTGCTGTAAACAAAGAAGAAGGTTTTAGACAATTAGAAAGTTTAGAAGCTAAATGGAGCAAAAAATACATCATTGCTGTTCAATCCTGGTTTACTAACTGGGAAAACCTATCTAGTTTCTATGAGTATGCAGAAGACATCAGAAGATTGATTTATACGACAAATCCTATAGAGGGATTCCATAGGCAAGTCAGAAAAGTAACCAAGACGAAAGGCTCATTCACTTCTGATACGGCACTCTTAAAACTGATTTATCTGGTCGTACAGAGAATCTCTCAAAAGTGGACTATGCCTGTCCGAAATTGGGGTGTTACACTATCACAGTTGTACATCATTTTTGGCGATAGATTGAAATTTCATAATTTTGAAAAAAACTCACTTGGAGTTAACAACAAGTGAGTTGTAAAAATCCTTGACACAGTTCAGTTTACACTCCCCCAGCGAATCTTAAAAATATTCTTGTCATTGGTTTTATTCATGATATCGCATATAAAAATCTGAATCGGGGTATTTTGGATAGTTTTAATTTCATAGCTAATTCGTCTTTACTTTAATTATAATATCTGACTGAATTAAATAAACGGTGAAATTTTCAATACATCAACTAAAAAAAAGTACCTGCAACATCGGATAATAATTCAATCATGATAGTTATTTATACATTTTATAAAATTCCTGCTTTAATATTTCGGCTTGTCTGGTATCAAGTTGTTTTATCTTCTTGTAGGTTATGTTAAACCTTTCTTGATTAGTTAAATTGCCGTTTAAAGAACCGTCAAAAACAAATCTCCAAAAACCGGCAGCTTCTTTATCTGGTTTAGTAGCCAAAATTTTTAAAAACAAATTTGGGTAGTTTAATATCATTTCTGATAGATATGATTGGAAAAGGTCAACTGTATCTACATTCCAGATTGCATCTTTGGCAATGCCATAAATTTTTGCAGCAAAAATTTCCGAATTTATTCTTCCCTTATTGGCAAATAGATATTCAATATGTTCATCATGCCCGTATAATAGTTTTGCCCCTGACTTTTCATCATATCCATAAAAGTTAAAAAACTCTTCAAACGTGTTTGGGAATAATTTGAAAAAAGACAAATAATCCTTTCTTTCAAAAGCACGCCTTAGAATTTCTATTCTTTTATCCTGAATATACTCAAATTCAGAATATCTACTATGTCTTTTATCAGTTGCGTTAATTGAGAGGGACAAAAAGACAACTATTATAGTTAAAAGAAATCTCTTCATTTAATTTCAATGCGTTGTTATTAATATTTATCCTAACATTCTTACCTCTTTGCTTTGCTGTCTTTTGCCAATTCGTCCGATAAATTCCTTACTAAGTATGCCCAAAGATTTGTGTCAATTGGCAACGGTGCTGTTATTGCTGATAAGCTGTATTCTCCATATCTTTTACCATTAATATCTTTTACTACAAAATAGGATAGTCTGCCCGCTGCCATTTTTGCATCAGGCAATTTGGTAATAAGTCCTGTATGGTATATACTTAAATCAAATATAGGTTTCGCCTCAGAGAGTAACTTCCGGTATTGCTTCTGTTTCTTCCTAGTTTTTGTTTCCTCTTTTGCAAGGTTTATTTTATCTATTCCGCCTAAACTGTCTAAGGCAACGTAATATTCCTTGTTCAACGGAGTATCTTTAATAATCAGATAGTAATACCTGTCTTCCAAAGAATACAAAATCTTGGGGGCTTGTAATGTATCAAAGTTTTTCAATACTGCATCTGCTTTCGCCCTGCTGAACATTGCCATACGGTTGGGTATGCTCTCCTTACCTTCCTGAGCTTTACATACAACTGAAAAGCACAGCATTAAAATTATAGAATATGCTAATTGCATCTTGTAATAAGTATTGAGTATTCAGAATTTAATTCAAAAGAAACCTTTATCCATTCTTCCTGATGTTTTCGCTATTCTTTATTTTATTTAAAACAATCAAAAATGTATTCGTTTGCACTAAATTCCGAAGTAAAAACCCTTTCATTATTTCTATTGCCCCTTTCATCGAAATAAAAAACCTCCCATTTTTTATAATTTTATATCTAACCACACGGTCGGGCAATAGTTCACCATCTAATGAGTAATACCCTGGATAAACATTTAATTTCTTCTGTAATTCTTCTCTAGTCATAATTCATGTTTATTACATTTTCATTCCATAGTTAACGCCATAAAATACTTTTCCTCTTTTCTGGTCTTTGATACAAAGTCAGGGATTTTTTTAATAAAATATAAGCTACTATTGCCAGCCCACACAATACTATCAGGTTCCCATTCGTCCTGCTTATATTCCCATTCTAGATTTAAAGTCCCACTTTGTAAGCTCCACATTTGAATGCCATTAGGCATAGCATCGTATACTAATGAATTAGATGAAGCAACGATATGCTTTTTGTCTGGAGATAACTTTGGTTTCTCCCAAATTTTTACTTTATAACCTGTTTTGTCATTTATAAGTAGATATTCACTAGTTTCATAGTGTTGTGCTTTAATTACATAAAATCCAACATCTTTAAGATGTTCTATATAAGTATAGATAACCTGTTCAACATTATCAGAGTCCGCAAGGCTGTCTTTTAAAATAACTTTCTTATTGTTTGCCAAAGCTATTATTAGTTTTCCCTTATTTTTCACAACCGAGGTGGTGTCAGAGTTTTTTTGCTCGACTTTTAGAGCTTTCCTAAATTTATCTTCTGAGATGTTACTCATATGCACTTTGTGCCTATTTAAAACTAAAATTGTATCCTCTTTTTTATCCTCAACATTTTTACAGTCGCCGATTGAACAACTCTGCATAAAACAACAGAATACGCTGACTAATAGAAGAAGTGTATTAAAATTTATTCCTTTCAATTTTTTCGATTGATGTTTATTGCAAGGTATTTTAAGAGAGCTTGATTCAAAGAAATGTATTATTTACAATATTGAGAATATAAGTCGCTCAGCCTACGTTTTTCATTGCTAGATAAACTACTGAATATTTTGCAAAAATACTTTGTATGTTTCCCAATAAGAAAATCTAAGCTTTCAAAAAAACCTTCTGCATATTCTCCATCAACAAAGTTTGTTAATCCAACATAAGACCTGAAAACTTTCTGGCTAACACTTGCTCTTTTTCCTATATATATCTCAATATTGCTGAAAATTACGTTCCATTTTTTTTCCTTATTGGGGGAAGTCAATGAATAGTATACGCTAAACTCATTTTCGGTTTTAGGAATCAATCTGACTAATTCTTCATCTGTTAATTTCTTTTGACTGTTGAATTTTTCTAACAAAGCATATAGTTCTGTTTTATAGTCAACGTTAGCATGCAATGGAGGGGTAATTGCAAATGATACCAGAGGAAGTGTTATGTATTTTATCATTATCTTTAAGATAGGTTATAATAATATTGATTTATAATTATTCCAATACGATACCGGAAACTTAAGTGAAGTTATTTTTACAATTAGAATGTTATTAAGTTACCAAACTTTCCTGTGTTTTAATACTTATCCTCCCTATTTTTGCAAAAAATAAAATTACCCAAAAATGACAAACGAAAAACTCGAAGATGCACACAAATTTAAGATTTGGAAGAATAATCTGATAGAAAACGGACTGAAAATCAACGGGATAGACCAACACTATACAAGATACCGTTACAACGGCGAAATTCTCTTTTCTCTGCTGATGCTGGACGCCGAGACCCCCGAAGGAGATAAAATACCACCCATCTGTTTTCTGAAAGGGGAAGTAGTTTGCATTCTGGTTTGTCTGATAGATAAAGACACCAAAGAAAAATATCTGCTGCTAGTAAAGCAACGTCGCATTGCCGAGGGAGGTTTCACTTATGAACATCCGGCTGGTATGGTTGATGGCAGCAAAACTCCGTTGGAAATTTCAGTGCAAGAGGTAAAAGAAGAGACCGGGCTGGATATAACGGCAGACCAGTTGATTAACGTAACACCTCAAAAACGGGTTTTCCCGAGCACGGGTACCAGCGACGAAGCTATGTACCTATATTATTGCGAACTGGAAATGTCGGCCGATGAAATAGCTGACCTGAACGAAAAAGAAATGGGTACTGATTACGAGTTTGAGCGTATCACCACCCATATCTTACCGTTTATAGAAGGACATAGGCTTATTAACAACAGCAATGGGTTGTTGCTCAATTATCTGTATCTTTCAAAAGTGAAAGATTTTGATTTAATGGCTCAATTGTAATAAACAGAAAAACCTGCCCAAAAGGCAGGTTTTTCTTCTATAAAAAGGAAGTGGAAATCTTAAACTAATTTCCAGCCTTCGCGGTATTGGCGTTGTACAAACTGGTTGGCCTCATCGAAGTTGGTAATCTTCATATTAGTGCCATCCCACAACAGTTTCTTACGGCCATCGTAGTTGAAACCATTTTTGCCGTTAGATTTACGCAGGTTATAGCTGCGGATAGCCAGGTTACCCATCAATACTGTTTCAGTTAATGGGCCTGAGTAATCGAACGACGAAGAAAGACCTTTATGCTCTTTGCTGTTAAAGCCGGCTTTGCAAGCCTCAGCCCATGATGCCTGGTGGCCATGTTCAGGAAGCGGTTTAACGCTAGGGTCTTCTTTAGGAGTAATATCTATTTTCTCACCGGTTTTCAGATAAATCTTCGGTGTGTTTCCGTAGGTTCCGCAGGTCATAACACCTTTGGTACCAATCATTAATACACCGTTGCTGCTGTCGGCTTCTGCCAATGGTTCGTTGGCCGGAATCCACTCTGGGTGGAACGGACGGATACCGCCGTCTGTCCAGTACATAGTAACAGGCGAGTTATTTCTCTTGGTAGCAGGGAATTTAATCTGAACACTTGATGACGGAGGGCAGCCTTCAGGGTTATATTCAGGGCTCCAGTCTTTCAGAAACACCTGTCCTACGCTACACTCTACCTCAGTTGGGTAGCCCAAACCTAAAACTCTGAACGCAGGGTCAATCAGGTGGCATCCCATATCGCCCAATGCACCGGTTCCGAAATTCCACCATCCACGCCATTTGAATGGGTGATAAAGCGGGTGATAGTCAACCCATGAAGCAGTACCAACCCACAAATCCCAATCCTGCGGAGTCATTGAATCAATCATAGCAGGTTTATCTGTTGGCACGGGGTTACCTTGAGGCCATACTGGGCGGTTTGTCCAGATGTGTACATCTTTCACCACTCCAATTGTGCCTTTATCAAGCCATTGCATCATGGCTTTTTGAGTAGGGTTAGAGGCCCCCTGGTTACCCATTTGCGTAACCACTTTGTATTTTCTTGCGGCCTCGGTCAACTTACGGGCTTCATAAATATCGTGTGTCAAAGGCTTTTGCACATATACGTGCTTGCCCATAGACATGGCAGCCATAGCTGCTACGGCATGCTGGTGGTCTGGAGTAGAGATAGTAACTGCATCAATGTCTCCTTTCATTTGTTCCAGCATTACTCTGAAATCCTTGTAACGTTTAGCATTCGGAAACTTATCAAGGCTGCCTTTACAACGAGCCATGTCTACATCACAAATAGCCACTACATTGTTCACACCGTTGTTGTAGGCATTAGCAATGTCTGAGCCACCTTTTCCGCCTGCACCAATGGCAGCAATATTTAGCTTATCGCTGGGTGCAATAAAACCTTTACCTAATACATGACGTGGCACAATAAAGAATCCACTGGCGGCAATAGCACCGCTTTTAATAAAATCCCTTCTGTTCGTTGTCTTTTTGTTTTGCATTATTGAAGAGTTGAATAGTGAAAATTAGATTTAAACCGGCACAAAATCATACTTAAATTCTGTAACCCACAAATTTTGTATAATACGCTTGATTGGTACTTCAAACTTACAAAAAAATCTTTTTTCCTGGCAAATTTTGTAAGATTTACATAAAAAATATTGATTAATTTCTTTTTGAACCCTTTCAGGTTTTAAGAAACGTTTTATTCCTAATATATTACTTAACACCGTCTTGAAAATACTATTGCGGAACGTAAGAAATTTAATCTTTAATTACCTGTGTACGCTAGTGCGTTAAATAAACCGATACAGCATTTAAAAAAAGCGCCGATAAGGTTGGTAATACACACCGACCGCTGGTCATAAAATTTATAACGTGGTTTGTTTTAGTCTGAATGAAAACTAAATTTGCAGCTATGCCGTTAAGTATAACAGCAAACATATTAAATAAAAAGCTTTTTAATAAATGGCGAAAGTAATAGGTAACCTGACACCACAACAAATAGTAGAGGAGCTAGATAAATACATTATTGGCCAGAAAGACGCAAAGCGTAATGTGGCCATTGCTTTAAGAAACCGCTGGCGAAGGATGAACGCCAGCACGGAAATGCAGGCCGAGATAATACCGAACAATATTCTGATGATAGGTAGCACCGGAGTAGGTAAAACTGAAATAGCGCGTCGATTGGCTAAAATTGCCGAGGCTCCGTTTACTAAAGTGGAGGCGTCAAAGTTTACAGAGGTGGGGTATGTCGGGCGTGACTGCGAAAGCATGGTAAGAGATCTGGTAGAGCAATCGGTAAATATGGTACGGGCTGCAAAAAAAGAAGAAGTAAAAACGAAGGCATTGGATACTGTTGAAGACACCCTGCTGGATATTCTGATACCGCCTGTAAAGGATAAAAAAGACGTTGGGTTTTCGATGGAAACAAAAAAGCAGGAGGTTGAGGATAACTCAGAAAATCTGCTGAATGAGAAAACACGTGAGGCGTTCAGAGAAAAATTAAGAAACGGAGACCTGGACCACCGCAAAATAGAAATTGATGTGCAAACCAACGGAATGCCCAATATTGGCGTGATGGGAGGGCCTATTGATGATGTGTCGATGATGAATCTGCAGGATATGATAGGCGGTATGATGCCCAAAAAAGGTAAAAAACGCAAAGTAACCATTGCAGAAGCCAGAAAAATATTATTGGACGAAGAGGCTGCCAAACTGATAGATATGGATGAGGTAAAAGACGAAGCCATCTGGAAAGCTGAAAACCTGGGAATAATTTTTATAGATGAAATTGATAAAATTGCTTCATCGAGCGGTAAGTCGGGCGGGCCGGATGTAAGCCGTGAAGGTGTACAGCGAGACCTGCTGCCGATAGTGGAAGGAAGCACCGTGAACACCAAACATGGCTCTGTTAAGACAGATCATATATTGTTTATAGCCGCGGGGGCTTTTCATGTGGCAAAGCCTTCAGATTTGATTCCGGAATTACAGGGGCGTTTCCCGATCAGAGTTGAGCTGGAAAGCCTGACAGAAGAAAACTTCTTTCAGATTTTGCAAACACCTAAAAATGCTTTGACGCGCCAGTATGAAGCCATGCTGGAAGCCGAGGACGTTAGCCTGAGTTTTGATACCGAGGCACTGCGAGAAATTGCCCGTATTGCCTTTTATGCCAATAGTGAGGTTGAAAACATTGGCGCCAGAAGGCTACAAACCGTAATGAGCCATTTGCTGAATGAGATTATGTTTGATGTACCCGATAAAATTGGCGCTAATGCCCGAATTGTTATCACTAAAGATATGGTGAACGACAGGCTGGCAGGTCTGGTAAAAAATAAAGATTTAAGCCAGTTTATATTGTAAAACCTTGGAATATAAATCAAAAAGCCACTATCTTTCTTCAGACAGTGGCTTTTTGATTTATAAATGGTTATTTTTTCTTTGGGTAATAATACAAATAAGAGATGGCGTTCTGGCCGTCTGGCCTTTCGCTGTTGGTAAAATAGCCTTTCCCGTTTTTATCAAAGCAGAAACCTTCTCCCTGCGGCTCCTGCACGTAAGGCAGTAATTTGTCGCGAGTTCTGGCAAGCGCCTGAGGTATGGTTTCTCCATCTTTACGGTACCAGTAAAAAAGTGTAAAGTAGTTTCTGATAACAATTTCTTTACCGTCTGATGATATCCCGCCGCTGGTAACATAGGTAATGGGTAAAGTCTGTAAAAACTCTGCCGTTTGATTTTCTGTAACAGACTGAGGATATTTAAGCCTGTACAGCCGTACATTAAACTCTCTTTTCGAAACTATATAAATGTCTTTGGTCTGAGGGTCTATCAGTATACATTCGGCGTCACGGCTACCGTCAGGATATTGAAAGGCTATGCGGTCAAAACTGGTAACGGGTTGTAATGATTGCGGCTCAACGAAGCGATAAATGTAATACTGGTTATTATAAACCGCATCATTGTCTCCAATTTCGGCCAGGTATAGGTAGGTTTTGCCAGCCTCAGGGCCGGGGCCAATAGATATGTCTTCCCAGTCGCGGTTAGGGAAAGGCATTTTTACCGACCCTTTGTATTGCCCCTCATGTGCAAACAAATAAATATTATTGGGGTTATCGCCATCTTCCTGCACCCAGACGTTCCCCGGCATACTGCGGCTGTCGCATACACCAGAAGCTTCATTGGCTATATCTTCCGGCAATCTGGCCATTACCGGCACCGTTTCATATTCAGGAATTACCTCTGTTACGGGGGTTGGGTCTGGTTTTTTAAACCAGTCGCAAGAACTTATAAATAACGAAACTAATACGTAAATCAGTGTTTTTCTCATTCGGTTACCGGCAACATTCAATGCAAAGAAAACGATTATGCCACTAAGTTATCAGGTTTAATAAATATTTAATGGCTTAGCCACGCCACCGGTGCACAAATTATTATTCTACGGACAATTAAAAATCAATTTTCTGGTTTCTGGCTGCTTTTTTGTCTGAATCGATTTTTTTTGTCTTCAACCTTTTTTCTACTGCAGCCAGCGAGGGTTTTGTGGCTCGTCTTTTCTTGGCTTCATGCAGAGATTTTTCAAGTAATTTGTAAAACTTCTGCACCACCAGTTCTTTGTTTTGCAACTGGCTTCTTTTTTCCTGCGAGCTAATCAACAAAACGGTTTCTTGTACCAGTTGGCTTTGAAGCTTTTCATAAAGCCTTTGTTTTTGGGTATCTGTCAGTAGGGCAGAGGTAGCAATGTTGAATCTAAGCTCTACTTTTGTTTCTACCTTATTTACGTTCTGTCCGCCCGGGCCGCCACTTCTGGCAGTAGCGAACTCAAATTCAGGCGAAAAATCTATATCTTTTATCATGGTTTTATATTCTGTATAATTAGCCCTGCACCACCGTGCCCAAAAGTGCAGCCAATTTTTTAATGATTCCTTTCAGTTCCATCATTTTTACCAGTATTTGCTCTTGCGTTTCAAAAGATTCCGTTTCAATGAGCTCCTTACTTAGTTTTTCCATCTCTATTTCAAAGCGGCTTTTTTTTAACCTCAGCACGTTGGTGTAAACCATTTCGTCTAGTTTATCGCTTTCTAATGGTACGTATATTTCAAATTTCTCCCAGTTTTCGCTCAGCTGATGTGGAGACGAAAGCCAGTTAATGCTTAAGGTCTGAATTTCAATATCCTGATGGCTGGTAAAGTAAGAAGTGTCCGGAATTTCGCCTCTTTGATGAAACTCCCGGCATATATCCAGTATTTTCTGGTAAGATGCCGTTTCAAAAGTTATATCCTGAATTTCATTAAAAATATAGTCGGTAAGAGTAAAGTCTATGTTTTCTGCAACGTTTTTCTCCAAAACATGGGTGCCGTAACATACCAGCAGCCTTACACATTCTTCTTCATGATAAGACAAGGCACTCCGTTTCACGGTTCTGGCTGTCTCTTCCATACCCGGCACAAAGGTATCAGGCTCGGGCGCTACAAATGCGTTGATATCACCCAGTGGATTAGTCCTCTGCTGTCTTTGTCTGTCGCGGTCTGAATCCTGCCTCTTTTTCTGGAATATTTTATTGCCTTCTGTAATCAGGATGTGCTCATCAATACTAAGCAAAGAGGCCACCTCTTTATAAAATACCGAACGTTTGATGGAGTCCGGAATCTTAGAGATGGTTTCTACCAGGTCTTTTATCAGTTCAGCACGCTTAAGGGCGTCTGTGCCCACGTCTTTCAGTGAAATCTCGGTCTTGAACCTGATAAAATCCTTCTGGGTATTCTTAACGTATTCTTTAAAAGCCTGGCTGCCAACTTTCTGAACAAAACTGTCGGGGTCGTCTCCATCCGGAAACACCACTGCCTTCACATTCAGGCCTTCTTCCAGAATAATGTCTATTCCTCTTAATGATGCCTTAATACCGGCGGCGTCGCCGTCATATAAAACGGTTATGTTTTCAGTAAATCTTCTGATTAGCTGAATCTGCTCTTTGGTAAGCGAAGTGCCAGACGAAGCCACTACGTTTTCTATACCTGCCTGATTTAACGAAACAACGTCGGTATAACCTTCTACCAGATAACAGTTTTCTTCCTGCCTGATAGGATTCTTGGCCTGCGCTATACCATATACTATATTACTTTTATGATATACAGCCGTTTCGGGCGAATTAAGATACTTGGGGGCGTTGGGGTCTTTTTTCAGAATCCTGGCACCAAATGCAATAGGTTTGCCTGCTACATTATGAATCGGGAAAATTACCCGTCCTCTGAAACGGTCTATCGGTTCGCGCCCTTCTTTCAGTATAGTCAGGCCGGCTTTTTCAAGTATATCCAGTGTAAAACCGTTCTTAAGCGCATGTTTGGTAAAAACATCCCGTCCGTCAGAACTATAGCCCAGGTCAAATTTCCTGATGGTCTGGTGGTTAAACCCCCGTTCTTTAAAATAGCTCAGCCCGATGCTCTCGCCCTCAGGGGTTTGCCAAAGTTGGTCCTGATAAAATTTATTGGCAAAATCCAGGGCTATAAAAAGGCTTTCCTTTTCGTTCTGAACCTGCTGTTCTTCGCTGGTATATTCCTGCTCGGCTACTTCTATACCATATTTTTTAGCCAGGTGTCTCAGTGCCTCGGGGTATCCTATACCTTCAATGTCCATCACAAACCTTACAGAATCACCGGCCTTGCCACAACCAAAGCATTTATAAATGCCTTTTGATGGCGACACCGAGAATGATGGCGTTTTTTCATTATGAAAAGGGCAGCAGGCTATCATGTTTGCTCCCCGCTTTTTGAGAGAAACATAATCGCCCACAACCTCAACTATATCGGCGGCCTGAATAATCTGCTGTACGGTATCCTGATCTATTCGCATGTACCAAATTTACTGTAAAAACATAAAAATGACGTTTTTACTACTATTTTTGTTGCAAAACTACTAAAACTAATGGAATTTTTTACATTTATAAATATTGGTGGCACCATTGCTTTTGCGGCTTCAGGCACTATGGCGGCTATGCGCAAAGACCTAGACATCTTCGGCCTGGTTGTTATTGCCTTTGTTACTTCTGTTGGCGGTGGTACCATACGTGATATGCTCATTGGGCATCTGCCTGTGCGCTGGATTCTGGATTCTACAATAATAATTCTGATTGTGATGGTAGCAATGGTTACGGTTATTTTCAGACACAGGATTGTGCATCTTGATAAAACCCTTACCTTGTTCGATTCCCTCGGGCTTGGTTTTTTTGCGCTCAGGGGCATCCAGGAAGGTATATCCGCAGGGCTTAATGTCCCTTCCTGTATTATTCTGGGTACCATAACTGCCTGTTTTGGTGGTGTAATAAGAGATATTTTCCTTAATGAAATACCTGCGCTTTTCAGAACAGGCCAGTTGTATGCTACCGTTTGTATTATAGGGGGCTGTTTCTACTTTGCCCTTCGCAAGTTAAACCTGTCTGTTGAAGTAATAGATATCATAACCGTTTTATGTATTTTTGGAATTCGTACACTGGCTATCAGCAAAAATATATCGTTGCCAAAAATCAATAAAATGTAAAAAGTTGTTGGAAAATTTCAATTTAATTGATTTATTTGTTGCATGAACCAAAATTACTACTGAAAAAAGTCGCTTCCATATCGCTTCTGGCATTGCTGGTGTGTAATATGCTGGGCTCTACGTTTGTCATGCTTTTAGACAAATGGCAGGAGGAACGCGTAGTACACGCAAATGTGACTTTTCAGGAAAAAGGTGAGTTTCTGGTTATGAAAGTGCCAATGGCCATTCCGTATATGGCCAGTTGGAGCGAGTCTGAAGAGACAGACGGTCTCATTATCTTCAAAGGCGATTTTTTCCGTACTTATCAGCGCAAATTTGAAAGTGATACCCTTTACACTTATTGCAAGAAAGAAAATGCAAGCCGCGAGAACGTTTTTAGTTTGCTGCAACAGGTAAAAAAACAGGTAAACGATGAGCCCACCGGCTCGGGTAAAAAGGCGCTCAATTTTTTTAAGAATCTCACTAAAGATTATACTCAGTTCGGTAGTAGCACAATTGCCTACTTCTGGGTTGAAGACCTCCCGTTAAAAATCTACACTTATCAGGAGTTTATTCCTGCTTCAACGTTATTTGTTAATTCTCCACCTCCCGATTTAGCTTAATACAGTCTTTTCTACAAATTTTATGCCTTGCCGCCTTGGTTTATGCCCAAAGCGCAATGTGTGAATGCATCCGCTCAAATCTATACTTCTTATGTGGTAAGTTGTGCCAATGCCCGGCACTAAACATAGACCTTTGTTCATGAACGCCCTCTTTGGCCGTTCTTAATAATCTGTCTGTGCGTTTAGGTTGGGGTACGGTATTAGCTTGCACATGGGTTACATGACTGTTTTTAACTAAAAACTTACTATTCTAAAATGAAATTATTTTACAAGTTTTTACTTGTGCTGGTAGGTGGTGCGGTTTTCAATGCGCAAGCCCAAATGCCTCATGACGCCATTTACATGAACAAAAAATCTATTTGTATAGCTACAACCTATTCAAATAGCCAGTGGAGCGAATATTGGGAGAATAAATTAAAACGCGAAAATTTCAATATAGGTACGCACACTACACAAAGTGTTATGCCTATGATAGCCTACGGTATTACCAAAAAACTGAATGTTCTTGCCGGCTTACCTTATGTGTGGACAAAAACCAGCGCAGGTAACCTGATGGGGCAGCAGGGTTTTCAGGATGTATCGGTATGGTTAAAATACAATATGGTGCAATCGGCAAACGGCCTTTCCTTGCATGGAGTATTGGGCGGCTCGTTACCGGTAAGCAACTATGTACCAGATTTTCTCCCGATGTCAATTGGCCTTAAATCCAAAACAGCTACTGCACGTTTAATTGCTCACTACAAGCATACTTCTGGTTTTTATATTACCGCACACGGAAGCTACGTTTTCCGCAGTAATATAAAGGTAGACAGAGATGCCTATTACGCTTACGACAAAGTTTATAACACCAATGAAATAAGCATGCCTAACGCTACTGATGTAGCCGCCCGGATGGGTTACTACAAAAAAGGGATTCAGGCCGAATTATTCATTGACAAAAACACTTGCGTAGGCGGAGATTACATACGGAGAAACGATATGCCTTTTCCGACGAATAACATGAAATCATCGGGCGTAGGTTTCTATGGTAAGTTTCAGCCAAAAAATGTAGGGTTCAATGTAATGATCAGAAGAGTAATAGATGGCGAAAACATGGGCCAGGCTACTACAATATCAGCCGGTTTCCTGTATCAGATAAATTTCAAGAGTAAGTCTGAACAGGTAACAAAAAAATAAAATTTGCAGAAAAGATTTCTAACAGAAAATTTGCTTCCCCGGGCAGTTCGCTCATTTGAATACGGGGCCGTAATATGAAAAAAATACATGTATCATTTTTAGTAATAGTAATATTGAGTCTGGTTGTTTCGTCTTGCAATAAAGATTTGGAAGAATCATTGAAAGAGGCCTATATCCCGGCAAAATTAGATGAAAAAGGAGGAACCTGGAAAACTTATGTACTCGCCAGCGCTGATGAATTTCCGGTGGCAGAGCCAAAAGCGGCAGGTTCGGCAGAGTACCAGTCAGAAATAGCAAAACTGAAAACCACGGTTTCGACCATTACCCCGGAAAACAAAAAAGCAGTAACTTACTGGGGTGCAGGTGCCGTGTATCGCTGGAACGAAATAGCTCGTGAGCTGGCAGCCAGATATAACCTTCCGCCTGCTTCAAATGCAGAGGGCAAGTATCCGGTTCCTGATGCTGCCAACCCATTGGCAGACCCTAAGTTTCCGTTTGCCAATCCGCCTTATACAGCCCGTGCACTTGCTTATTTAAGTGTAGCGCAGTATGACGCACTGGTGGCCGCGTGGAACTACAAGTTTAAGTATAACCGCAAGGCTCCTTCAAAAACAGATGCTACTGTTTCTGCTTTGTTGCCGGTTTCTGATTTACCGTCTTACCCGTCTGAAGATGCAGTTGTGGCTGCGGCCTCATATACCATATTGGTGGCGATGTTCCCCGGCGAGGTACCTTTGTTGGATGCCAAGCTGGCAGAAGCCAAAAATGCCCGTATCTGGGGTGGTATGAACGTTGATTCTGATATTTCGGCAGGCGATGCCCTGGGCAAAGCCGTAGCTGCCAAAGTAATGGGTCGCGCAAAAACAGACGGCATGGGTGCCGCCAATAATCAGACAGTCAATGCTGCTGCAATTGCTAATGCCAAAGCACAAGGCTTGAAGTCGGAGTGGTTAAGCCAGGAAATTCCTGCCCGCCCGCCAATGTTGCCTAACTATGGTACCGTGCAGACCTGGAATTTTGATAAGGCAGCCATGCTGGCCATGCGCCCAAGCCCTCCGCCAGCATTAGATAGTGACGAGTTTAAAAAAGACCTTGACGAGCTTAAGGCCATTGATAAAAATCAGACGCGTGAGCAGGCCCGCATTGCCAATTACTGGTCAGACGGTGCCGGCAGCTACACGCCTCCTGGTCACTGGCATCGTGCCGCTGCTAATCTCTGTTTCCAGAATAAGTTCAGTGAGTTGGCAACAGCCCGCACGCTGGCATTGCTGGGTACTGCCGAGATGGATGCAGGTATTGCATGCTGGGACGCCAAGAACTATTATTATTATCCGCGCCCTCAGCAATTCGGTATCAAAACCTCTGTTGGTTTGCCCAATTTCCAGTCTTATACCTCGGGGCACTCTACTTTTTCAGGTGCCGCCGCCACAGTATTGGGCTCTATCTTCCCGACGGAGGCTGAAAAGTTGAATGCGATGGCTCAGGAAGCATCCAATTCAAGGGTTTATGGACTGATTCATTATCGTTTCGACTGTGTTAAAGGTCTTGAACACGGTAAAAAAATTGGTCAGTATGCTATTGCCCGTGGAAAGGCCGATGGTTCTGGTTTATAAAAACTAATGGTTTAATCAGCTTGCTAAGATTTATTCAAACGTATTTTCAATGAAAAAAATATATTATTTTTTCTCACTAGCCATGCTTTTGGGATCAATCAAGGGGTTCTCGCAAGGTTGTATTGCCGTACGCCACATGGCATCGGCAACGGGTAACCCCAACAGCCCGGCCTCAATGATGAAAGGCGGCCAGTTTCAGTTTACGGCTTCATACAGATATTTGCATTCTTTCCGCCATTTTGTGGGTACAGAAGAGCAAAAAGAACGTATAGAAAACGGTACTCAGGTTATTAACACTTCTCATGCTTTTGATTTTGGCCTGAGTTACGCTGTTAATCCGCGTCTGAGCTTTTCATTGAATTTGCCGTATCTTGACAACGACCGTTCTTCTCTTTATGAACACTACGGCAACTCAATTGAAGCTAACCCGGAGCAGAAACGTTTTCATACGTATTCTAAAGGGGTGGGCGATATGCGTGTATCTGCTACCTACTGGTTGTTCAATCCGCTTACCCATCTGAAAGGTAATCTGGCCATAGGGTTGGGAGTCAAAGCTCCAACCGGTGATGCCAACGTTCAGGGAGACTTCCATAAACTGGATAAAAACAAAAAAGAATACATCCAGCGCAAAGCCCTTGACCAATCAATGCAATTGGGCGATAGCGGCTGGGGATACAGCATTGAAATGCAGGGTTACCAGTCGGTATTCAAAAATGCCTCTGTTTACTACAATGGTTTTTATATGTTCAGCCCTAAAACGGTTAATGCGGCTACCGGCTTTTCTGTACCTGACCAGTTTGCAGGTCGTGCGGGTTTAAGCTATTCGGTTGCACCTAAAAAAGGTATTTCATTAGCATTGGGTGGCAGGGTAGAAGGCTTGCCTGCTATAGACCGCATTGGTAATAGTGAGGGTAGCCGCAGACCCGGATACATTATCTCTGTTGAGCCAAGTGTCATTATTAATACGCATCACCATTCGTTTATTTTTGGTGTTCCTTATGCGGTTGTTCGTAACAGAATAAAATCATGGAGCGACATGCAAGACCCAACCGGTAAAAAGCATGGCGATGCAGCATTTGCAGACTACCTGATTACAGCAACTTACGCTTACAGGTTCTGATTATGGCACACATCAAATTGTTGAACGAGGAGCTTCCGGGTATTTCCGGGCTTCTCAATCATAATCCGCGTACGGCCATACCCTTGTTAAACCTGGCTGAAACCCTTTTGAGGGGGCCGTCAACCTTAACAAGTGGCGAACGCGAATTGATTGCTTCTTATGTTTCGCACCTGAACAACTGCCATTTTTGCCATACTTCGCACGGAGCAGCGGCGGCAGCTCATTTAGGTTGTGATTTGAATATAATAGATGATATCAAACAAAATTTTGCCGAAACTGCTATTTCTCCAAAGCTGAGAGCCTTGCTTAACATTGCTGCACAAGTGCAAAAAGGCGGCAGGCATGTAACAGAAAAGGAGATTGAAGCAGCCAGAAATGAAGGAGCAACCGACGAAGAGATTCATGATTCGGTACTGATTGCGGCAGCATTTTGTATGTTTAATCGCTATGTAGATGGCTTAGGCACGTGGGCGCCGAAAGAAAACGAAGCCTACCGTGAAATGGGACAGAGAATGGCCTTTGCCGGTTATAATCGTCCTCGCTAAGAAAACAGGTTTAACCTGTCTGTTTTTCCCTGATTATTTTATTGTACCACATCTGGCATCGGCTGCAAACAGCCGGTAAGCCTTGTTATTGCCTAAATTATGCCTCATATATCACTTCCTGACCATCTGCCCGGTATTACAGGGCTTTTAGAGTATAGCCAGGATACCGCAGCGCCTATTCGTGAACTGACACAAATTTTGTTAAGAGGAGACAGTTCGCTGACCCAGGGCGAAAGAGAGTTAATAGCCACCATAGTATCGCACCATAATGAATGCCGGTTTTGTACGGCTGCTCATACCGCCGCTGCCGATTTGCTATTGGGTGAAACCGAAACCTGCGAATTGGTAAAACATGATTTAGAGAATGCTCCGGTGAGCGATAAAATGAAGGCCTTACTAACCATTGCCAGAATGGTGCAGAAAAGCGGGAAGAGCGTTACCTCTGAAGCTATAGCCAAAGCTAAAGCAAAAGGCGCAACCGACATGGAAATACATGATACCGTGCTTATAGCTGCACTTTTTTGTTTGTATAACCGCTATGTTGACGGCCTGGCCAGTATAACACCAGGCGACCCCTCATTTTATCAGTACTTAGGTGAAAGAATAGTGAACCACGGCTACACGCGTTTGCCGCAGGGCTATGACCACCTGAAGAAATAAGTATGATGAGGATTAATTAAGCTAATCCTATATTTTAACCGAGCTTTAGAATGAAAAATATTTTTACCTGTATAATCTCCTTATTGTTGTTTTCAGCAGGAGCTTTCGCCCAGAAAAGTGTCATCAAGGGCAAAGTGACTGATGCTGAAAATCAAAAACCACTGATAGGTGTTTCGGTTTTTCTGAAAGGAAAAGTTTCAGGAACCATCACTAATGCCGAAGGAAATTTTGAACTGAATGCCTCTCTTCCGGCCACATTGGTAATTTCAATGGTGGGCTATGAGCGCCAGGAAATTGCGGTGGCCAGCGAAACCACATTGAGTGTCTCATTGAAAACCGCCTCTGAAGACCTGAATCAGGTGGTTGTTTCTGCTTCCAGAATTGAAGAAAGCATTTTGAAGTCGCCGGTGAGTATTGAAAAGATAGACTCAAGAGGTATCCAACAATCTCCGGCAGCCAACTTCTACGATGCTTTGCTCAACATGAAATCGTTAGATATTGTTACCAGTGGCCTTACCTACAAACAAATCAACACCAGAGGTTTTAATACCACCGGTAACAGCCGCTTTTTGCAATTGGTAGACGGCGTTGATAACCAGTCAGCTGGGTTGGGTTTTGCCATGGGTAATCTGCATGGCCCTAACGACATTGATATAGAAAGCGTTGAGCTGATTCCGGGAGCTGCCTCAGCTTTGTATGGCCCGATTGCATTCAACGGAATGTTGCAGATGCGCACAAAAAATCCATTTGATTATCAGGGGCTAAGCGCGCAAACCAAAGTAGGCGTAAACCATTTGAATGACGGCACAGGGTTGGGGGCAAAACCATATTATGACCTGGCAGTGCGATATGCCAAAGCATTTAAAAACAAATTTGCTTTCAAGGCAAATGTCGCTTACCTAAGCGGTACCGACTGGTATGCAAATGATTATACAGATATAGACCCCAATACGCCTACAGCTAACCGTGGGCCAAATAACCCGGGCAAAAATGCCTTGAATATTTACGGCGACGAGGTTGCACAGACAATTGATAAAATTGGGCGGGTGTCAAGAACGGGTTATGAAGAAAAAGACCTGGCCCAGTATGGTGTATATAGCCTGAGGTTAAACGGAGCATTGCATTACCGTATTACAGATAATCTGGAAGCCATCTATCAGGCAAATTTTAGTCAGGGTATTGCACAGTACACCGGTAGCAGCCGTTTTGTAATTAATAATTTTTACCTGATGCAGCATCGCCTTGAATTGAAAGGCAGCAATTTTTATGTGAGAGCTTATTCAAATCAGGAAGATTCGCAGGATTCTTACAACAGCCGTTCTTTAGGGCAGCTCATTAACCGCATGTGGGTAAAAGACCTGAATGGTAACACGGTTGCTCCGGCTCAGGCCGATGCCACCTGGTTTCAGCGTTATTCGGCGGCTTATAACGGAAACGTCAATGGAGTTTCTGCGCAAAACCATTCTGCCGCCCGGGCATTTGCCGACCAGGGAAGGCTACTACCCGGAACTGCTGCATTTGATGCTGCCAGAGACCAGCTGATTCATACCCAGGGCTTAAGCGGAGCAGGTATTTTCAGCCGTTGTGGTTTAAAACACATGGAAGGTATGTACGATTTCAGTGAATTACTGAAAGTAGTAAACATTCAGGTAGGTGCCAACTACAGAAGATATTATCTGGATACTCAGGGAACCTTATTTGATGACAAAGGCAAGAACCTCACAAACGACGAGTTTGGTGCGTTTATTCAGGCTTCAAAGTCATTGGTAAATAATAAACTGAAAATTACACTGTCAGGTCGTTACGACAAAAACGAGAACTTTGATGGCCGTATAACACCAAGGGCTTCGGCAGTATTTTCACCAAACGACAACAATCATTTCAGAGCTTCCTATCAGACAGGTTTCCGCAACCCGGTTATCGGCGACCAGTATATTAAGCTGAACGTTGGGCCAATCATTATTCTGGGCGGTGCACCAGTTAATTCTGTTGGCATGAAGGCCTATGAAAACTCTTTCACGGCGGCATCAGTAGGGGTTTTTGCCAGCGCGGCGGGTGCTCAGCTTGGGCAGGGTGTTCCATTCCCGACCGCTATTGCCAACAACAAAGACAAACTGGTGAAATCGAAGGTGCCATACATCCAGCCAGAGAAAGTTCAGAGTTTTGAGGTGGGTTATAAAGGAGTTTTCAGTCAGAAAATACTGTTTGATATCAATTATTACTACAGTCAATACAAAGACTTCATCATTAATACGGTGGTTATCCGCCCTGATAATAATGTGCTGTTACCAGACGGCTCTATTAACCCTGCTGCAGCAGGTGATATTCTGGGAGGCAAAACACAGGCGTTTCAACTTTATACCAATGCCGCCGATAAGGTGTCTATTCAAGGTGTAAGTGCAGGTTTGTCTTATTTGTTTCCTAAAAACTACCGCCTGAATACGAACGTAACCTGGATTGACTTCAACCTGATGGATGCTAACCCGAGTAATATTCCTGCCTTTAATACACCAACCTGGAAAACCAACGTGGTGTTCGGTAATCCAAAACTGACAGACAAATTCGGCTTTAACGTGGCATGGCACTGGCAAAGTGCTTTTGACTGGTACGGTACCTTTACGACGATGTATCCGGGCAAAATCAATGCTTATAGCTTGCTCGATGCGCAGGTGAGCTACAAACTGCCTGCCATCAAATCGGTTATCAAGCTGGGTGCTTCAAATCTTACTAACCAATACATTGTGCAGGCTTATGGCTCTCCGGACGTTGGCGGGTTGTATTATGTTAGTCTGAATTTTGATGAATTAATGCGATAAAATTAATAAAAGGGGTAAAAACAACTTTTGCTTAATTACCTCTTTATAGCCATACTTAAATTTCACCAACATGAAACTTTTTGAATTAGTATCAGGAAGAGCTAAATATTGGATTTTGCTGGTATCGGGCTTGATGGTTTTTGCCTGCAGTAGTGATAAGAGTGAAGAAATGGTTAAAATACTGGCGAAGATTCATCAGGAAAGTTTTAAAAGAACGAATCCTTTTTCGCCAAAGGCAGAAATTGCCTTTTATGATTCGATGAGTACACTGGCTCAGGGGAATCCATACAAAAGCTTTATTACAGATTTTTATAAGGCCAATGCCTATCTGAAAAACGGTGAGGAAACAAAAGCGGTAACCTTATTGGAAACCATATTGCCTATGGCTTTAACAAAGTTTCAGGGTAATGCCGAAAGAACCCTGACCAGCCTGGGAATTGCCAGTTTGCGATTGGCCGAACGCCAGAATTGTGTGAATAATCATACGGCAGAATCGTGCGTGATACCCATAATTAATACAGGTATCCATAAAATAAAAGGCGGGTCTCGCAGAGCCATAGAGGTTTATGAGACAATTCTTTCAAGAAACCCTTCTGATTATGAAGCACAGTGGCTACTAAACATAGCCTACATGACCATAGGTGAATATCCGGCTAAAGTACCGGCTCAATATCTGATTCCTGATTTAGATAAAGACAAGTCAGGCTATGATTTGAATCCTTTTACTGATGTAGCTCCGGGCCTCAACCTGAATTTAAAAAACAAAGCAGGTGGAACTATCCTGGAGGATTTCAATAATGACGGATATCTGGATATAGTAATTTCAGACCTGGGGCTTGATGGTTCAATGCATTATTTTAAAAACAATGCAAACAACACTTTTAGCGATGTGTCGGAGAAGTCGGGCCTGTCAAAATTTAAAGGTGGGCTGAACATTATGCAAACCGATTATAACAATGATGGATTCATCGACATTTTTGTTTTAAGAGGGGCCTGGATGCCCGACCCGTTTGGTAAACAGCCTAATTCGTTATTAAAGAATAATGGAAACGGAACCTTTACTGATGTGACGATTGACAGCGGCTTGTATTCGTTGCACCCAACACAGGCCGGGGTATGGAGAGATTTTAATAATGATGGCTGGCTGGATTTATTCATTGGCAACGAAACCGCCAATATGGGCGAAATGCACGGTTGCGAGCTGTATATAAATAATAAAAACGGCACTTTTACCGATATAACCATTGACGCCGGCTGCGACCTGAATCTGTTTATTAAAGGCGTAACCGCAGGCGACTACGACAATGATGGGTGGCAGGACATATTTATTTCAACCCATCAGGAAACCAAAGTGCTTTTAAAGAATAAAGGAGTGCAAAAGAATGGAAAACTAAAATTTGAAGATGTTACGCAGGCCTCCGGTTTGAGTGAGCTAAGAAATTTTACGTTCCCGACCTGGTTCTGGGATTACGATAACGACGGCTGGCTTGATATATTCGTTTGCGGATACCAGGCCGACCACTCAATGGCTTATTCAGTAGCCACTGATGCGTTGGGCATACCTAACCGCGGAAGTAAAATGTATCTTTTCAAAAACAACCATGATGGCACTTTCAGGGATGTATCGGTTGAAGCGGGCATCAGCCACAGCATATTTGCGATGGGGTCTAATTTCGGAGATATAGATAATGACGGATACCCGGATATGTATCTCGGAACCGGAAATCCTGATTACCAGTCGCTAGTTCCTAATAAGCTTTTCAGAAACATCGGAGGTAAAAAATTTGCTGATGCCACCATTTCAGCGCGTGTGGGTAATCTGCAAAAAGGGCATGGTGTGGGTATCTCTGATTTAGATAATGACGGCGACCAGGACATTTTTATTGAAGTGGGTGGGGCTTATCCCGGTGACTCCTACAATAATTCATTGTATCTGAACCCCGGTCAGAATAATAACCGCTGGATTAAACTCATACTGGAAGGCAAAAGAAGTAACCGTTTAGGAATCGGTGCCAGAATAAAAGTTACGTTCAAAGAAAATGGAATAAGCAGGTCTGTTTATCAGGACCTGAGCTCAGGGGGAAGTTTTGGTTCATCATCTCTCAGAAGAGAGATAGGCATCGGAGAGGCCAATATAATTGATGAAATTTCTATCATCTGGCCGGGTTCTGGCACAAAGCAGGTTTTCAGAAATATAAAGCCAAATCAACTGCTTAAAATTACCGAGCGAAACAATAAACCCAAAGAAATTAACATTAAAACCCTTAATTTTGGAGGAGATAATAAAAATATTCCTATTTGTATTACACCTGCCGTTAAAGCCATTTAGCGCCTCAATGGCAGGATTGAAAGATTCAAAGACTGATGAGTACTAAAAGTTTAATTCTGATTAATCCATTTTCGGGGCGGTATTCTTATGAAGAAAAACTTTTCTTCTGGTTGCGCTTTGGCGTTTTAGGCTGCTTTGTAGGGCACGGATTCTGGGGCCTTGTATTAAAGAAAGGCTGGGTTCCATTTTTTAAGGTTTTCTTTATTAATGAACCCATAGCTTACAATTTTATGCCTGTCATTGGCACTATGGATATTCTGATTGGCTTGGTTGTGTTTTTTTATCCCAACAGAGCTTTCCTGTTATGGGCGTCTTTCTGGACATTATTTACGGCCATGCTGCGCCCTTCGGCCAGTATGGGTATGTCTGAGTTTTTTGAAAGAGCTGGTAATTATGGTATACCCATTCTGTTTTTGCTGGTGCATGGCTTGCCTGCTACTGCTAAGCAATGGTTTGAGAAACTGAAACCTTTGGGCTCGGTATCCTATATGCAGGCAAGTGTAATTGAGTGGGTATCAAGGCTGAGTCTGTTCAGCTTACTGGCCGGGCATGGCGGGTTGGCGGTATTCATGAACCACCCAACACTAATTAAGAATATGACAGGGGTAGGGTTGCCGATGACCGGAGTAAACCTGCAGATTTTTGGTCTGGTAGAGATATCGCTGGCGTTTCTGGTTTTGCTCAAGCCTCGCATACCTGGTCTGTTAATCTTTATTTGCTTATATAAGTTAGGCTATGAGTTACTTTTTCCGATTGTGGGCAACCCGATAGATATTTTTGAAACCATTGAACGCATGGGTGATTACGTTTTGCCCATTATACTTTTTGAGTATTATCAATCAAAACATTTTAACCAGAGCCGGCAACATACAATGGCGCCGAAAGCCTGATTACTAACCCTAAAAACCTGAATGAAATTGAAAACTAACCCGACACAAACAATTTTGTCTCCTAAAATAAGAGCAATGGCATTTATTCTTTGTGTAATCAGCTATGCTTTCGGAGGTACGGTTTCAACGCTGATGTCGGTGTACTTACCGGTTGCGGTACCACAACTGCTGAACGGCACAATAACTGAAGCCCGGCTTGGCGAAGTTGGAGCCTACATTAGTGCAGTATCGTTATATGGCTGGATGATAGGCGGAATACTTTTTGGAATCATAAGCGATAAAATCGGTCGTAAAAAAGTTCTGGTTTTTGTTACAGCTCTTTATGGCGCCGCAACCCTTCTTACAGTTTTTGTGCCTAACTGGTATATGCTGCTGGTTTATCGTTTTCTTTCCGGCATGGGTGTGGGTGGGGTGTTATTGGTAACTACTATTTATATATCAGAAATTTGGATTGAGAAAACGCGTCCGATTATGGTAGGTGTGCTGGCAGTTGCTTTTCCGTTGGGCATTGTGGCATCCGGAGGTTTAAACGTACTTTTTTCAGAGTGGCGTCAGGCTTTCTGGCTTGGGCTTATTCCTTCAATTACGGCAGTGCTGATAGGATTATTGCTGCCTGAATCTCCCAAGTGGAAAAACATTCAGAATGGGCCCGCTACTTCAATTAATGATTTGTTTAATGAAGCTTATCGCCCGAATCTGGTTACTGGTTCAGTTATTTTCGGGGCAGTGTTGATAGGCCTGTGGGGCATTTTCTCGTGGTTGCCTACCTGGGTGCAATCTTTGTTACCTGCCGGGCAAGACGGCCAGAAAGAAAGAGGAATAACCATGATGCTGCTGGGTATGGGAGGTATTGTCGGTGGGGTGATGTCTGGCTTTCTGATACGCGCTTTTGGAAGCCGAAAAACGCTGATGCTTACCTTTGTGGGTTGTGTAGGTGCCTGTTGCCTGCTTTTTATAACCAATAAGGTATTCAGTACGATTGTTTATGCCGAAGCCGGTTTGCTTGCTCTATGTTTTGGTATCAGTCAGGGTGCATTATCAAGTTATATTCCTGAGTTATTTCCTACCAGCATAAGGGCAACGGCAACAGGTTTTTGTTTCAATGTGGGTCGTTTCTTTACTGCCACTGCTGTGTTTTTTGTAGGTAGTCTGGTTACCCTATTCGGTGGATTTGGAAACGCGTTGCTTGCCTTTTCAGTAACATTTGTAGTGGCCCTGCTGGCCGCATACCTAACCCTGGATAAGAAGTCGAACCTGATTAACTCATAATATTTGTAGCAATGGCACATATAAAATTACCTGAAGAAGATTTACTGCCCGGCATACGCGGGTTAATGGCTTTCAGGCCAGATACAGCGAAACCACTTAATGCTTTAGCTGAGGTGTTGCTGAGAGATGAAAACAATAGTTTGTCAAGGGGAGAACGCGAGGCCATTGCCACGTACGTATCTTACCTGAACGACTGCTTCTTTTGCCAGCATGTGCATGGCGCTGCCGCGCAATGTTATCTGGAAGACGATGGCACGCTGATTGGCCAGATAAAGAGAAATTTAAAAGAGGCACCCATTTCAGACAAACTGAAAGCGCTGCTGGCCATTGCAGCCAGCGTGCAGGAAGGAGGAAAAAACGTGACTACTGAACAGGTTGAAGCTGCCAAAGCCGCAGGCGCAAGCGATAAAGAGATTCATGACGCCGTTTTAATAGCCGCCTCATTCTGTATGTTTAATCGTTACGTTGACGGTCTGGGAACATGGGCACCCACCGACCCACAGGTATATATACCCAGAGGTATGCGCATAGCGGCTGAAGGTTATGCCAGCTTTGATTCCATGAAAAGCATAGGAAAATAGAAGATCGGTACTTTGTGGTTTTGTTTTTACATACGTAGTTTTCATACACTGTGCATTATTTTGGTGCACAGTGTTTAGCTTTAAACATTGGGTTTATACCCAGAACAACCATTGCCTGACAAAGAAATTAGTGTTTTGTTTTTAGTTAAATAATTTCAACTCTGCACTTCTTTTAGAGGTGCAGAGTATCTTACAAACTTTTAAAATATCTCTTTAGCTCAGATTCATATATTGAAAAGAATAGCATCCATAGGCCTCTTACTGCTTTTGCTCAATCATTTGTTCGGGCTTACAATTGCCATGCTGTTTTTTGAAGATAATTATCAGACACATTCAAATACAATTATAGAAGATAAGTGGAAGGTGATAAAATTGCCGGCTTCAAACAAAACCATAAGTATTGACAATACCATAAAAGAAGGTTTAATAAGAAGTGGCAATGAGTTTTATAACGTAATGCACGAATATCAGGAAAACGATACTTTGTATGTAATACTGAAGTCGAACCAAAATGCACAGGAACGATTTGATGAACTGACTTCGCTGGTTCAGGGAATGTTTGACGCTGACACGCCACAAAGTCCATTGAGTAAAGCCATGAAGTTATATGGTGGTTTGCTTAAGGTGTATCTGTCAAACGACACAGACCTTCAACTTATTAAACCATGTTTGGTTTCTAATCCTTCACAACCATTTAAAGAGCCGGAAAAACGGTATGCCAGCGTTATCAATCTGTTGCATACACCCCCTCCTGAGTTAACCTGATTTTATATACAAGTACAAAGGTATAATGGTCCGGCTTCGGAGTGTTATACCTCTTTTCTGTTTAATAAAATCAGTATTAATCTAAAGGAACAGAACAAAAGAGCGTTACAGGTGGTAACTTGTATGGCTTTTTTGTTCCGGTAAAACACGTTATGAAATCAATGCAAATACTAGGCATACTGCTGGTATGTCTCAACCCACTATATGCCCAGAAGACAGATACCGTCAAAGTAAGAGAATTAGAGCAGGTAAACATAATAGACCAAAGCTACCGAAACAATGTAGAAAGGCTACCGCTTACCCAAGGTACGTATCTTTTAGGAGGTAAGAAAAACGAAGTAATTAATGTGCTGGGTCTGGATGCCAACATTGCAGAAAAGACACCGCGCCAGATATTTGCCAAAGTGCCGGGCGTATTTGTTTATGACATGGATGGCACCGGCAACCAGACCAATATTTCAACCCGTGGTTTAGACCCACACCGTGGTTGGGAATTCAATATCCGGGCTGATGGTGTCATTACCAATTCTGATATGTATGCTTATCCGGCCAGCCATTTCAGCTTACCGATGGAGGCTATCCAGACTATACAGTTGGTACGAGGCACGGGCTCGTTACAATACGGAGCCCAGTTTGGCGGTATGCTCAACTATATATCTAAACAACCGGATACCACCAGAGCCTTCAGTTTTGAAACCATTAGCTCTATTGGCTCTTTTGGTCTGCTGAGCAGCTACAACGGTGTAAGCGGTAAAATAGGTAAATTACAGTATTATGGGTATTTTTCGAAGAGACATTCAGATGGTTACAGAGATAACTCTCAGAGCGATTATAATGGCGAAGCCATCGGGTTAATTTATGAGGTCTCTAAAAATGTAATATTAAAAGCCGATTTTAAACATTCAAAATATCTATACCATGTGCCCGGTCCTTTAAGTGATAGTATGTTTTACGCAAATCCGCGTCAGTCAAGTCGGTCGCGTAATTATTTTAACCCATCAATTTACATTCCGTCTGTATCTGCCGATTTTCGGTTGGGTTCGCGCACGCGGGCTTCAGTGGTAGCATCGGCAGTTTTGGGTGCAAGAAACAGCGTATTATTTGATAAGACCGTAAACATAGCCGATGCCATTGACCCAACTACTTTGCAGTATGCCAACAGGCAGGTTGATATTGATAAATTTAACAGTTACACGCTTGAAGCACGTTTATTACATCATTATAATTTAGGCGGTGTGTCATCGGTGCTGGTAACTGGTGTGCAGTTGATGAGCAATGACCTGAATCGCCAGCAATTGGGTAAAGGCACAACAGGAACCGACTTTGATTTATCAAAAACCGGAGATTGGGTGAGAGATATGCACCTTAAAACAAAAAATGTGGCTTTTTTTGTAGAGAACAGGTTTGCTATCACTTCAAGGTTGTCAATAACGCCGGGCCTGAGGTTAGAAACCGGAGCCTCCAGGCTAAGCGGCAGAATAGCTTATTATGATGCTAATCAATTGCCTACCACTATTTCGCATCATTTCCCTTTATTTGGTTTGAACACCACTTATCAGTTAAATAAAGACCAAAGCATTTATGCGGGTTTTGCTCAGGCTTATCGTCCGGTGGTTTTCAAGGATATTATCCCGTCGGCAACTTATGAGAAGATAGATAAAAACCTGAAAGATGCCTCAGGATACAATGCTGAAATAGGCTACCGAGGCCATACCGAACACTGGAAGTGGGATATCAGCGCTTTTCAGATTCAATATAATAACCGCATGGGTATGACCTACGGAACCGAGGCCAATGGTAACTTTTATTATTTGCGTACCAATATTGGCGATTCGAGAACGAATGGTATTGAAACTTTTATTGAGTATGATACTCGTTTTTCGTCTAAATCGTCAATGTCAGTTTTTACTTCCACTTCTTATATGGATGCCCGTTATCAGGATGCTGCCATACGTGTTGGCGACAAAAATGTGAGTGTAAAGACCAACAAAGTGGAAAGTACCCCGGAGTGGATAAGCCGCAACGGAATAACATTCCGTTATACGAAACTCAGCGTAACTGCTTTGCATAGCTATACAGCAAAAAGTTATGCCGATGCCCTGAATACCGTAAAGCCGTCTGCCAATGGTGCGGTAGGTCTGGTACCTTCTTATGCCCTGCTTGACATAAACGCCAGCTACCGTTTAACAAAAAACCTGATGGTGAAGCTGAATATCAATAACCTGACCAACAAACAATACTTTACCAAACGCCCGGGTTTTTATCCGGGTCCTGGGGTATGGTCATCAGACGGTCGTAGTATAAACCTCACCGTAGGATTGAAATTATAAACGAATTCCCTTTTGTGGCCCAATCCGGGCGACAAAATTTCAATTTAACCACAAAGCAATGAACCTTACACTCAAAAACCGTTTGTTCTGGATAGGCGCAGTTGTGTTTATCTTACCTGCACTGGTTCAGGCGTATTTATTAATGCCTTTTCCCGGAAGCCAGGATTTAGAGGCAATTAAAACAACCTATTTTCTTGAGAAAATTATTCTGCCGTCAAGAATTATAGGTTTGTTGTTACTTATTGTTCCGGTTTGGTCTTTTCTAACAAACGGCACAATAAAGCAGAAGGTCTGGCTGGGAGTCGTTGCGCTCATAAGCATAGGTTTATTTTATTTTACGGATGTGGCGTATCGCGCTCAGGAAATGTTCAAAGAACCTGTAAAAATACAATTTGCCGGTAAAAAGGACAATCGGGTACCTGACAGCCTGTTGGTAATGACAGTAGTTAACGGTGGTGTGGCAAAGGCATATCCGATTCAATATGTTGGGTACCACCACAAAATACAAGACAATGTAGCTGGTAAGCCCGTGTTAGTTACCTATTGTACCATGTGCCGCACTGGTTTGGTATTCAGCCCGCTTGTTGATAGAAAACTGCAGACTTTTCGTTTGGTTGGTGCCAGACATTATAATGCTGTGATTGAGGATTCAGACACCAGATCGTGGTGGTATCAGGCAACCGGAGAAGCCGTTGCGGGTAAGCAAACAGGGAAACAACTGGATATCATTCCGTCAGAACAGATAACCCTGAAAGCATTTTTTGAGCGGTATCCGGAGGGATTGGTTTTTCAACCAGACAATACTTTCAAAGAAGGATATGAAGTTTTAAAAACGTATGACCGCCGAGAGAAAAAAGATGAAGACTCTCTTACCAACCCCGGTAAAGTATGGGATAAAAGCTGGGTTGTGGGTATTAGTGCAGATGGAAAAAACAAGGCTTACGTCTGGAAGAATCTGGTAAATGTAACAACATTGAATGATAAAGTGGGCAATACCCCATTGGTTATAGCCATAGAGGCCGATAACTACTCGTTTCATGTTTTTACCAGAACCGTTGAAGGTAAAATTCTGAATTTTGTGCCTGACGCTGCAGGTATAAGAGACAAAGAAACCCATAGCCTCTGGAACTGGCAGGGCGAATGTACCGAAGGGGAATGGAAAGGTAAAAAACTAACAAAGATATACGCAAGGCAAGAATACCTGAGAGCCTGGAAACAGTTTCATCAGCCTACAGAAATCTGGCCCTGATAAAAGGCACTAACTGGTATCAATTTTAAATGCGGTGAATTTTTGCGAATTTGATTAGTGAAAATTCATCGCATTTGTGTTTCTTCGTAAAAGATTAAACAAATATGATATGGCTAATTTTATAGCGCCCGGTGCCAGTGTGATGGGCGATGTGTCGCTGGGAGACGATGTTTCTGTCTGGTATTCAGCTGTAATAAGAGCAGATGTAGAAAAAATTGTGGTGGGCAATAGAAGTAATATTCAGGACGGTGCCATTCTGCATGCTGATTTTGGCGAGCCTACCATTATTGGCGAAAGCGTAACTGTAGGGCACGGCGCCATTGTACATGGGGCTAGTGTGGGCGATTACTCGCTGATTGGCATGAGAGCTACCATTTTGAATAGAGCCAGAATTGGCAAATACTGTATTATAGGCGCCAATGCACTGGTAACTGAGGGAACCGAGATTCCGGACTATTCAATGGCCGTGGGTACCCCTGCCAGGGTAATTAAAACTTTGCCTCCTGAAATAGCCGAAAAACTTGCCATGAGCGCCGACCACTACGTTGAAATGGCTCTGGCGCATAAAAAAGGTACTTACCCATTAATGAAACCTGAGTAAATTTGTGCATTAAGTAAAACAAAAAAAGAATCCTATATAGTCTGTGTTTTTTTTGTAAATAGTTTATAGTAAGTTGATTAGTGTATATTTGTTAAATTTCTGTAACTTTTTTTGTTTTATTTTGTTATAGAAATATTAAACAGAATATAATTCATTAAAGACTTAGATATCCGCAGGTTTAGTTTAAAAGTGTTGCTGACAACCTTTCAGACGACTTTTAAACTTTGAGACTAAATCTATGGCATCTCACCGAAATGACATTAAGAATAAGTGCTCAAAGTTATTAAATCAGAAAAAAAATAATGAGTTCTAAAAGAGTTGCGGTGTTCAGGAAAGAACATTTCAATGCCGCTCATCGTCTGAATAATCCTAACTGGTCAGACGAAAAAAACGAACGCGTGTATGGAAAATGTAATAATTACAATTTCCATGGCCATAACTATGACCTGATTGTGCAGGTAACCGGCGACGTAGACCCGGAGTCAGGATATGTTATGGATATGAAGCTGCTCAGCGATTTAATAAAGATGGAAATACTGGATAAGTTTGATCATAAAAACCTGAACCTGGATACAGACGAATTCAAAGATTTAAATCCGTCGGCTGAGAACATAGCCATTGTAATTTACGAAAAGTTGCGGGTAAAACTGCCTGAACATTTAGACCTTAGAATCAGATTATATGAAACCGAACGAAACTTTGTTGAATACCCTGCTATTTGAACAAGATACCAATACTACACTTATGGAAGACGAATTAGGCGATGACCACAGAGGAACAGCCGAGGATACTCCCTTGCGTGCCGATGCTTTTGACCTAAGCGATGAAGAAAAAATTGCCCGCATTGAGTTCTATTTCCGCCAGATAATGGATACCCTGGGCCTTGACCTGACTGACGATTCGCTCAATGGCACGCCCAAAAGAGTAGCCAAAATGTATGTTAAAGAGTTATTTCAGGGCCTTAACCCGGAAAACAAGCCATCAGTAACCCTTTTTGACAACAAGTATCAATATAACGAAATGCTTGTAGAGAAAGATATTTCGTTTTATTCTAATTGCGAGCACCACTTTGTGCCTATTTTCGGTAAAGCTCATGTAGCTTATATCGCTAACGGTAAGGTAATAGGCTTATCGAAGCTTAACCGAATTGTGCAGTATTTTTCTAAAAGACCACAAGTGCAGGAGAGACTTACCGTGCAGATTGCTAAAGAATTGCAGCGTATACTGAACACAGAAGATGTAGCAGTGGTGATGGACGCCAAGCATTTGTGCGTAGCCTCACGCGGAGTTCAGGACGATACCTCATCAACCATTACGAGTTTTTATGGGGGTAAATTTCAGCAGGAAGCAACTAAGGCTGAGTTTCTGAAGTATATCGGATAATTTTGTTCAATTCATCAAATGTCCTTTGCCGATAGGGTAAAGGACATTTTTTTTACCTCTTCGCCCTGCAATTGCTTTTCGTAAAGCTCTTTGTAAACGCCTGCTTTTTTTATTAATTCTTCATGCGTGCCTTGTTCAACAATTACTCCCTCATCCAGCATCAGAATTTTATCGGCCAACTTGGCTGATGAAACCCGGTGAGAGATAATAACCGAAGTACGGTTCTTCATAATTCTTTCCAGGTTATTCAGAATAATGTTTTCGGTGTTGGTGTCAACTGCCGACAGACAGTCGTCCAGTACCAGTATTCTGGGTTCGCGGGCTATGGCACGTGCAATAGAAAGGCGTTGTTTTTGTCCACCAGATAATGTAATTCCCCTTTCACCCAGTTTGGTTTCAAACTTGTCCGGAAAATCCATAATGTTTTTATACAAATCGGCATCTTTTACTGCCTGCACTACTTGTGCATCAGTAATGTCAGGCGAACCGAATTTGGCATTATTCAGAATGGTGTCTGAAAACAGGAATACTTCCTGTGGTACGTATCCCATCTGGCTGCGTACATGTTGAATGTTATAATCTTTAATAGAAGTACCATCAATCAGAATATCGCCCGATGTAGGGTCATACATTCTGCCAATCAGGTTGGCAATGGTACTTTTGCCTGAGCCCGTTGTGCCGAGTATAGCCACCGACTCCCCGGCTTTAATATCCAGATTGAATCCTTTCAAAGCCTGAATACCTGAGTCCGGATAAATGAAGTCTACGTTTCTGAATGTTATATCACCTTCAATTTCTTTGGTCAGGTTCTTTTCAGAAACAATATCGGTTTTTATCTGCAGAAATTCATTGATGCGTTGTTGTGATGCCGCTGCTCTTTGTATCTGGCTTGAGGTCCATCCCAGTGCTGTCAGTGGCCATGTAAGCATAAAAACATACATGATAAACTCTGTGATATTGCCCGGTGTAAGCCTGCCGGCTATAATCTCCTGCCCGCCAATATAAACACAAAGCACTGTACTTAAGCCAATCAGCAAGGCAATGGTAGGCGAGAACAGCGCATCAAAACGGGTAAGCGACAACGATTTTGATTTATATACATTGCTTTCTTTTCTGAATCGTTCAACCGAGTCATCCTCACGGGCAAATGCTTTTAGCACTCTGATGCCCGAAAACGCTTCCTGAACAAATGTTGACAATTGGGAAAGGCTTCGCTGAATTTCTTCTGAACGCTTATTAACAGATGTACTTACAAAAAATATACTGGCCGATAGCAAAGGCATAGGTAGTAAAACCCACCAGGTGAGCCTTTCATTTACAGAAAACATATAACTGATAACCAGTACAACCAGCACCACCATGTTCATGAGATACATAATAGATGGCCCGATATAAACCCGCACCTTGCTCACGTCTTCCGAAATACGTGCCATTAAGTCGCCGGTGTTATTTTTCCTGTAGAAACTCAGGGGCAGTGATTGATAATGCGCGTAAATCTCGTTCTTCATGTCATACTCAATATGGCGCGACATCACAATCAGTGTTTGCCTAACAGCAAACAGAAAAATGCCTTTCAGAATGGCCATTACTAAAATCAGTAATCCATAAACCCCTATGCTTGTGCTGAAAACATCATACATATCGTTCTGTACCCTGGTGTTGTCGAACAGCAGGTAAACATCATACGTTTCTTTTACAAGGTCCAGGGCATGGCGTACAACCTGTGCAGGTATGATACCAAAAAGATTCGATATGATTGTAAAAATTGTACCCAGTATGAGGTACCATTTATATTTAAGCAGAAACTTGTTGAGGTAGGCTAAATGCTTCACAAAAAATACAGGTTTTATTTCGGCAGGCATACTTTACCCGAAGAAACTATATAAAGCTAACAGCAATTTTTTGAAATTTGTTGCATCTTCGGTGAAAGCCCATAAAAATTATTCTGAGGTAATTCTTTCGCCTTCTAATCTGAAATAGCCTTGTGCCGGTGGTAAGCCGGCCACTTCTAAATTAAATTGTTTGTTGCAAAGTATTTTTTTAACTTGTATGCTTCAAATATTCACCCCTCTACTATAATAATCTTAACAATGAAAAACCTTATCAATCGTCGTGATTTTATCCGGCAAGGTGGTGCAGCAGCATTAGGAATGGCACTATTACCCGGCATGGTGCGCAAAGTAGCTCCCAGCGACCGTCTGCGAGTAGCCCATATCGGCCTTGGCGGAATGGGCAACAGCCACATGAACTGGTTTGCCGCTTTGCCTGAGGTAGAGGTAGTGGCATTGTGTGATGTTGATTCTGAACACCTGAACGCCAGTCTCAAAAGCCTGCAAACCAAGCAACCCAATACCAAAGCACAAGGCTATGCCGATTTCAGACATATTCTTGACCGTAAAGACATTGACGCCGTAACCTGCGCCACCCCCGACCACTGGCACGCCCAGGTAGCTATTATGGCTTTTCAGGCCGGAAAAGATGTTTATGGCGAAAAACCGCTATCTTATAACGTAAGAGAAGGCCAGCAGATGCTGAAAGCCATGAAGAAGCATGACCGTATTTTTCAGCTGGGTACCCAGATACACGCCGGCGATAACTACCACAGGGTTGTGGAGCTGATTAAAGCAGGTGCCATTGGTAAAGTACATACTGTAAGATTATGGAAAAGCGGCTTCCCTCCGGTTTTAGGGCCTGCCAATTACCAGACGCCACCTGCAAACCTTAACTGGGACATGTGGCTAGGGCCTGCGCCTTATTCGCAGTACACGCCTGAGCGCTGCCATTTTACCTACCGTTATTTTCTTGATTATTCAGGCGGGGTGTTTCAGGATTTCTGGTGCCACATTGCTGACGTAGTCTGGTGGGCTATTGAACCTAAAGGTCTAACAACTATAAAAGCCAAAGGAGAAGCACCTGAGGGCATTGGCGATGCACCTAAATGGATAGATATTGATTACCAGTTTGATGGCCTGAAATTGCACTGGACATCTCAGCCACCGGCCAATGTAGCAGGTGCCGAAAAAATGGGGATAGGGGCGTACTTTGAAGGTGAAAAAGGAACCCTGCTTTGTGATTATGGCTCTCGCACTATCACCATCAATGGAATTGCCATGAAAGATATACCAGAGATACCGGTTACAATTGTCCGTTCTGCGGGGCATCAGCAAAACTTTGTTACGGCTGTAAAGAACCGCTCTTTACCGGAGTCTCACCTGGAATACGCCCGGCAGATGACCATGCCCATGCACCTGGGGCTGATTTCGTACAGATTGGGCCGTGAGCTACACTGGAATGCCAGAAAAGAAAGATTCAGACACGATTCTGAAGCCAATGCAATGCTTTCGAGGGAATATCGCAAAGGTTGGGACCTGATATAAGTACACATACTTTTTTCATTTTAGAAGAGGGGCTGTCTTGTTGCAAGGCAGCCCCTTTCTTAACAATTTTATATCAATGAGTTTGACAGAATTTTTACTGATTTATACTACATTGCCGCCATTTGGCACTTCTTGAAGTTTTTACTTTATTAGTCAATACCATCATGTTTCGCTTCTCAAAAAATGTATTTTTTCTGATGGCAGTGATTTTTGCCGGTGGTTCGGTATCAGTTTTTAGCCAGAACGCAAAAAAGCCTTATGTAGTTATGGTTTCGTTTGATGGTTTCAGACATGATTATGTAGAGAAATACCAGCCAGAAAATATCAGGAAATTTATAAAAAAAGGAGCCGCTGCCACCAGAATGCTGCCTTCGTATCCCAGCAAAACATTCCCCAATCATTACACGCTGGTAACAGGATTGTATCCTGAGCATCATGGGCTGGTAGACAACAGTTTTTATGATGCAGGCAGAGACGCCCACTATACCATCAGGCAGAGAGACAAAGTGGAGGACTCATATTATTACGGCGGCCAGCCCCTCTGGCAATTGGTACAGCAACACGGCATGAAAGCGGCTTCATTTTTCTGGGTGGGTTCAGAGGCGCCGGTAGGGGGCCAGTATCCATCCTATTTTCATAAATATGATGGTGCCGTGCCGTATAAAAACCGTATTCAGGCGGTTTTTGACTGGTTGAATCTGCCGGAGGCACAAAGACCACATCTGATAACTGTTTACTTTGACATGGTAGATACCAAAGGGCATGAGTATGGCCCCAATGCGCCTGAAACCAAAGCCGCAGTAATGCAGGCAGATAGTCTGGTTGGGTTGCTTATGAACGGTTTAAAGAAGATAAAATTACCTGTGGATGTAATACTGACAGCAGACCACGGAATGTATGAAATGAAAAACCAGCCCGAAACATTTATTTATACCGAAGACCTGCTGGAGGGATTTGATAAAAACGACTTTGTGTTTGTGAATAGTGGTACGCACGCCGGTATTTTTCTGAAAAATAAAGGTATTGAAGATGCTATTATCCGGTCTATCGGTGCCAGGCAGAAGCATTTTAAAGTGTACAAAAGAGCAGATATGCCACCGCATCTGCATTTCAATAATCACCTCCGAATCGGTGATATAATGCTACTGGCTGAACCCGGCTACGGGTTTTATTCAAAAGAAAGCCTTACCAAAAGACCCGAGGTCAGAAAGGTTTGGGGGGTACATGGGTACGACCCCCAGGCCGTACCCGAAATGGGAACCATTTTTTATGCGCAGGGGCCACATATTAAAAAAGGAATGGAAATCCCTGAGTTTAAGAATATCCATGTCTATCCATTCATAGTAACTTTATTGGGGATACCCATGCCTGCCGATATTGATGGCGATGCCACAGTATTACAAGCAATTATTAAGAAATAATACCCAATGGTTTTTCAGGAGAAAGTTTTCTCTTTCAGGCGTAGAGCTTCTGTTGTGCGCGCTCTTACAGCTAATGCGAGTTCGGCATCGGTTTCAAGCGATTGCCCGTAAGACGGAATAAGCTTTTGCAATTTGCTTTGCCATTTTGGAGAGGCTTCTAATGCCGGAAAGCACTTTTTTATTAAATCGAGCATAATAGAAACAGCAGTAGAAGCACCAGGAGAAGCACCCAGTAAAGTAGCCAGTGAGCCGTCTTTGGCATAGACTACTTCAGTGCCGAATTCAAGTACGCCACCTTCTTTTTCGTCTTTTTTAATTACTTGTACGCGTTGCCCTGCTGTCATCAACTCCCAGTCTTCCAGTCTGGCAGTGGGCATATAATCCAGCAATGCTTCCAGGCGGTCTTGTGGCGACTGCGTTACTTGTTCAACCAGATATTTGGTAAGTGGTATATTATGAGCCCCTGCCGAAATAAGTGGCCAGATATTATTCCATTTAACAGAGTGGGGTAAGTCCATATAAGAACCATGTTTCAGAAACTTGGTAGAAAAACCTGCAAATGGCCCAAAAAGCAGGGCTTTCTTGCCATCTATTATTCGGGTGTCCAGATGTGGAACAGACATAGGCGGAGAACCCACACTTGCTTTACCATATACTTTAGCGCAGTGTTTTTCTATTAAATCTGGTTTGTTGCAAACCAGCCATTTACCGCTTATCGGGAAACCCCCATACCCGCGGCCTTCCGGAATATCAGATTTTTCAAGTAGTGGTAACGAACCCCCGCCGGCGCCTATAAAAACAAACCGTGCCTTATGATTTTGCTCTTTGCCCGTATTCAGATTCTTTACCTCTATTTCCCATTCGCCGTTGTTTAGTCTTCTGATGTCTTCTACCTCATGGTGGAGATTCAATTCAACACCATCAGATTTTTCAAGATAATCAAACAAAAAACGTGACACAGCCCCGAAGTTTACGTCAGTACCTATTTCCATGCAAGTGGCTGCCACTTGCTGTGTTTTGTCTCGCCCTTCCATAATCAGGGGCGTCCAATTTTTTATTTCATCATAATTGTCCGAAAACTCCATGTCTTTAAACAAATGATGCTGACGCAGTGCCTGATATCGTTTTTTCAGATATACAGTGTTTTCTTTACCCCATACAAAACTCATGTGGGGTATGCGCCGTATCATCTGGCCCGGGTCATTGATGATGCCTTCCTGTACCAAAGTAGACCAGAACTCTTTGGAGGTTTCAAACGAGGCAGCAATTTTAACGGCTTTATCTATATTGATACTGCCGTCAGGTTTTTCAGGCGTATAGTTGAGTTCGCAGAAAGCAGAATGGCCTGTGCCGGCGTTATTCCAAGCTTCCGACGACTCCGCCGTTACTCTGTCCATTCGTTCAAAGATTTTTATTTTCCATTCAGGTTCCAGTTTTTTTAATAAGGTACCCAGCGTGGCGCTCATGATACCGGCGCCAATCAGAATAACATCACTTACGCTATCATTACTTGTCATATTTTTAATCGGTTTTTAAGAACCTTAAATGGGTATCAGAGACCTTCATTACTGTTTCATAATCACCCCAAATAAAGAGCCTAATGCCTGCACGGCATCATTGATTACTTCCTCGTTTTCTACTTCTATTTTCAGAAACACACGGCCAGTCTCATCTTTTTGCGTAATACTGTCTATCATGTCTCTGGTTGCCTGTGGGTCTTTCAGGGTTTTACCTAACTGTGCTAAAAAATGAATGCCAGTCTGAATTAGCTCATGCGTTGGCTTGCTGCTATTAGTATTGATGGCGGGCTCTGGCTCTGGTTGATTTACATCATCATCACCCGGAAAAGCCGCCGACTCATGGGTTGTGCTTGCGGTAGTTTCATCGGCAATTTCATATTTAATATTTTCTTCAGCATTTTCAGCAACTTCTTCGGGTTCTGTCATCTGGTTGTCTTCAGGCACAAGTGTCTCCACCGAGTCCATAAATTGCCTGAACTCATCTTCACCTACAAAGATGGTGTCTTCTCCGCCGTCAAGTACGCCCTTTGCTATCGCGCCTTTAAATTGCAGTACATCCAGCATACGTTGTTCTATAGTACCTGCGGAAATGAGATTGATAATGGAAACGTTGTTTTCTTGTCCGAGCCTGTAAATACGGCCAATTCTCTGTTCAAGCACCGCCGGGTTCCAGGGGATATCCAGATTAATCAGTAAAGAGGCATTTTGCAGATTCAGGCCTACGCCTCCGGCATCTGTTGATAAAAATACACGGCTGGCAGGGTTGGTTTGAAAGTTCTCCAGTAATTCTTTTCGTTTTAGGCTTTCAATCCCTCCGTGCAGGTGTTCAAACTGTACATGCCGTTTTTCGAGTTCTTCGGCTACCAATCGGGTCATCCGTTCCCACTGGCTGAAAACCACCACTTTTTCATCTGAATGCTGCAATACTTCATCCAGAATATTCATTACCTCATCTACCTTGGTATCATGTCTTGTTTTCTGGTCAAGTATAAAGGTGCTGTCACAAATCATCCGCATCTGGTTGAGTGTCAATATCAGGCGTTTGCGGTCTGTTTCGTTCAGGAATCCTGCCTTTCGCCACCTTGTTACCAATTTGGCTACATTGTCTCCCAAATCGTTATGGATTTTTGTCTGCTGGGGTGTCATTGGCACCAGCAGGTTTTTATCCATCCGTATGGGTAATTCAGAAAGTACCTCCTTTTTTGTCCGTCTTAATAATACATCGCTCAGGTCTGCTGCAATCTTGTTCAGATTCTTATAGCCAATAATTTGCCCCGACTCATCAGTTATCTGATGTTCGTTCAGAAAATGATGCATTGGGCCTAACCGGTACACATCTATAAACTGCATAATTGAATACAGTTCTTCCAGCTTGTTTTCAATGGGGGTGCCGGTCAAAACTATGGCGTAAGGTGTAGAAATCTTTTTAATTTGCTGCGAAACCTTCGTTTTCCAGTTCTTGATACGCTGGGCTTCATCCAGAATAACCAGGTCAGGCTCCATTCTGTTCAGCCAGTCAAGGTCATGTGTCATGGTATGGTAACTTACCACCACATAAAAGGCATCTGTACTGCGCCAGTAGCGATCTTTGCGCTTTTGCAGGCTACTTTCCACTACATAAACACTGCTGTCTGTAAATCTTTCAATTTCGGCCTTCCACTGATATTTTAGCGAAGTAGGACACACCACCAGAACCCGGTTAATACCCAGCTCTTTTTTGTAGAGTTCGGCAGTGGCAATGGCCTGCAGGGTTTTACCAAGCCCCATTTCGTCGGCTATCAGGCTTTTACCAGCCAGAGCAGCAAAAAAGACACCTTTGCGTTGATAAGGGAAGAGTGATGCCTTTATCAGGTTATTGAAATAACCGTCGTTTTCGCCATCAGGAATAACCCGCCAGAGGTAATCCCGTCGGCGTATCTTATCTCTTTCGGCAATTACAAAATCAAGGGCATCAGGGTAGCACCTGAAAGTATTGCTTAATGCTGCGGCTTTTTCAAGAAACAACTCAAATACAGCAAAAGAAGCAGGCTTTAAGGTTCCATCGGCATTAAAATAGGTTTGTGCCAGCGCTTCAAATTCATCTTTCTTATAAGCACCGATACGGATTCTGATCAGTCGGCCATGCCTGTAATCGACATATACAGAGGTATAAGCAGGCTCAAAACCATCTTTCATGGCTTTTTTGAAGCCTTTCAGTTCGCTCAGATGGTGCATTACTGCACTGATATGCTTGCAGACACCAAGGCGGTTCGTCTTGAAATCGAAGCAATCGCAGTAGTTCCGGCTGTCGTCGGCACTTCTGATAGCAACTTTGTATGTATTATTGGTGAGGGCATTGGTTACCTGGAAATCGGAGAAGAACTCCCGGTTGCCCACATTGATGATTCTGAATTCGTGTTCATTGTCTTTTCCGAATTGCCTGCGTAATGCCACCTGCCATTCTTCAAGGGTCAGATTATCCGGTTTGCGATGATAGGATATTTTCTTAGGTATTTCAACCTTGCTTTTCTTGGTATCCTTGCCCGGAGATGTTTTTTTAATTGCCATTTCAAAATTGTAAAAAACAGATGAAAAGTATTCAAATTGCAACTTATGAATTTTATGGCCGAAGTTATCTTTTGCCAGCCTCCTTGCTTTTTCTAATCATATCTACCGTAAAATCAATGACACTTGTGTTATTCTTTATCAGTTCTTCATAATTGCGGTTTACCTCGTAGTCAAGGTCAAGAAAAAATCCTTTATTTACTTTATTTGGTAAGCGATGCACAATTTTGTAAAGCGGAGTATGTACAATAAATCTGGTGTTGGGCAGGCTAAAGTTGTCCCAGGTTCCGGCAAAACTCCCCCATGTTGCTCCGCCTACCTGCTGGCCTATCACTTGCCCTATGCCTAAATCATGTGCCAAGTTCATGGTAAAAGTGGTGGCCGAGTAGCAGCCGGGGTCGGTCAGAAAATAAGTTTTGCCTTTAAAGCCCAAAACCGGGTCAGGTTTATTTTTTGAGTTTCCTTTGTTTACCCTATACATAAACCCATCTTTCTGTTTTCTGAACGCCAGCCATAAAAAAAGCGGAGGGCTGATATACCATGGTTTGGCAATAGAAAAGTAAGCCCCTTTTTTAAAGCCCATGGTATCAATAAGCGTAAAGGGCTTGGGCGAAAGGTACTTTAGCAAGCGGGCAATGTTGGGTATATACCCACCGCCATTGGCTCTGAAATCTATAATCAGGTGTGCTACTTCTTTTTGCTTTATCTGACTGAATCTATGCCGCAGAACCCGTTTGAATTTCAGGTGGTCTAAATCAAACATGTGGCCTCTCATGCTGAACTCTGTGATGTCGAGCATAGCAATGTGATTGACGCTATCAACTATTTTCAGACCCAGATTTGGTCTTTTAAATGCTTTGTAGCGTTTGTCTGAAAACTTATTTATGGCAGGTGTTGGTAAGCAAGCCAGCTTTTTAGTGCGGATACCGGTATCAAATGGCAGCCTGTACGTAATGCTTACCGAATCTTTTTCTCCGTATTGCCTTAAATAGTAACCAGGAAAAAAATGAGTAGCGTAATATTCTTTCGCCTCAGGGTTGTTGCGGTCGGCAGAAACCATCATCTTTAACTTATTGATGAGAAGTCTGATAGGTTCGTTATTTATACTGATAACCTCTGAGCCTCTTATGACGGTTGAGTCTTGCGAGCCATTAATGCTTATGTAGTATTTGTCCTGAATTTTGCGCAGATAAAACGGAACATACTTCACTTTTTTGGCATTGAAACGCTTTTTGTCGAACCGTAGGTTGGTGTGCCCGTCTTCTACGGCGGTCACCAGCTGCCCAATAATCTGGTAGGCCTCCAGATAGCTTAAAGGTTTTGAAATGCTGTTATAGAGCGAGTCATATAATTGGTTATAGGCATCTTTTGATTGATAATAGTACATACCCGGGTGCAGTTTTTCGAATTTGCGTTTCAGGGTAGCCATGTCTTCTCTTACTTCTTCTACCGAAAATACCTGCTTTTGTGCGTGGCAATTCATGCTTAGAATAATAAAAAATACTGTCAGAAGGCGTCTCATTAAATATTTTATAGGGGTTATAGAGCTATAAGCAGGTAAAAGCGGTTTTTGACTCTGAAACTGATTAATGCATATCAGGCAAGCCAATTATCTTACTTTTATTTTATTCTTAATCAGGTCTAATGTAAACTTCAACACCGTATCTTCGTTGTTCAGGAAGTCTTCCAGATTGGCCTTAACTTCAAAGTCGGGATACAGAATAGGTTTATCGTATTTTTTTGAATCTATGTTGTAGAGAATCCTACCCAGCGGAAGAGAGATTTCAAGCGAGGTGTTGGGTAACTGAATAGTAGAAAACTGGGCCGCCGAGCAGCCGTCATACGCGCCGCCGCAACTCATGCCTACGTAGGTGCCTACGCCCATATTATGTAGTTTAGAAACCAGCAAAGCCGCTGCCGAAAACGTGCCTCCGTTCATTAATACATACACATTGTTACTGTAACGGAACTCATCATGAGGGCGTTGTTTGCGAGAATATTTACTTTCAAGGAAGCCATCTGAGTCGCGCACGGAAAACTCGGCGCTTAGCCTTGTGGCGGCCTCTCTTGCAAATTTGCCATCATACTTTTTATAGTCTTGTTTCAATCTTTGCAGACTTTCATCTCTGAAACCCAGGCGATAAGCATCAAATGGCTGATTGGTAAAGTAACGTAACAAAAATGTTGAATACTCAAGTAAACCGCCTGAATTGCCACGCAAATCAAGAATCAGGTTTTCAATTTTGTTTTCCTGTAGTTTTCTGAAAATCTTCTTCGTTTCTCCTTCAAAATTAGCCCGTTTCATGTTCTGGAAATCATACATAAACGAGCGTACATCAACCAGCGCTACTTTACGTGTAGAGTCAATAACCTTGTAAGACACCATACCGGTAGTGTCTTCGTCTACATCAGGGTATCTGGTTTCAAGCATCTTTTCCATAAAATAAGAGTCTTTTGCCTCTATTTTTATGGTTTTTGGTTTGTCGGTGCCTGGTTTTCTGTAACTGATCGTGAAAAAATCCTGTTCACCTTTCCATAAGTAGTATAATTTTCTGAACTCCCTGATGGTATAATACTTGCGTGCGTTTGGGTTTATGCCATCGCCGCTATAAAAAGAATTTCGTTCCAGATTCTCCAGTATTTTCTTTACCGGCTGGCCGTCAATTTCCACAATTTCAGTGCCGCGGGTAATCTTCTTATCTGCCGAGTAATTTCTTGATACCAGCAACTGATTATTAATAAGCCGAACGCTGAACGGAAAATATTTGGGTTTTTCTGAAGCTGATGCACTTTTCGTGAGAAGTCGTCTGTCGAGCATCATGTGGGTATGCCCACACCCGATAGACTGAACCAGGGGCAAGAAGGCAAAATAAGCTTCACGCAAGGTCAGCCTGCCTTTTATGGTTGCCGCAATAGAGTCATAAAGGTGTTTATATTGGTCTTTCGATATGTATTTAAAAGGCGCCGGGTGGTATTTTTCAATATCGTTTTTCAGTACAGCCAGGTCTTCTTTGATTTGCTCACCAGAATAAGATTGGGCGCTGGTAATTGCATAGCAGCAAAGCAGTAAACACGTAAAAATATAACCGGATATCTTTTTCATTGGCGGCCTGTTTTCTTTTTCAAAACTAATTCAAAAAGTTGATTTTTCAAGCATTTACAGCCATTGGCCTTTTATAGAATTGTGCAGCTTCAGGCAATAATATAATGAAATTGGCAGCCGTTTATTTTAAATGGCACGTGATATTTATTGCCCGGGAAATGCAGATTAAAGAGAGGTAAAAGTCAGGGTTTCTGAACAATTTTAACCGGTGCCTGTATGAGAAAAATATAAATTCAAACGTTACGGCTTAGACCGTATGTGTTTTTTTATTAATTTTGTGCCTCATAAAACTCGTTCTTTGAACACCTATGCTTAACAGACGCCTCATACGGATTCGTGCGATGCAAGCCTTATATGCTTATAAACAAGCAGAAGGTGCGAATTTCCAATTATCTTTAGACCTTATTGCAGACGATTTTGCTCCTGATTTGAACTCAATGGAGTTTCAGGACCGGGAAAAATTAGAAGGTTACAAAAAACTAGGTCAGCAACTACTTCAGGAAGAATTTTCACGCCAGAAAGAAGAAGATTTCACAGCCCCACGAGAGGTGGTGATGTCGGTTGAAAAAGCAAAAGATTTTTTTCTGTTAAAAAATAAAAAAGATGTAGAACACTATGCCGGCCGGATGATTATGGAAGCCGAGAAAGTGTACGACTTATATCTGCTTCTTTTATTGTTTTTTATTGAACTGGCTAATCGTGCAGAGGCAGACGAAAGAGAAGTTACCCCATCTAAATTGTCTGACAACCAGATTATTAAAAAACTCCGTCAGGAAAAATTACTTGAAACACAGGCAATCAGACGCAATGTAAGCTGGGGTAGCGAACAGGTGCTTCCTGCCAAGTTGTATCGCGAGGTTCTTCGCAAAAATGCTCACTATATTGAATATTGTTCAAAGAGAAATCATACGCTTGAAGAAGATTTCTCGTTTCTGAAATACATGCTCAAAAATGTAATTCTGAAAAATGAACTTACCTGGGAGTATTTTGAAAAACAGGATTTATACTGGATTGATGACGTTGAAACCCTTAGAGCCGCGGTAACGCATACTTTCCAGTCTTTTGTAGAAGACGGCCGGCTTAAAATTGTAGTTTTAGACCAGGAATGGGAAGAAAGAAAAGATTTTTTACAAACTTTGTACCGCAAGAGCATTCTGGAAGCCAAAGCTTTGGAAGATGTTCTGATTCCGAAACTTAAAAACTGGGAAATTGAGCGAATCTCGGAAACCGACCAGATTTTATTGAAAATGGCGCTTGTTGAAATGCTTAATTACCCGAGCATTCCAATTAAAGTTACCATAAACGAAATCATTGAAATTGCCAAAGATTACAGTACTCCAAAGAGCGGCCAGTTTGTAAACGGTATTTTAGACGGCCTTTCAAAAGAACTGAAAGAAGACGGCAGAATACGGAAGAGCGGAAGAGGTATGTTAGACAATAAATAAGTTGAATAATCCGCTACGAAAAGATTACCTTTGGGGCGGAAAACTAAATCAAATTATTATCCATCATTAAATAAACCCTCAGGGAAAAGGATATTATGAGCAATTCATCAAGAACTTTTATCTCATTTTTAGTTGGTGTAGCAACCGGAGCTGCTTTAGGTATTTTATATGCGCCAGACAAAGGAGAAATAACCCGCGATAAACTGGCGTATCGATTGTCGAAATACCGTGAGCAATTACAGAAATTTATCAATGATTTGATTGAAAGAGGGGATGAAGTAGCCATGGAAGTTGTAGGTGGCGACAGCACCGCCAAGGCTGAAGGGCAAAAAGTAGTTAGTGAGGCACGCCAGAAAGCAGAGAAACTATTGGAAGACGTTGAATCTTTGATGAACCAGATAAAGGCAAAGAATTAATTGATTCGAAAATCTTAAAATTTCAGAAAATGAAGCAAATATTTGTATCAGTTTGCGCGGTAGTCATTCTGGCAGGTCTTAATTTTTCATGCAATCTGGTTGGCTCCAAAGAGTCAGCAGGCTCTGCTGCGGCTGATACCGCTGCTGCCTTGGCTAACGCGCCAAAAATTGCATTTGAAGAAGAGAATTTTGATTTCGGCAAATTAAAAGAAGGCGATATAGTAGAGCATAAATTTGTATTTACCAACGTTGGTAAAAGCCCTTTGCAGATTTTCAATGTGGGTGTGCAATGTGGTTGTACTGTGGCAAAAAAACCAGAAACTGCCATAGGTGTGGGCCAGAAAGATACCATCGTTGTAAGTTTTAACAGTACCGGTAAAGTGGGTGTAAATAAAAAGTTTGTTACGGTTTACTCTAACGCTAATCCGTCTCAATCAACTATTTCATTTACAGCAGAGGTGCTGGCGAAAGAGGCTAAATAATTTAAATTTTATTCAACAGAAAATATAATAAATAATATAAAATGGTACTCTTACAAGCACAAGGCGGAAACGGAATGTTTTCTATAATAATGATGGTTGGTATGGTTGCGGTATTTTATTTTTTCATGATACGCCCGCAACAGAAAAAAGCCAGCGACCAGAAAAAAATGGTTGAAGAATTGAAAGAAGGAGATGAAATTGTAACTTTTGGTGGTTTGCACGGCAAAATTGTTGCCAAAGATGAAACAACCGTTACTATTGCAGCCGGTGGTGGCGCCAGACTTACTTTTGAGAAATCGTCAGTTGCAAGAAAAAAATAAGAAAGGTTATATAACCCCAAACCGGAATGCCGTTCCGGTTTGGGGTTAAAAACTACTTAGCCGGAATCTTAAATTATATGAATTTTAAGACACTAGTCTTGTGTTTTATTGCTGCCTCTGTATATTGGCTGCTTAATGCCCTCAACAAGTCGGGTTATACAACCAGAATTAACTACCCAATTGATATCAGGTATAACGATTCGCTCTATATTCCTGTAAGCCCATTGCCCAAAACCATTAAAGTGAGTGTGTCAAGCACCGGATGGAACCTGCTGAAAGACAATTTCTTTTTTAATGTATCTCCGTTAGAGTATGAAATCGTAAACCCCGAGCTTCAAAACCATTTAGACACGGCAGTGCTTACAGAAAAACTTACCCAAAAACTCCGCAATACCAAGGTAAATTTTGTTAATACAGATACGCTGGTTTTTAAATTCGAAAAGAAAGTAAGAAAAACCATAGTATTGAAAGTAGACAGTATTGCCGTTGACCTGGAGAAGAATTTCGTAATTGCAAGTCTGATAAATGTAACACCAACCGAGATTGTTATTGAAGGCCCGGCTTCGGCTGTTAATGATTTAAAAGACACTTTTTATCTGAAAGTGCCTGCCAGAAATCTGGCCATTAATTATGATGATAAAATCAGAGTTCCTCTTCCCCGGAATCCGATGCTAAAAGCCAGCGCTGAAAAAGCTGCCGTCAGTTTTGAAGTGGCCGAGTTGCTAAAATAGTTATGCTGTCTCACTTGTAAAATCCGTTATTTTTTTTCAACTTACTAAGCAGATGTTTGTAGTTTTTACAAACATCCGGTAAATTATTTGTTTAGAGTCTTAAAATTCATTGAACAATGCCATCAGAAACCGCTCGACGCTCGCAATCTACGCCTCTGAAAGATGCCATCGAAGGGTTTCTTAAAACCTTCAATCTGAAATCAAAATTCAATGAAACTTATCTGGTGGCATTCTGGGAACGCATGATGGGTAAAATTATAGCTTCCAGAACCAAAGAAATATACGTTAAAAACAGAGTGCTGTATCTTCGCCTTGAATCTTCCCCCCTCCGGCAAGAACTTTTTATGGCAAAAACCAAGCTCATAGACCTCATTAATAAAGATGTGGGTGAGTCGGTTATTGATGACGTTATATTTTTATAGTATACCTTAAACTTTTTTTTAGTTGGCTAATGTTATGATGCAAACATTACTACTCTAAAACACGCTGCAGGCAGGCTATGAGCAAAAAGAATATACTTGTCGAAAATGAGCGCAACCGCCAGGATCTTGGCTTCGGTACCAAATTTACTGACCGCCGCAAAAGGCTTCTCAAGGGCGATGGCCAATTTAACGTGAAGCGAAAAGGACAGTCTTTTGAAGCCTGGCTCAATATCTACAATCGTTTCATTACAATGCAATGGAAAACCTTTTTCCTCATTGTGTTTCTGGTATATATCTTACTTAATTTTTTATTTGCGGTAGCGTATTATTTAATAGGGGTAGAACACCTTATTGGTGTTAACATGACCAGCACGCACTCGCAGTTCTGGGATGCATTCTTTTTTAGCGCTCAGTCATTAACTACTGTAGGTTATGGTCGCATTTCGCCCGATGGGTTCATTGCCAGCTGGGTGGCAAGCATAGAGTCTATGATGGGGCTTATGCTTTTTGCAATTGTTACGGGTCTGTTGTACGGGCGGTTTTCAAAACCTAATCCGCGGATATTGTTCAGTAAAAACCTGCTTGTTTCACCGTACCTGAATACCAACGCAATGATGTTCAGAATTGTAAATGAACGAAGCAACCAGTTAATTAATATGGAAATAAGCGTGGTGTTTTCAAAAATTGAGCAAAAAGAAGGTAGGGCTAACCGGAAGTATTCTGGTTTAACGCTTGAAAGATCAAAAGTAAACTTTTTCCCGACTAACTGGACGATTGTCCACCCGCTTACTGAAGACAGCCCGCTGTATAATGAAACACCTGAATCTTTATTGGCAGGTGATGCCGAATTTATGATAGCAATTCAGGGTATTGATGATACCTTTGCAGACCCGATTTACTACAGACATTCATACACGGCTAATGAAATGGTTTGGGGTGCCAGGTTTGCATCGATGATTGAATCAGGTGAAGAAGATGCCTATATACTGGATCTTAAGAAAATCGGTGATTATGAGCCGGCCGAACTGAATTATTAGCATATCTTAAAATTGACATTCATATTTGAAATCTTTAATTGCTCCCCCGGTTTTAGGTAAAGGTGATAAAGTGGCCATAGTGGCTCTGGCTAGTAAGATTGACCCGGCGGATATCCAACAGGCCATTGAATTTATGCGTGAAAACTGGCAAGTGGATATTGTAACCGGTGATTCGGTAGGAGCGGCATATTTTGATTTTGCCGGCAATGACAATATCCGTGCAGCAGATTTTCAGCAGGCGCTTAACGATTCATCAATCAAGGCCATTTTCTCGGCACGAGGAGGCTACGGCAGTTCCAGAATTATTGATAAGATAGATTTCAGTCTTTTCAAACAGAATCCAAAATGGATTGTCGGTTTTTCTGACATTACTGCCGTTCATAGCCATATTCAATCACTTGGTTTTCAGAGTTTGCATGGGCCCATGCCTAAAACTTTCATGAAAGACAACGCCTCTCTTAGGTCGATAGAGCCATTTCTTTTTGGTAAAGAGATCATGTATGAAGTAGCGGCGCATCAGATGAACAGAGCAGGAGAGGCAGAAGGGCTTGTAACAGGAGGGAATCTGTGTCTGCTGGCGCATTTGATAGGGTCTGCGTCTGACATCAACTATGACAATAAAATACTTTTTATTGAAGACGTTGGTGAATACCTCTATAACATAGACCGCATGATGGTGCAACTGAAAAGAGCCGGAAAACTGAAGAGGCTGGCAGGCCTGATTGTGGGGTCTTTTAATGATTTGAAAGAAAACGATGAACCTTTCGGTAAGGATGCCTATGAGATTATTGCTGAACACGCGGCCGAATATAATTATCCAGTTTGTTATGGTTTCCCCGTCGGGCATGACACTGCAAACCGGGCTCTGGCATGTGGAAGAGCTGCACGGCTGGAAGTGAACGAAATTGGAGTAAGGCTTGAATTTTTAAACCCTTAATAAACAAAACCATGGAAATACTCTCTAAAATTCTGATTGCTGCGGTTGCTTTAGAGCACGTTTATATATTGTATCTTGAAATGTTTGCCTGGACAACCAAAGGACCTAAGGTTTTTGGCTCATTACCTAAAGATTTATTTCCTAAAACTGTAACGTTAGCTGCCAATCAGGGCTTATATAATGGCTTTCTTTCGGCTGGCCTTGTCTGGTCGTTGTTTATTACCGATGCAGTATGGAGTAAAAATGTGGCTTTTTTCTTTCTTGGCTGTGTAATTGTGGCGGGTGTTTACGGAGCCGTTTCGGCCAGCAAACGTATATTTTTTGTACAGGCACTACCCGCAATTCTGGCATTTATTATCACATGGCTTGCCTGATTACACGGTAAAAAATCAGTATTTTTCTTTCTTTTCCGGTCTTATTTTAAAGGCGGCTGGCCTGTTTATAAAATTTTATCGATAGGCTTCTTAGCTACGCTATTATTTCTATATTTGCATAACAGTATGCTTGCATACTTTATTTGACAATGACTCCATTCAATAAAATACTGGAATCTATTGAGAATCTGGCTGATGATTTGTCTGCATTGCAAGACCCCGTTTACATCATCGGCAGTTCGGCTCTTGTACTGGCTGGGGTACCTTTAGAGGTAACAGAAGACCTTGATTTACTGACATCCGCAAGAGATGCCGACTTTCTGAAGAATCGTTGGCAAGCCAGTAAAATAGAAGATTATGCACCTAAAGACTCAGACAAATTTCGTTCTCGTTTCGCGAGGTATCAGTTAGGCGGCGTTTGGGTAGAGGTAATGGGCGATTTGGAAGTTTGTAATAATAACCAATGGCAAAAGTTACGGGTACATCAATATTCTGAGCTAAGCATAGGCCAATTAAAAGTTAGAATACCAACGCTTCCGGAGCAGGAAAGGGTTTTCCGGCTGTTTGGGCGTTCAAAAGATATAGTAAAAGCAGATTTAATTTTAAAGCACATAATTCAACCTGACAATGGAAATTAATTATAGAATTGAAAACAATGTGGCGATTCTCAGCTGGAACATGACCACGTCGCCCATGAATGTACTGAATGATGTTTCTATTCCTGAATTTGAATCACATCTTAAAAATGCTTACGCCGACTCCGAGGTAAAGGGTATAATTATTACCTCAGAAAAAAATGAATTTATAGCAGGCGCAGATGTGAAAATGCTTTTAAAAAATAACGATAAAGACCCTTCAGAAACCTATAAATTTTCGCTCGACTTTAATAAGATTTTCAGAACACTTGAAACCTGCGGCAAGCCGGTTGTTGCGGCCATTAACGGCACAGCGCTGGGCGGAGGCTTCGAGGTGTGTCTGTCTTGTCATTACAGAATAGCTTTAGACAACCCCAAAGCACAGATTGGCTTGCCGGAAGTGCAGCTGGGTTTATTGCCCGGCGGTGGCGGAACACAACGTTTACCACGCCTGATTGGCATGGAACCCGCCTTGCTGTTGATGGTTGAAGGCAAGCGCATAAGCCCCAAAGAAGCCTTTGGCTATGGTATGGTAAATGATTTGGCCGCCACCAGAGAAGAGCTTATGGAAAAAGCCATGAAGTGGATATTAGCGAACCCGAAAGCCATACAACCCTGGGACGAATTTGATAAAAAGACGGGTGCTATTAAAGCGCGCGAAAACTATAAAGTACCGGGTGGTAATGTGCAGTCGCCAACGGGAATGCGTACCTTTGCCGGTGGCACAGCCATGATTATGGATAAAACCAAAGGGAATTATCCGGCACCGATTGAGATACTTTCTTGTGTTTATGAAGGCCTACAGGTAAATATTGACAGAGCCATTGCCATAGAAGTACGGCATTTTGTAAAAGTTGCCACCTCAAGAGAAGCAAAAAACCTGATTGGCGTAATGTTTCTGGGCAAAAACGAAGCCGATAAAGGCGCAAGCCGCCCGAAGGATGTTCCTAAAACTGAGGTAAAGAAACTTGGTATATTAGGAGCTGGCTTTATGGGTTCGGGCATAGCTTATGTATCGGCAATGGCCGGTATTGAGGTAGTTTTAAAAGATGTAAGTATAGAAGGTGCCGAAAAAGGAAAGGATTATTCACGGTCTTTAGTACAAAAAGGGATAGAAAAAGGTAAAACCACTAAAGAAAAAGGAGACCTGTTACTAAGCCTGATTCAGCCAACCGACAAAGCAGCAGATTTAAAAGGCTGCGATTTGATAATTGAGGCTGTTTTTGAGAACCGCGAGTTGAAAGCCACCGTAACACAAGAAGCAGAACCCATGCTGGCAGAAGGTGGGGTGTTTGGCTCTAACACCTCAACTATACCTATCTCAGGCTTAGCAAAGGCATCTGCCAAACCGGAAAACTTCATTGGTATACACTTTTTTTCTCCGGTTGATAAAATGATGCTTGTAGAGTTGATTCGTGGTAAGCAAACTTCAGATTATGCAGTGGCATTAGCCGTCGACTACGTAAAGAAAATCAGAAAGACACCTATCGTGGTAAATGATTCAAGAGGCTTTTACACCTCTCGTTGTTTCAGTACCTATACCAGCGAGGGTATTTATCTGCTAAAAGATGGCGTAGACCCGGTTCTGATTGAAAACGCAGGCAAATATGCCGGAATGCCGGTAGGGGCTTTGGCTGTATCTGATGAAGTAGCCCTTGATCTGGCTCTTAAAATTACCAGGCAAAGTATTGCGGATGGCGCTTTAACTGAAAGCGATGACACGTATCAGGCTATCAGATTGATGGTGGAAGATTTGGGCCGGTTGGGCAAAAAGAATAAAAAAGGATTTTATGAGTATCCCGCCGATGGTAAAAAATATCTTTGGGATGGTTTGGCTGAATATTTCCCTGTATCAGATTCGCAGCCTGAAATGGATGAAGTGAAAAAGCGCCTGCTTTACCGCCAGGTGGTAGAGTCAATCCGTTGTTTTGATGAAGGCGTGCTGACAACAAAACTGGATGGCAATATTGGTTCTATTCTGGCCTGGGGATTCCCGCCTTACGCAGGTGGAACGCTCAATTTTCCTGAATTTGTAGGCAAAGAGACTTTTATAAACGAATGTAACCGGTTAGCCAACACTTACGGAGAGCGATTCAGGCTTACACAAAAACAAGAAGAATTAGTTAGGAACTTATAATTACGGCGTTGTAATCAGCTGAATAAAAGAACGATAAATGTACGAAAAGAGGTGGGCATATAAATCTGTCCCTGATCAACAGGTGGTTAAAACGTTAGCCGGGCAATTGAATATTGATAATACCCTGGCTAATATGATGGTGCAGAGAGGTATCAGTAATTTTGAACAGGCAAAAGATTTTTTCCGTCCGCAACTGTCGCATCTGCATGACCCATTCCTGATGGCTGATATGGACAAGGCAGTTGCACGGCTGGAAGCAGCCATTAATACGAAAGAGAAGATACTTGTTTACGGTGATTATGATGTGGATGGCACCACGGCCGTTGCGCTGGTTTATGGTTTTTTAAGTACTTTTTACCCAAACATTGAATACTATAACCCCGACCGTTATCTGGAAGGATACGGTGTTTCATTACAGGGTATTGAGTTTGCCGCACAACAGGGCGCTTCTTTAATTATTTGCCTCGACTGTGGCATAAAAGCGCAAGACAAAGTAAAAATTGCTAAGGAACAGTATAAAATAGATTTTATTGTATGCGACCACCACGAGCCGGATGAAAACCTGCCTGATGCTGTGGCTGTGCTTGACCCCAAACGCAAAGATTGCGCTTATCCTTACAAAGAATTAACCGGCAATGGAGTGGGCTTTAAGCTTTTGCAGGCTTATTGTGTCCGAAACAATATTCCATTAACCAAACTGTATCAATATATTGATTTATGCGTAGTTAGTATAGCGTCTGATATAGTACCAATTACCGGCGAAAACAGGATTTTTGCCTATTATGGTTTAAAGAAACTGAACGAAAATCCGCAAATTGGACTAAAAGCGTTGAAGAGTGTGGCAGGTTTCAATAGTAACATGAGCATTGAAAATGTTGTGTTTGTATTGGGGCCGCGCATAAACGCAGCAGGCAGAATAAAGCATGCCCGTGATGCCGTAAGACTGTTGTTGTCTGATAATTTTGATGAAGCGCTTGCTTTTGCCGAAGAAATACAAAAACATAATACCGAACGCCGGGGCCATGATACCCGCATGACCGAAGAAGCCCTGGCCATGATTGAGCAGGATGCCTGGTTGAGTAGTACTGCCAAGAGTACGGTTCTGTACAGAGAAGACTGGCACAAAGGCGTAATTGGAATTGTTGCCAGCCGCTGTATTGAAAAGTACTACCGGCCAACCATTATTTTTACTAAAACCAAAGAGGCAATGGCTGCCGGTTCGGCACGTTCGGTAGCCGGATTCGATTTGTATTCAGCTTTAGAAGAGTGTTCGCATCTGTTAGAGCAATTCGGTGGGCATAAGCATGCTGCGGGTATGACCCTGAGCATCCAAAATATTCAGCCGTTTCAACAGGAGTTTGACAAAGTAGTAACCAGGTATATAACAGAAGAGCAGCAAACCCCGGTAATAAATGTAGATTTAAAAATCCGGCTGGCAGACATCACCTCTAAGTTTCATCGGATAATAAACCAGATGGCGCCGTTCGGGCCGGAAAACATGCAGCCTGTTTTTGTTACAGAAAACCTTACGCTGAAGTACACGCCCCGTATCATGAAAGAAAAGCACCTGAAACTGGAGCTTCTGGAAGAAGATACCGGTGCTGTCTTTACGGCTGTTGGTTTTGGTATGGTAGAAGAACACTTCAGGAGGCTGACACAACAGAAGTATTTCAGAATTGCCTACCAGATTGAAGAGAACACTTTCAATAATAAAACTACTTTGCAGTTAATGCTGAAAGACATTAAGTATTAGAAAATCATAAGAGGGAAAGGCCTGTGCCGTCCCCTTTTACTATGCTATCTTCTCATAACTCTTTAGTGCATCTAATACTCTGCCTGCCTGTTGAATATGGCGTTCATTGTGTGCTATGATAAACTGAAACACATCGCCCAGTTTTAATTTTATAAATTTCCCAATTGAAATAGGTATTCGAATCGCATTCAAATCTACCTTTCCGGCTTCTTTCAAATACCGGAGCAATGTTTCCTGTTGATTAATGAACTCGGCCATTACTTCGTGCGCATTCAGGTCAGGAGCGGGTATATGCCCTTTAAATGCTTTGTATTTTTTGGTGTTTGATGGTAACATCATCCGGGTAAAGTAGCGGCCCAGCCAACTGCTCTTAAAAGTATCATTGAACGGTTTTTCCTGATTTTCTCTAATGCCTTTTTCAATTTGTGGCAGGTAGTATAAGCCGTAGCTGTTCAGGTGTTCAAAACATTGGGCAATGCTCCACCCACCATTATAAGGCGGCTTCAATAAGATATCTCCATTCAGGTTCTGAAAAGTGCTGATGGCTGCATGCAGGTGGTTTTCTACCTCGTTCTCCAATTTTTCCAGCAATTGTATTTTATCAACTTTCTCCATGTAAGCTATTTTGTTTTCTACTGCAAAATTCATCAGGCCAGACTTCTTAATTCTTGGTATTTACCAATATTTCTAAATTTTTATCCGGTTAATAAACTTGCTGAAGTTGGTGGCATCCATACCCAGATAATTGGCCAGATACTTATGTGGCACCAGTTGCAGAATATGCGGGCTGCGTTTCAGCAACTCCATAAAGCGTTCTTCGGCTGAATAACATTGCAATTCAACCAGTCTGGTCAGTAAACCAGACAACGCGTGTGTAGTTCCCTGTCTGATAAGTGTTTCAATGGCGGGTCGGCTTTGCATAAGTATCTTTAGCTCGCTTACGGGCGCCCGAAGAAAAATCGAGGGTGTCAGGGTTTCATAAAAATATTTTGAGGGCGTTTGCAATAGCAATGAATCAAGCACACCACCAAACGAAGGACAATAAGTGAAAACCAGTGTTGCTTCCCTGTTTTGCTCGTCAAAATAATACACTCTCTGCACGCCATCTATAACAAAGTAGAGATACCTTTCTTTTTCGCCCATAGCAGTTAACAGCTCTTTTCTTTTGGCTGTGAAGGGCCTCCAGTGTGTCGAAAACTCCTTCCAGTCAGCATCAGATAAAGGGTGGATGCCTGATACCAATTGCTTCAGTTGAAGTAAAGCTGTTTGCATGAAAAAAAGGGGTTTGGATGTTACGCCAAATATAAGGCCCTGACAATGATTTAATAAATATTAACAAGATTTATGAAGAAAAGACGTTAGTTTTGCAAAAGAAACGGCTGAATAGCAAGAGATGATTCTACGTACTGAAAACCTTATTAAAAAATACGGGCAACGCTTAGTTAACAATAACGTAAGTTATCAGGTAGCACAAGGTGAAATTGTGGGGCTGCTTGGTCCTAACGGTGCCGGAAAAACCACGTCGTTTTATATGGCCACTGGTCTGGTAAAACCCAATAGTGGTAAGGTTTGGCTTGATGACCTCGATATTACTGCCCTGCCTATGTACAAGCGTGCCAAACTGGGTGTAGGGTATCTGGCACAAGAACCCTCGGTGTTCAGGCAATTAACGGTTGAAGAGAATATCCTGGGGGTGCTGGAACTGGCAAAACCCGGCATGACAAAAGCAGAGCGAAAAGAGAAAACCGAAACCTTGCTGGAGGAGTTCAGCCTTACGCATGTCAGAAAAAATAAAGGAATTGTTTGTTCGGGTGGCGAACGCCGACGTACAGAAATTGCCCGCGCATTAGCTGTTGACCCCAAGTTTATATTGTTAGACGAACCCTTTGCAGGTGTAGACCCCATTGCCGTAGAAGAGATTCAGGGTATTGTTGCCAAGCTCAAACACCGTAATATCGGCATTCTGATAACCGACCATAACGTAAACGAAACCCTTTCGATTACCGACAGAGCCTATCTGTTGTTTGAAGGTAAAATTCTACGGCAGGGTACAGCCGAAGAACTGGCAGGTGATGAACTGGTACGAAAGGTATATCTGGGCCAGCACTTCGAGCTGAAACGCAAAATTTAAACGGTTTTCTGAGAAGATATTCTTTTTTCAGGCATTGAATACCTAATATTTTATTTAAAATAAATTCATTTACCGGTACTTGTATAGGAACCGGAAATTTGCTAATTTGTATCTTCATACAATCACTTAAACAATTTTTAACTATGGCTAATCCGGTATTTTCGGAAAAAACATTTACAAAGATTGACCTTGCTTATAGCAATGGCGAGGTCATGACAGTACAAAGTACACTCACCAAAGTAGGTATTTTGTTATTCATTCTATTAGCATCTTCGGCCGTTTCCTGGGTGGGTTTACTAGAAGGTTGGAGCATTGCCCCGATGTTGATACCCGCCGGATGCATAGGCGGCCTTCTGTGTGCCGTTGTGCTGGCATTTAAAAAAGAATGGGCACCGCAGCTGGCACCTACTTATGCTTTGTTAGAAGGTTTAGCTATTGGTGCAATTTCTGCCATTTTTCATCAATTTGCTTTTATTGCGGCAGGTCTTACTTTCGGAGTTGTATTTGTTATGTGGGTATTATATAAAACCGGTATCATTAAAGCTACCAGAGGTTTTATGGTTGGCGTTGCCGCGGCTACCGGCGCTGTTTTTCTGTTGTATATGCTTACCTGGATTTTAGGTATGTTCAGCATCAGTATTCCTTATATTCATCAAGGCGGTACCATCGGTATCATCTTCTCAGGCGTGGTTGTAACCATTGCTGCCATGAATCTGATTATCGATTTCCACCTGATTGAAGAAGGAGCACGTATGCAATTGCCAAAATATATGGAGTGGTATTCAGCCTTCGGACTGATGGTAACAATAATATGGCTTTATTTAGAGATTCTGAAATTATTAGCCAAGTTGGCGCGTAGATAATATCCATTAATCAATATTTTATGAAAGCCTGCCTTAACCGCAGGCTTTCATTTTTTGTGCCGTTTTAATAAGCACTTTCAGGGGTATTAGACCCAGGTTGTTTATTAGGTATTTCAATTTTTTTGTCTTTAAAATAGTTAACCGCTTTGCTGTTTGATAAATCCCAGGATACCCAGTTGTATCCCTTTTGTTTTTTGAGATAATAACTGATTCGTATATTAAGCCTGTCGGTATCATATAGCTTATTAAAATGATTATGTATCCTGCTGCTTTCTTCTATCTTCGATCTGTTTTCATACAACAAAGGAAGTGTTCGGTCTGAGAGCGTATTCAAATAATAGTAATCAATGTCTGCTGCTTTTTGGGTAGATAGATTATACTGCACAATCATGCTGTCCCAATCAAAAAGTGTAAAACTTACCAGTGATAAAAGTAAACCCCAACACGCCTGTTTGAAAGAATGCAGGATTGTGTATTTATGCTTGATTTTGAGCCAAAGTAAAATTAAACCGATAGTAGTAATTAGCAGTAAGAAAATTACGACTATGCGACCGTGAGCGAGCCCATAATTGGTAATATACTCATAATTTCGTAGGAGAACCGAGATAATCAGGAAACCGTTCTGAATAATCCATACGTAGGAAGCCACAACAAGCCACCGGTTGCCGGGCAGGAAATTGAGCTCATTACGGAAGTAATAGATTAGAATAAATATTGAAAGTACAATGCTTAGAATAAGCAGGTAGGTTCCCTCATGTACGAGTTTAGACAACTCATGCGCTGATTTTAAGTCTGCTCCCAGATTAAACCACAAGAATTTTATGTCAATAATGTTAATGATAAGCAGTAAAATATTAACCGATACAATTAGTAATAGCGCAGTGCTGTATTCATTAATTGCCGACTTTTCATTGGGTTTTTCCGGGGTAGCAATTGTTCCAGGTCTTTGTTTGATTTGGTACAGATTATTTACTCGTCCCCAGTTAAACAATACACTGAAAATAAAGCCGGCACCGAATAGCAGAAAGATGAAATGACCTATCGAAAAATCAGTAAAAAACCTTTCCATGGCCTCAAAAAGCCAGGCAAAGGGGGTTGTAACTATGTCACTAAAAATTGGATTGGCTGATTTAAAAATAAGCAGGAAAACCGCAAAAGCAATAATTGGAATCAGCAACAATTGTGCAATGCTGACCGATTTACCCAGAAGCTGATTCTTATTGTTTAGCTTGTTTTTGGTTTCGGCAAGCAGGAGCAGGGGTTCAAAGGTAGTCATAAGCAGGTTTAGTCCATACTGCCATAAGGCGCCGCCAACACTTGTAAGTTCACGCCGGTGTATAAAACCTGTCAGAACCAAGAAACATAACAAATGCACTAATATACTGAGAACAGAATTATAAACAATTACCATAGCACCTGTCAGCAATACCGTACCCAAAGCAACACGCAAGGGTATGGTGTCAAATTTTATTTTGTTATACAGGGCCAGCAAGGCAATGAGTGAGGTATTGAAATGCAAGAGATTGATGCCGAATTTCTCAAGCCAGAAAAAATAATTAAAAACGATGGTAAGTATTACTACTGATAGTAAACGAAAACTTAGCTGATTCATAAATATATAGTTAAAAAGTTCTTTGTTTTACAAAGTAAAATGGCAAAAAAAATCATGTCCCTTTAATAAATTTCTCCAACTCGTTCAGGTGTTCGTTAAAAGCCTTTTTGCCTGGCTCAGTTGCCGAATAAACGGTATTGGGTTTGCGGCCTACAAATTCTTTTCTGAACGAAATGTAATTAGCTTCTTCCAGTGCGCGTAGGTGTGTGGCAAGGTTACCGTCAGTCAAAGACAATATCTCTTTCATGGCATTAAAAGAGACGTCGTCATTCACCATCAGCACCGACATGATGCCCAGCCTGGCCTTGCTTTCAAATGCTTTATTAAAATTCTGAAGTAAATTCATATTATTCACCAGCGTCAGGCGCTTTTAGCTACCTGGCGCCAAAACTATTTTCTATCATATCTGAAATACACCACTAATCCATAAATAATGTGCAACCCACCAAACCCAATTGCCCAGAACAGCAAATTCCATTTTGCCAAAAACAAAGCCACAATACCCAGCACAATCTCACTTATGCCCAGATAAAAAGTATCATGAACAGTATATTTACTGGCATTTACCAGCGCAATGCCATAAAAAACAAGTGTAGTTGGAAAACAAAGCCAGAAAAATCCGTGATACAGCAACCCCAAGCCGAAGATACCTCCGGCAAATAACGGAATAAGCATGCTTGTCAGCAAGCGTTTTGAAGTAGATGTCCAGACATCCAACCCTTTTTTACGGGCTTTTCTTACAGTAAAAAACACTCCTGTTACCAGTGCAGACACCAACACAAGGGCTGCGTCAAGCAGCAGTGCCGGAACAATCTCATGCCTGACGGCCGGGTCAAACAACTGATATAAACCATCAACATGAATTTTCTGGTGTGCATACCAGGCACCTATTAAAGCACAGATACCGGCTGAAATACCGGAAAACCCGCTTAAGGAAAGAAACTTAGACGAACGTTCCATCAGAGAGCGTATTTCCTTCAGTTGTTCTAGGTGCTCGTTCATAGATTAGCTAAAATTTTAGGCAAAAATATAATAATTCCGATAATTGCAGCACAAACCGAAATGATTAAAACTGCGGCTGCTGATAAATCCTTTATTTTACCGATTAAAGGATGGTAACCTTCCGAAACAAAATCGCATAGTTTTTCTAACGCGGTATTAAAGGCTTCGGCCATCCATACCAGTCCGATTGATATAATGGTAGCTGACCATTCGGCAAAACTTAGTTTTAAGAGTATGCCACTTAAAACAACCGCAACCGTTGCCAGCAGATGAAACCGGGCGTTGTTTTCCTGAAGCAGCACTTTTACACCCTTAAAAGCATATTTAAAACTATGCAACATTTTTGGAACGTTCATAAGAGGCAGGCATCAACAGAATTAATGAAACATATAGCACCATAACCACCAGCGAGAAAACCATTGTGGTTTGTATAGCCAGCGGATTTTGAAGCTCATGGATTGATTTTCTGAACAAAAAAGCAGGGTTGGTGAACAAATCCCAGCTATTGAAACGGATATACCGGCCCAGGTATAAGCCAAAACCAGACAGCACCACACTCGAGAAAACTATCGCCCAGGCCCATATTCTGCCTGTTAGCTTTTCAATAATTTCGTGCGCCACCAGCAGAGAGTAAAGTCCGGTTGCTAAACCTGCCAGCGCTACAATGAAAAAACTAACGGAATCAAACCACAATAGGTGCAGCTGCGACTCTGTTAGGTGAATCAGATCCGTAATTATATAAGGCGAATTTGGAAAAAATAACAGCCAGAAACCCAGGCAGCTGTAAACTATAGTCTGGCTGAAACGAAATGAGGCATGTGGCAAAGACTGATACCTGCGGGCAACCAGAATAAAAAATAATGGAACCCAGGCTAAAAACAGATTCCAGAGTAAGTAGATGCCCCTCAGATGATGCGTCTTTATTACACCAGCCAGTAATAATACAGAACTGAGCAATGTCAGTAGTATCAGACTTAAAGTCGGTCGACTGATATTAAACGCTATTGTAATTTTTTTAGATGTCATAAGGATAAAAAAGAACTTTGTATTGCAAAGTAAATTTGAAATATGATTCTTTCCAAATTATGTGGCAATTTTTTTGTTTCAATTTAAAAAATTGATTCAGGCGGGTCCTTAAATGCACAAAAGCCGGGGTTCTGCTCAGTATGCTGTCTTAATCCGGAATAAATGTTATAAATTAGAAACTTTTATAAAGCCTGATTGGGTAAGTGTTGAACAGATTAAGATTGGGTAGTGTTATTGGTTATCAGAGAGAACATTTTTTTTATGTCGGAGATTAGTTTTGATTATAAATCAGAGTTGGTTAAGGTACCCGAAGAACCGGGGGTGTATCGTTATTTTGACGACAACGGCGAGGTTATTTACGTAGGTAAGGCCAAAAATCTTAAAAACAGAGTAACCAGTTATTTTGCAAATTTTAACAGGCACGACCGCAAAACCCGCAGATTGGTAGTAAGCATAAGAAAGCTGGAATTTACTATTGTGCCTACAGAGTTTGACGCACTCCTGCTTGAAAATACACTCATAAAGCAATATCAGCCGAGATACAATATTTTGTTGAGAGACGACAAGATGTATCCTTACGTTTGTGTTACCAATGAGCGTTTCCCAAGGGTAATTACGACACGTCGCATGGAAGACAGGTCGCGCGGGAAACTCTATGGCCCGTTTGTGAACTCAAAAGCTATGCACGCCCTGCTTGAGATGTTCAGCCAGCTATATACCATCAGAACCTGTAACCTTAACCTTTCGCAAGACAACATAGATGCCAAAAAGTTTAAAGTGTGCCTTGAGTATCATATCGGTAATTGTAAAGGCCCTTGTGAAAACCTGCAAACCGAGGCTGACTACCTGAAAGAGATTGAACAGGTGCATCATATTTTGAAGGGGAATCTGGCGCCTGCCAGGCAGTACTTTGAACAGCGCATGCAGGAGGCCGCGCGTAAGCTGGCATTTGAAGAAGCGCACCAGCTAAAACTGAAACTCGATTTTCTTCAGAGTTACCAAAGCAAGGCAACCGTTGTTAATCCGTCTATTAAAGACGTAGATGTGTTCAGTATTACTTCTGACGAAACCACCGCCTACATCAATTATCTGAAAGTGGTAAATGGTACCATTATTCTTACCCAGACACTTGATGTAAAGAAAAAACTGGAAGAGACTGATGAAGAAATACTGGTTATGTTTATTGTTGAGCTGCGCCAGCAATATGAAAGCACCACAAAAGAGATTATTACCAACATACCGGTAAGTATTGATATGAAGGCAGATATTGCGGTACCTCAGATTGGTGATAAACGCAAGCTGCTGGATATGTCGTTAAAAAACGTGGTGTATTTCAGAAAAGAGAAAGCTGAAAGAGAAGCCATTGCAGCCAGTGGCGCTACCAATAAGCGAGACCGAGTGCTGGTAAAACTGAAACAGGATTTACAGTTAAAGAACCTGCCACGCCATATAGAGTGTTTCGACAACTCAAATATACAGGGTACCAACCCGGTTTCGGCAATGGTTTGTTTTATAAACGGACAACCCGCCCCCAAAGAATACAGGCATTATATACCCAAAACAGTAGAAGGCCCGAATGACTTTGCCACTATGAAAGAGGTGGTAACACGGCGGTATACAAGGTTATTGGAAGAAAAAACGGATTTGCCTGATTTGATTATTATTGACGGAGGAAAAGGACAATTGTCTGCTGCCTGCGAAGCCCTGAAAGAATTGAGCCTGTATGGCGAGATTCCGATTATCGGGATTGCCAAGCGACTGGAAGAAATTTATTTTCCGGAAGATACGCTTCCGCTTTATATTGACAAGAAGTCTGAGTCGCTGAAACTCATTCAGCGCTGTCGGGACGAAGCTCACCGTTTTGGTATTACCCATCACCGCGACCGACGTAGTCAGAGCTTCCTGATTAGTAGTTTAGAAAGTGCTCCGGGTATTGGAAAACTTACGGCCACCAAGGTGCTGAAACAGTTCAAGACCATATCAAACATCAAGAGCGCCCCAGACGAAGAGCTGATAAAACTGATTGGCAAAGACAAAACCCACCGCATCAGGGAGTTTCTGGCTAAAGAAAGCTGAATCTAGTGTTGAAGACTGTCATATATCATTCCAGATACATCGGCCAGCGCTTCAACACCTTTTTTAGCATCCGTTAGTTTTCTTGATAGTATAACCAGTACGTATTTACGTCCGTCTGGCAAATATATAATTCCGGAGTCATTTTGTACCCCTGTAATAGAACCAGTTTTGTGGGCTACTTTTACAGTGGCGGGTAATCTGGCAGGTATAATCTCGTTGAATTTCTGGTCGAGTAGTATTTTTATCATGGCCTCAGAGTCTTTCCTGCTTACTACCTCTCCCTGTGCCAGTTTCTCAAAAATAAGCATCAGGTCATAAGCAGTTACGGTATTGTTCATTCCTGATTGAAAGGCTTTGCTGTCTTCTACCCCGCGTAGCACCTGTATATCATTAGCCCCAAGCGTACGCATGGTCGCATTGGCATTTTTAGCCCCCACCAAATCAATGAGAATATTGGTAGCCAGGTTACTGCTTACAATAATCATCTGGTAGGTGAGGTCGTAGATAGTCATTTGCTGCCCTGTTTTCTTGTACATTTCATCGGCGCTGTCGTCACTTAAATCCAGTTTAAACGGGCTGCCATCTACAATACTGTTAAATTCATTTTTAACCAGAATAGAGTCTGTCAACTTAAATTTTCCGGCTTTGGCCTGCTTAAATACTTCAATCATAACCGGGGTTTTCATGGTACTTGCTGCATGAAAACTCTCTTTCTCGTTTATGAACACTGTTTGCCCGGTTTGCAGGTCTTTAAATGCCAAAGCAAATTCTCCCTCAACCGGGTTTAGTCTTGCCAGAATAGCGTTTTTCAATTGCTCTGATTGTGCAGCAGACTGCATAGCAAAAGCAAGGAATAGCGTAACGAAACAGAAGTTTTTCATAAAGGGTAAATCAAATTGTCAACAGATAAGGCCATACCTGCAATTTAAGAGAAAAATGCTGAATAGATAAAGACTCAGATGTGGAATGGTGTGTTTTTTGTAGAATACACTCCACAAAACTGCTTCAAATCTGTTAAAACCCGCTTTGGCAAATGTTTTTTATTTTAATACATAAACATTTAAAGCCATGATAGTTGTATTATTTATAGTTACACAATTTATAGCCATGGGGTGTGTGTCTGCCTATGGATTGCATCTGGAAAGAGAAGAGCAGAAACTTTACCGAGAGAGTATGATGTCTAACAGAAAGCAAAAAAAACCGTGACAGTTTTATCAGACTCCCACAGCATAAACATAAGAATGGTGGTTTTATTGCACTCGCCAACTCAATATTTGGCTCCCAATACCACTTTTGCTTTAAACTCCAGTTTATCGCCATTCGTGTTAAAAAGTTCGGCCAGAATAATATAATATCCTACTGGCGCAAGCTCATTATTGTAACTTTTTCCGTCCCAGACAATCTGGTCATTTACCCCCAGAATCTGGTTTTGTGCCAGTTGTTTCAGCATTCGTCCGTTTGCATCAAATACATATAAGTTGGCTACAAACCCGGTTTGAGTAAGCTGAAATTTTAACTGAGCAACATCATCAGAGCCGTCTCCGTCAGGGGTGAAAATCTCAGGTTCAATCATAAATGTATTGCTTTCAGCAGCGCTTTTATATTGAGAATTGGCATAACCGGGCGTGGCGTAGCCATCAGAGGCCGCTGCCGAATGCCAGTTAGATGGCAACGAGGAAGGTAGGTTATAATCTGACTTCTCAAGCGATACGCCCGCTTTATTGTCAATCAGCCCATGATGCATTGTTTCTGAGTAATCGAACCGGTCGAGTACTTTTCTGAATTGATTCAGCAAAATAACCGTGCCTTTTTCATTAGCAAATGCGGGCAGGCTTTCCATCTCCAGTATATGGCTTGCTACTGTTTTGTAATATTGACTGCTAATTACACTTGCATTGCGGGTTAAAACCAAAAACTGACCCGGCATCAAAACATAATGTGTTAAACTGATAGGCTTTATATTGGCCACCGTGCCTGTATTGTCTGCATTGGCCAAAGCCCAGTCTTTCAGACTAATAAATTTGTTGCTCCTGTTATAGATTTCAACAAAGTCTTCGCCTCCACTACCGGGGTTAAACAGTATTTCATTCAACACCACATCGCCAGAGTCAGCCTCACTTACAATGCCTACCTGCAAAGATGCCTCTTTCAGTACATTACCAGAACAGTCTGCAATATTTCTGGCAGTAAGCGTATAACTTGTTTTAGTTTGCAAACCAGACTGAAAAGTTAGTGTTACTGAAGTATTTGCCGGGCTTTCAGTGGCAATACTCTTTATTTGAACGGATTTATCTACCGTGTAGGCTAATTGACTAACCGCAGAAAGGCTATCCAGTTTTTCATTGAAAACGAGCTTTATCTGCTGGTTGTTGAGATATTCATAGCGCTGCAAAACAGGGGGCGTTAAATCAGGGCGGGAAGCCTTAACTGAATTTTCTTTGCCCGGTGTTCCTTGCAAAATGGCTTCGCTTGAAACCCAGTTTCCAGTTTCTACGCAGGCAAATTCTGTATCAATCATCTCTAGTGAGAATCCCTGTGTTTTACCTGTAGAATACCATTTGCTGGTATAAGTAACAGAAAAAACTGTTGTGTTACTGTTGGTTTTTAGTGTTAAGGTAGTTCCTGTATTCAGTAATGAAAAGCTACTCAGGCCTACGGTTCTTCCGATAGCCTGAAATTCCGAGACATTGTTTCGGTGCGTAACAATTACATATTCTTTGGGTTGGATGATAAAATCAGGGAAACTGACAGTACTGTTGTTATAGCCTAATACAAACTGGTTGAGGTTAAGCGCTTTGCCTGAGCGGTTATAAAGTTCAAGATACTCTTTTTCAGGCAGACCCTTAGCAGGGGAAGGGTCTGCCATTATTTCACTAATAATCAATTCATTGGTCTGCTGAGCCAATGTGGTGTTCATGAAAAGTAAAAGAAAGCAAATGGTGCAAATCAGTATAGATCTGCACCCGGGCTTGGCGCATGTCATGTCACAGCGTAAATAATCTATATTTAAATTATTTAGATTCTTCTTTAGGTTTAGCAGGAGCTACGGCTTTTGGTTTGGCTGCTGCTGCTTCGGGCACGGCTACTTTCGGAACAACCGGAGCCGGCGCAACTGAAGCTTTAGGGGCATTCGCTTTTGCGGTTGCAGGTACTGGCTTTTTGTCTTTTTTCTTCTCTTTTTTTACTTTTACCACGGCATTTTTAGCAGCCTTTTTCTCTTCTTTCTTTTTCTCTTTTTCTGCCTCTTTATTTACTTTAGCAATTTTTTTCGCTAGTTTTTTTGCAGTCTTATCAATGGCTTTTTTGATTTTTTTGCTGGCAGAATCTCCGCTGATAATATTGGCAAGCGCAGTTGAGATTTCAGAAACCTTCTGTTTAAGATCAGTTTTCATAATAATTTTATGAGATTGTTTAATTAATTTACAAATACAACCAAAGCAATCAAAAAAAACAAAAAAAATGTGTTAAGTTTTGCGGCAAACACTAAAATATTACTTTTGAGCCTGTATTTGTTGAAGTTTTATGTGTTAATTATGATTGTGATTTGTTTTTTGAAAAACTACTTTTGTTTTTATGGATTTAGAATTTGTAACCGAAGATATCTTTAAACTTTTGATTTCGGCAGGTACGGGCGCGATTATTGGTTTTGAAAGGGAATATCATAGTAAATCGGCCGGGTTAAGAACCATGATTCTTATTTGCGTTGGCTCTACACTTTTTACCCTGGTGTCTATCAAATTGGGTTCAGACCCATCCCGCATTGCAGCCAATATTGTAACCGGCATTGGGTTTGTGGGGGGAGGAATTATATTCAGAGATAACTCAAGCGGGCGCATTACGGGCATTACTACTGCTGCTACGGCCTGGGTTACGGCAGCATTGGGCCTGTGCGTAGGCGTAGGCAAAGACCTGTACGAAACAGGCTTTTTTGCCATGTTGCTTGTTATTTTTACTTTATATGTATTGGTGCCTTTGCAGGTGAGAATTAAACGAAGGAACCTGATACGTACCTACAGAATTGTTTGCAAGTACACCAACGGAACGCTCAGGCATTACGAGCATTTATTTGAAAAGTTTAATCTGGAGGCAGAAAGAAACATGCAGACCAAAACTAATGACCGTATCAGCGGTACCTGGACGGTCAGGGGGTCAGAGAAAAACCATGAGCAGATAATTAAAAGCTTATTGAATGACCCCGATATTATGGAATTTGATTTTTAGATTCCAACCTTTTTTAGCTAAAGGGTATCGAAACGAAAAACTGTATAACTATGAAAACCTTGTTAATACACATTCTCAGCATTTTGTTTGTCAAATCATGCGAGACTACCATACCTGACCCACAATTGAATGAAATAGACGGTAGATGGAAACTGGTAAAGATTGGAGTAGGTTTTCCGGCGCCGGGCAGCCCATCTGAAAAAGTGCCGGAATATGAAGAAGTTCTTGAATTTAACGCATCAAAACAGTTTTTTACCCGTACTAAAGATGGCAAAGTGGTAGAGAGGTCAACCGTGAGTATGCGTGTTGACGAAAACGCAAGTATCAAACGCGATATGATAGTTTTTGAAAACACTAAAACGTATTCTTACCTGTGGTTTACCGAAACACCCAGATACCTGGTTTTGTACCAGAGCGCTCCGGTAGGAGCCAGGCTGGCCGACGGCAATCTGTTTTTTTATGAGAAAATAAAGTAATATTTTCAATTATGATTCTTATGTCATAAATTGCAGCCGGAAATTAACGTATCAAGATAAATTATGGCAAAATCATCTGCTCCTCAACCGCTTCCAAGCTGGTTTATGTTAGTGCTTTTTATACTAATTATGACTATCCTTTGGGTTTTTGGCGATTTGTTTGTCTTTATACTTGGGCTGTTGGTTGTGGGCATTACGTTTGCTAATGGTTATAACCGCTCTCATGCCGACGAAGGACATCACTGATACAAGGGCGGTTCATCCGCCTTTTTTTATGTCTTTTAGTTAATACGTTCTCAATCAGATTGGGCGAATGCGTAAATACATTATTTTGTTTGAAGCGCTATTTTAAAATACCAATCTGCATCTTCATTCATTCATTTATATAAGACCTCACAGGTACTTATCAAACAACGCTTCAGCTTGTTTATCTGTACGGGCAAAAAAACTGAAGTTGCTTATATCTAGGCATAAAAAGAAGGCAAATATCCCAAGTTGATGTATCATGGAATATCAGAATATAACCAAGGAGGGCATTAATACTTGTTCAACAGGTATGCAGATGTTTACTTTTAAATCAGAGGGCACTCAAATGCTTTGAATCCCCGACTCTTCACGACTGAGGCTTCCTAGAATAATCACCATTACGATAACTGGTACATCAAAAGCAAATCGCAGTAGGATGTTCAACCTTAACAGAGTTATTCATGTTACTGTCTGGTTAAAATCAGTTTCCCCCACTTTTCAAGCACCGATACCAAAAATTCAAGATTAATAGGTTTACTTATGTAGTCGTCCATGCCGGCTTTGATGCATTCTTCGCGGCTTTCCTGAAGGGCGTTGGCTGTCATGGCAATTATAACGGGTTGATGAACGGATTGCTCTCTTATGCGTCTGGTAGCGGTTAATCCATCCATACCCGGCATTTGCACATCCATCAGAATCAGGTCAAAGTGTTTGTTGGCTATGGCTTCGAGCGCTTCAATGCCGTTTTCTGCAAGGTCGGCTTCATAGCCCAGTTTACTCAGAATTTTTAAGGCAAGTTTCTGGTTCATGATGTAGTCTTCAGTCACCAGAATATTCATCGGATATTTTGTGGCAAAATCTGCCGACAACTTTTGTGAAGGTGCACCCTGTGTTTTTTCATTACCGGCAGGAAAATCCTTAGACAAAATCTGATTATATATATTCCGGCAAAGCACATGAATTTTGGCGGGTTTTATCATAACCGAGCAAAATAAATCAGGATACTCTTTATAGAATGTGTCTGAAATAGAGCTCAGTAACATGATTGGTATTTTGGGCGCTTTCTGTTTTATCTGAAGGGCAAGCTGTATGCCATCTGTATCTGGCATTTGCATATCAGTAATAACAATATCGAAATTATCATGGCCATTTATCAGGCTTAAGGCTTCATGGGCAGAAGAAGCAAGAGTAGGAAGCATGTGCCAATACTCAAGCTGTGCCTTTAAAATGTTTAGGTTGGTCTGGTTATCGTCTACAATTAAAATCCTTTTACCTTTCAGTATATCCAGGTTAAGGGGCAAGGTTGATATCTTCACTGTGCTTATTTCGGCTTTAATAGTAAAGGTAAATTGGGTGCCTTTGTCTATTTCGCTTTGCACTTGAATGGTGCCACCCATCAGGTTTATCAGTTTTTCGCTAATGGCCAGGCCAAGGCCGGTACCGCCATATTTTCTGGTAGTTGATGAGTCAACCTGCGAAAAGGCCTTAAATAGTCGGTCAACTTTGTCGGCAGGAATACCAATGCCGGTGTCTTTGATCTGAAAGCCCAGCTCAACATGACTGTTCTGTTTATGAATCAGATACACTCGTAAAAATATTTCTCCCTGATGCGTAAACTTAATGGCGTTGCCAATAATATTAAGCAGTATCTGCCTTAGCCTCAGATTATCACCAATTAATTGTGTGGGCACATCCAGGTCAATCTGGTACAGTAAATCAACATTAGATTTGGCAACCCGCTCGGCAAATATGTCAAGCACTTCTTCAATGCTGTGCCTTAAATCAAAGTCTTTGCATTCAAGCTCCATATTGCCGGACTCAATCTTTGAGAAATCAAGGATGTCATTTATAACCGTTAACAGGCCATCGCCACAAATCTGAATTGTATCGGTATAGTTTCTTTGTTCTTCGTTCAGCTCTGTTTCATCCAGCAAAGATGCCATGCCAATAATGCCATTGAGAGGGGTTCTTATTTCATGGCTCATAGTGGCCAGAAAAGTACTTTTAGCAAGGTTGGCTTTTTCAGCTTCCTGTCTGGCTTTCAGTTCTTTTTCTGTTAATTTTTTCAGTTCGGCAGTTCTCATTTCTACCTGTTCTTCCAGAAAGGCATTCTGTTTCTGAATGTGGTTAACCCTGTATTTATAACTTATGTATGCCACACCCGCAATAATCAGGGCAAGTAATCCCCTGAACCACCAGGTTTCCCAGAAGGGGGGGAGGACCCTGATAATGATAGAAGTACCTTCTTCATTCCAGATGCCGTCGTTATTAGAGGCTTTTACTCTGAAAGTATAAGTGCCGGCGTCAAGATTGGTATAAGTGGCCAGTCGTCTGTTTCCGATGTAATTCCAGTTCTTGTCGAATCCCTCCAGTTTATAAGCATACTGGTTTTGCTCAGGTAAGATATAGTTTAAGGCAGAGAACTCAAAAGTAATTACCGATTGCTCATAGCTAAGTACAATTTTTTTGGCTTCGCTAATGGATTGTTTCAAAGGAGAACCGCTTTCCTTGCTTATGGGTACCGATTTGTTGAAAATCAGGAAATTGGTTATATGAACAGGCGGAATAAATGGGTTGTCTTTCAGGCTATCCGGGTAAAAAGTGTTAAGCCCATCGGGGCCGCCAAAGAACATTTCGCCGTCGGCAGTCTGATAGGCCGAGCGCAGCTTAAACTCGTTGCCCTGCAGGCCATCTGATATTCCATAATGCCTGCGGGTTTTTGTGGCAGGATTAAACTTGGTGATTCCTCGGTTGGTACTAATCCATAAAACGCCATTTTTTTCTTTTAAGATGGCATTGACTGAGCCATTAGACAGCCCGTCTTTTTCTCGGTATGTTTTAAATCTGCCTGTTTTTTTATCAAATAGGCTAAGTCCGTCTACGGTCCCAATCCAGATATGGTCTTTATCGGCCTCAACTATTGTATTTATATTGTTATTAGCTACGGTGGTTGTATCGGTGTTTTTGTGGGTATAATGCGTAAATGTTTTTGTTTTTAAATTAAATGCATCAAGCCCGTTTTCAGTACCCACCCATAATGTACCCGTGTTGTCTTCATATAATGCTTTTACGTACTCGCTGGCAACGGTATTCCGGTTTTTGGGGTCATGCTTATAATTGGTGAAAGTGTCTTTTTTGGGGTCATAGTAACTAAACCCCCCGGCAAGTGTACCAAGCCAGATACCCCCGTCTTTGGCTTTAATCATGCTGAAGACGCTTTCTGATGACAGGCTACCAGGGTTTTTAGGGTCTGGCATGTGGTGTTTAAATTTACCGGTTTTTTTATCCAGAATATCCAGGCCGCCCACGTACAAGCCAATGGCAAGCTGATTCTGATTTAACTCTAAAACAGATACAACGTGGTCGGAGTTAATACTGGCGGGGTTGCCGGGCTGTTTTCTGTAAGTAGTAAATGTTTCATTTTCTTTGTTAAAATAACTTAGTCCGCCACCGTCGGTTCCCAGCCAAACATTACCCTTATTGTCGCCGGTAATGGCAAGCACACTATTTTGTTGTAGCCCTTTTTTGGCCGTACCTTGTCGGTAAAGCTTAAATTTTCTGTCAAATTTTGGAGAAAAATTAACTCCCCCTGAAAAAGTCCCTACCCAGATGTTCCCCTGGTCGTCGGTGTACATACAGTAAACCGAGTTATTACTAATGGTTTTAGGGTCATCGGGCTGGTAGGTAAAGGTTTCAAATTCTTTTGTACGAATATCCCAGATACTTATTCCCCGGTTTTCAGTACCAATCCAGATATTCCCTTTTTCGTCTTCCATAAAAGACATGATGTCGTTATGGGCAATGCCTTTCGGGTTTTTGGCATTATATTTAAAGTGTTCAAACGTTCGATATGTCAGGTTATACCGGGTAACACCATTCCCCAGTGTACCTATCCATAAGTTATTTTTTGAGTCTTTAAAAATAGTTCTGACATGGTTGCCCGCAATGCTGTTAATCTGCTTGGGGTCGTTAAAGAAATGCTCAAATCTGTGGGTTTCAGGGTTAAACCTGTCCAGTCCGTTACGAGTAGCCAGCCATAGCCAGCCATCCTTGTCTTCTTCGATTTTGTATATCAGGTCATCTGTCAGGCTGTTTTTATTGGCGGGGTCATGTTTAAATTGTTTGTAGGTGCCGTCTGTAGCATTAATAAGAAATAGCCCGTCAGCGGTGCCGAGCCAGATTCTTTTTTTGCTGTCCTGAAAAATATCTTTTGAATTTACTCGTGTATTCTGATTGAAGAAATGTGAAAAATTCTCTTTTTTGCGGTTGAATCTATCAAGACCTGCCGAGGTGGCTACCCAGATTGTTCCTTGGTGGTCTTCCAGGAGGTCAAAGAGATAATTATCATTGAGGCTGAGGCTGTCTTCAGACGAATGCTTGTAAACGATGAAGCGGTAGCCGTCATATTTGTTCAGACCTTCGTCTGTGGCAAACCACATGAAACCCTTTTTATCTTTTAGTATTGCGCTGATATGACCCTGCGACAAGCCCTCATCAGTAGATATATGCTTAAATGATGGTTTACGAATTTGCCCGGTACCAGTTAAAGATTTTATCACAAGGAAGCAGCAAAACCACAAGAAATTACATTTCATAAATTATTAATTAGAACTTAATCTGTTGCTTCTAGGGTACAGCAAAGTCGGGAGATATATCAGGGAAACAAAACAAGGTAGAAAATTAAGAAATAAAAAAATATATTGTATTTTTTATAGAATAAAATAAACGAAATAATGCGATTTGAAGTAAGCGGCTACGTTTTGCCAAATTTTTGATTGCATAACCCATTGGCAGATTATTAAAATTTGTGAGGAGTTATAGCATTCAGAAAATTAAACAGTTTGCCTGTTATACCAATAAAAAATAAACCCGGATATTGTTATGGAATTGGTGCCTATAAGAGAGTACATGTATGAAAATGAAGAATTTAAAATAGATGACGAATGCACAGAAATTGTTGAAATGAGCGTTGAGTTTTATGAGAAAGTTGGGTACCACCCACCCTGGATATGCTATTTTGTTATGGAAGACGGAAATATAATAGGGAGCGCCGCCATTAAAGGCAAGCCAATTAATGGCACAATTGAAATTGCTTATGGTACCATGGATGGGTACCGGAACAGGGGGGTAGGAACCGAAATTTGCAGATTACTGGTTGAGTTGTCAACAAGAACAGATGCATCTGTGAAAATTACAGCCAGAACTTTACCGGAAAATAAATTCTCCTGCCGGGTACTTGAACGCAATAACTTTTTGTGTATTGATGTAGCGAATGACCCTGAAGACGGAGATGTGCTTGAATGGATGCACCGCGACTCACTGTAAATGGCATACGCGCTAATATTTAGAGTTGTTAAAATGATTGAAAAATCCTTTTTTTAGTGTGGGTTATCCTAACAGAGCAGGATGAGGCATGGCTAATTTTGTGCTTCATTAAAATCTTTTTATGTATACCTACACTGTATTTTTTCATTCTTTTTTCCGCTGGTTGGTTTTAATCAGTCTTCTAATGGCTATTGGCAGCAGTATTCATGGGCTTATAACGGCACGCACCTATAGTAAAACAGATAAGCTTTTACGCATTGCGGTTAATACTATTTGCCATACACAGTTAATAATCGGATTAGTGCTTTACTTTGCGCTTAGCCCAATAACTGGTTTTTTTATAAAAAATGGTGCTGGCGGCAATGGCGAAATCCGTTTCTTTGGTATGTATCATCTGGCATTGATGATTACTTCAATAGTAGTAGCAACTATAGGCAGTGCGTTGTCAAAGAGAGCGGTTTCAGACAGCCAGAAGTTTAAAACCATTGCCATTTGGTTTTCATTTGCCTTGATTCTTATTCTGTCGGCTATTCCGTGGTTCAGGCCACTGTTCAGAAACCTTTAAATTGATTACTAATGTTTAAATTTTTTAAAACATCTTTGGGCAGGTTAAGAGTACTGGCATTTATTGAAGGGGTGTCTTTTCTAGTGATATTGTTTATCACCATGCCTTTGAAATACCTATTACAAAATCCTGAACCCAACCGGGTCTTTGGCATGGCGCATGGCGTTTTGTTTATACTATATGTACTTGCGGTTGTTCAGATAAAAATAGAACAAAACTGGAGCCTCAGTAAAATGGGGCTTGCTTTGCTGGCTTCTGTTATTCCATTTGGTACTTTCTGGGCCGATAAAAAACTATTTCAGAATAATTAAAAACAATTAAACCATAGCAAATTGGCCTTAAACCGTCAGATAAAGTCTTTCAGCGCCGAGCTTTACAATAGAAACTTCATGATGAATAATGAGCAACTGGGGTCAATGCTAATGGCAGGCTCTGAGAAGTTTTTTATTGTGCGTGTGGAAGAACTAATAAGGCTAATGAGGCTTCCGGTTCCTCCCGGCAGGGTGGAGAACCACACCTTCATATATCTGACGGAAGGGGAGGCAGTTATGCGTATTGGAAGCGAGACTTATAAAATTGTAAAAGACCAGTGCCTGATAGTAGCCGCAGGGCAGGTTTTTTCATTTGATAAAATAGATATTAACCAGGGGTATCTGGTTAATTTTAATCAAGACATCTTTGCAGGCAGTGTCTATAAAAGTGCGTCGCTCCGTGAATTTGAGTTTCTTACGGTATGGAGCAATCCGAAAATAAGCCTGAATGCTGAAACTTCCGTTTTTGTAAACAATTTACTGGGCAGGCTTCTTAAGGGGTACCAGAAAGACGGGCTACAGAGCAGAAGCATCATTCAGGCATACCTGCTTGCTTTATTGCAAGAGTTAAAAACCGAATATGGCATTAATAATCAGGAGCCACAAACAAAAGCCCGGCTAATAGCCAACCAATTCAGAGAATTGCTTTTTACACACCTGAAAAACAAGCATCTGGTAAGCGAGTATGCTGAGTTATTAAACATAACGGCCAATCACCTTAATAAATCAGTAAAAATGGCAACAGGTAAAACTCCTACCCGATGGATAGATGAGGCCATTGTGCTGGAAGCAAAAGTGCTTTTATACCAGAGTGGTCTTTCAATCAGTGAGATTGCCGCCGAGGTCGGGTTGCTTGATCAGTCTTATTTCAGCAGGGTTTTTAAGAAATATGAAGGTATAACGCCTCTTCAGTTCAGAAAAACAATAGAGCGCCCGGATAGAAGTAGTTAGTGGGACAAAATTATTATTAATAATTAATATTCTGCATTATCGTCATAACCGATTGACGCGAAGAATTCAATTACTTTATCAGTATGTTCGCCCAGGTCTTTTCTGCCTTTTACAAAGTGTTGTAGCAATAAGTCGGGCAATTCAAGTTTTTCTTCTATTCCGCTCAATGAGAAGGTAGGCTCGTCTTTTTGTTGTTTAGTTAAGAAAGCTCTGAAATTATTAATGTTGGGCATTTTTGTCTATAACTTTTAATATGATGCTCCCAAATATAAGACAATCAATTGAACAAAATCAAAAATGAGGTATTAATTAATTTTTCTTTAAACAGGTGCATTTGTCAGGGTTTCCGGGCTGCCAACATCATGTGCGGGCTCAATGCCAGCAATGAGCGGTCATTTTCTGTTATTTTCAACAATTCCATCAATGCATTTTTCTTTGCCGGGTCAGCTCTGTTTTCAAAGTATTTTTTATCAAGCCATACAATGCCTTCAACTGCGTGTATGTCAATCATTTCAAGGCCGGAGTCTCTAAATTCCTGCATCAGTTGGTCCGGGCGATGATAGAATGCCTCCGCTAAAGAGCCAGGCATGCTTTCAGGTGGGGTGTGTATCCCTGACAGTAATTCCTGCCTGCACATATCCATAAATCCGGGTTCGTGCATAAAACCATTCAATAGGCCTGCAATGGTAGATGCCGCATAATTAATGGCAAAGCCCAGTATTATACCGTTTTTTTTCAAAACCCTTCCGGCTTCCACAATAGCAGCTATCCGGTCTTCTCGTTTCTGTAAATGATACAACGGTCCGTGTAGAATAACCACATCGGCAAACTCATTGGCAAATGGCAATTTTCTTGCTTCGCCCAGATACGCTTTAAAAGGCTTTTTGAGGCTGGCTGCCTTTTTATTTGCCTGCTTGATGTGCTTCGGCACCGGGTCTATCAGATGCACCTGGTAGCCAAGACCTGCGAGCCATTCAGAGTAGGCCCCCGGCCCTCCGCCTACATCAACTATGGTGCCTGCATTCGGTATATAACGCTTTAGCAGTTCTTTGTTGCGTTCAAACTCCAGAGGCCCCAGACCTAATTGAAGGCGGGCTTCTTCTGATGTATGGGTATAGAAATGCTCAATTTCAGAGCTGATTAATCTGTCGGTACTCATCGCCAGTACTACTATTACTTCTTTAAGGAATGTTTTTTTAGTTTGGGCGCAAAAATATGAAATATCAGCAAGAAATTTTATTGATAGTTAATATTGCGTATACGGGTGGTATGTTATTTTTTACTACTTTTATAAAAAGTAAATAAACGAATAATCGTCATGAAAAAAATAGTAGTAGCAACAGATTTTCAGAGCAGCTCAGAAGATGCCTTTGCCTATGCAACTTATCTGGCAGAGCAGTTTGAAGCTGAATTGGCTCTGGTGCATGTGTATTTCCCTATCTTGTCTACCGACCCAAACATGCCTTATGATAGCATAGCTCCGGTATCGTTGCAGGAGGAAATGATGCAAATCTATGAAACCCGATTGGCTGAAACGCTGGCCTCAATACCGAACAAAACCTTAAAAACTTCAAGTAAGTTGATAATTGGTAGTGTTTCTTCAGGTGTTTCCGGTTATGCCGATGAAGTAGGGGCCGACCTTATTGTGGTTGGCAGAAATCATGAAAGTTCTTTCTTTGAAAGAATCATCGGAAGCAGTGCCTCAGACATAGTAAAAAATACGAGTATTCCGGTTTTGATTGTTCCTGCAGCCAGCCATAAGCCTTCCGTTAAAAGCATTATTTACGGAACCGAGCTTGAGAGTGATGAAAAAGAAGTGCTGGCTAAGGTATTTGCTTTTGCTAACCAACTAAAAGCGAAAGTAACGCTCACTAAAATCAATGTTGCTTTTGAGCCTGATATTCAGGATGATAAACAAATGCTGGCTGATATTAAGGAGAGTTTTGCTGATCAGCATTTCTCGTACGAAATCGTAGATGCTTCTTTAGTAAGCGAAGGCCTTTTGCACGCGGCACATAAAACCGATGCTGATTTGCTGGTTATAGCAAGGCACCATCATAACTTTTTATCTCAGTTAGTGAATCCGAGTAAATCAAAAGTAATTATCGGTAAAACAGACATACCATTGCTGGTATATGACTTGGAAGCATAAGCAAATATATTACAGCAAAAAAGCTACACCGTAAGTGTAGCTTTTTTGCTGTTGTGTGGGCCCACCTGGGATCGAACCAGGCACCTACTGATTATGAGTCAGTTGCTCTAACCGAATGAGCTATAGGCCCTAAAACCGTTGTGGTTTTGTGGTGCAAAAGTAAGCATTAAGAAACAAACTTCAAAAAAAAATCTGTAAAGTTCATAAATGCTTTCTCTCATTCAAGTATCTGACAGTAATATCCATTAGTTGTAATAAGGCTGATAATCCGTTCGTTAGATATTCCTTCACCTTCAATTCTCAGTATTTTGTCGCAGTCTTCCAAATCAAAATTAATTTTAAAATACGGAAAATGTTTCGACAAAATCTCGAAAATCGCCCTTGCCTGTGTTTTTTCCTTAATATTTGTTTTAAAAACCTCAACCATTGCTTTTGCCATTACGTTTATGCGCTTGTTGCCAATTCTTCAATTTTTAGCAGGGCTTTATCCCAATGTTCTGCCATCATATCATAGTAGTCATCAATCATATCTGACTCAATTTCCAGCAAAGTTATGTTTTCCTTTTCAGTGAGTCTGTATGTTTCGTGTGTGCCTATCCAGGGTTTTGCTTCTTCGCTGGTGGTATCTTCCAGGTTGTTTTTCAAAAGCCCGTCATATTCAACAGAAATGATTTTATATGGTTCTTTAATAATAATCCGGCCAAAGATACCTCCACCAGAACCATCTGTAAATATTACTTTACCGCCCAACTCCCAGTCGGTAAGTGCATGAGACCCCGGGCTGAATATATCCATCCAGATTCTGCCGTATTTATCCTGCAGCAGCACATCCCAGATTCTCTCTTTTGGTGCTGCTATTTCAATAGATTTGCTTATTACTTTCATAGTCGGGTTTTATTGTATTAAAAAATTACACAACAAAGCTAAGGAATATTTATTGATTCCCGGGGTGCTAAAAAAGTCATTTGTGGGGGGTGTTTGAGACATTTTTTTCTTATTTTTACAAAAAAAGACTATGATACGCATAGGTATATTAATACCCAACGATTACCGGCTACTGAGTGTTGCGGCTATATTAGACGTTTTTGAAGCTGCTAATAAGGTCTATGAGGTGGCTCAGAAACCCCTGCCATTTGAAATAAACCTGTTTCAGGTAGCCGATGCACACCAGCCTGTTCTAGAGTTGTTTCATGGGTATGCTGTCAGCAAAGCAGACGACAGTAGCTTTATTGACTTAATTCTTGTGCCTGCGTTCAGTACTGACAATATGCAGTTTACCATAGGAAAAAACAGGGCGTATCTGCCCTGGTTAAATGTGCAGTTTCAAAAAGGTGCCAGGATTGCCACTTTTTGCACGGGTGTATTTCTGCTGGCAGCCAGTGGTTTGCTTAACGGAAAGGTGGCTACCACACACGTTGATGCCTGCCCTGCGTTTTCTGCGGCGTTTCCGGAGGTTATACTGCGGGGCGACAAAACCGTAACACAAGATGGCCGCTTGTATACCAGTGGTGGGTCTACCTCTACTTTTCATCTGTTGCTTTATCTGGTTCAACAATACTGTAACAGAGATGTGGCCGTTAAAATTGCCAAGATTTTTGCTATTGATATGGACAGGCAACGGCAATCTTATTTCAGTACCTTTCAGCCTTTGCGCAACCATAACGATACCCTGGTGGCAATGGTACAGCAAAAGATTGAGGCGAATTATCAGGAAGCTGAAACCATTGAAGAACTGATAAAAGATATACCCTCAAGCAGAAGAAACGTTTTGAGGCGTTTTAAACAAATAACAGGCATACCGCCTATTGAATACCTGCAGCAAATACGAATTGAAGCGGCCAAAAAATTGCTTGAACAGACTAATCAACACATGGGAGAGGTGATTTTTAGCTCTGGTTATAATGACCCGAAGGCCTTCAGAAGGATATTCAGAAAGATAGTGGGCATGACACCAACGGCTTACCGTGAGAAATTTCAGGCTAACTAAACAAAAATATAACAATCTTATTCTTCTTCAAGATAGGCAATTAGCTGTTTCAGTATTCTTTCAATTTCCGCCTTTTGGGCCATTATTTCATCCATATTGCGCAGGTAAGTCATGCGACGAGAGACAAAGTTGCCTTCCAGTATCGGCGAATTGATTTTTTCTATATTTGGATGATGGAAAATAAGATGTACGCAATCCTGTGCGCGATGGTTGAAAGTTACCAGATCTTCTTTATAATAGTAGCTGGGTGCTGCCCACTTTATGCGCTCTGATATTCTGGTGTCTGCGCCTTTAATAATATCTCTGACTGCCTCTATTTCTTTTTTCAGCGGATGCCTGAGTTGAGTCATAAACTCAATTACTTTTTCAGCGTCAGATTGCTTCTTTGCCATTTTATAAAGGGTGCTTAAATGTCGGTTAAGGTCATTGAATATAATCAATTTAAAGATACGGCTTTATTAATGGTCTTTTCTGTAAGAATTTAATAAAGATTCAACGGCAATGCCGTTAATGGTCATACCTTTCAAATCACAATCCTTAATTACAACATTTGTGAGGTCACATTTGGTAAGTGTACTTCCACCAAGATAGCAATCTTCAAAAGTAATTGGCCGCTGAGTGGCCCCCTGTGTAAAGTCTGGGTGGTCTTCGGGTGGTAAGCCAATGCCGTGTATGTAAGCGCCGCCTAATTGTGCATCTTTAATTTCAATGTCGCTCATGTTGGCATTGGCAATTTTAATGCCCGTAAGGTTTACATCAATAAAAGTAACATTCGCCAGGCTCACGCATTCAAACGTTGAATCGTCAATACAGGCATCTTTTACCTTAATCAGGCTTTTGGTGTTGGAAACTTCAATTGGGTTCATTGTATAAAATATTGCGTTGATGCTTACAAAATTAGGAGTATTTATTATTTTTGATGTGGGTTGAAAACGACAAAAACAGGGTTAAACCCGCCATTCTTTCTACTTTAATTCTATGAAAAAAATCAGTATTCTGGTTCCTGAAAGTGCCGTTTTGGCAAGTGTAAACGACCCACGCCTTGTTTTTACTACGGCCAATCAGTTTCTTCAGGCAGAAGGTAAACCTCCGGCTTTTCAGGTTCAGCTTGTTGGCCTTACCAGAGAGGTGAAACTGCATGACCACGTTTTTACCGTACATACTGATGCTACCATAGAGGAGGTGGAGCATACAGATGTAGTATTTGTGCCTGCACTGGCCGGAGACATGATGCAGGCGCTGAATGAAAATCAGGGATTACTGCCCTGGATTGTAAAACAGTATGAAAGCGGTGCCGAGGTTATCAGTCTTTGTGTAGGTGCATTTTTGCTGGCATCAACCGGTTTACTGAATGGCAGAAGATGCTCTACTCATTGGGTAGCTGCCAATGATTTCAGAAATATGTTTCCGGATGTAGAATTGGTTGACGATAAAATAATAACAGAAGACCAGGGCTTGTATTCAAGCGGTGGCGCTACCTCATATTGGAATCTGCTTCTGCACTTGATTGAAAAGTTTACAGATCGCCACATGGCTATAAAAATATCTAAGTATTTTGCCATAGATATTGACAGAGACAGCCAGGCTTCCTTTATGATTTTTAACGGGCAGAAAGATCATGAAGACGATGCTGTAAAAAAGGCACAGGAGTTTATAGAGAAGAACTTTGAAGAAAAAATTACGCTTGATTTACTGGCTGATATGTTTGCTATTGGCCGCCGCAGTCTGGAGCGCCGTTTTAAGAAAGCTACCAACAATACAGTAATGGAGTATATTCAAAGGGTGAAAATGGAAGCTGCCAAAAAGCGTTTTGAAACCAGCAGAAAGAACATCAGCGAGGTAATGTATGATGTGGGCTATACTGACAATAAGGCGTTCAGAAGTACATTTAAGAAAGTAACGGGGTTATCGCCCATTGCCTACAAAAACAAATATAACCGTAGCGCAGTTTTTCCTTAAACATTTACTCAGCAGTTCTGACAGTTACTTTATCAGGCGTGGGGTATTCTATCAGTTTAGAGAAATCAACTTTCCAGAAGTCCAGATCTAACAACCTGCGCTGACGGTCGTGGGTAAGTGTTATTACAACCAGTGTGCCGTCGGCGTCGGTATATTCAACCTGAATCAGGTCGCCGGCATAGCCATTTACATCACCACCCAGGCTAATGCTGCCCATTATACCTCCTTCATAGTCATCTACGTACTCATCATAAGGGTAGTCTGCCGGGTTTAGATTCAATTGCAATAACAAAAAATGAATCAGTTCTTTTTCTTCTTTACGGATAAGCCTTTTTTCGCTCATATTACCATTTTTTATAGGGCCATTCTGAGAGCCTTGAATTATAGTATTGTTCAATTCCGGTTACCTCGGCGCCAATCCACTCGGGTATCTCAAAACTTTCATCTTCACTATTAAGTTCAATTTCAGCCACAATCAGGCCTTCATTTTCGCCTAAAAACACGTCTACTTCCCATGTTTTACCAGCGTGTATCACTTCGTGTCTAATTTTAGAAAGTTCGGTTTCGGCAAAATTGTCGAGCAAGTCAGTGGCATCATCTTTCGGAATTTCATATTCAAACTCTGTGCGGGTCATGCCGGTAGTTGCTCCTTTAATGGTCATATACGCAGTTTGTTCTGTTAACCTTACCCGAATGGTTTTTTCAGGCGTTTTTGAGATATACCCCTGCCTGAAGAGTTGTCCGGCGTTTTTCTCAAGACTATACCATTTATCAGTGTGAACCAGATACTTTCTTTCTATTTCTAAAGCCATGTTTTTTTACTAATAATGCGCTTATAATTCACTAATGCGTTTACCTTTATAATTTGCAAATTTACTATGTTTTGGTTCGCCAATCATTTGTTTCCGGTAAATTGTGGTATTTCCTGAAAACAAATAAGCCACAACGCAGGCAATAGCCACATAAATGCCGCATTCTGCGCCAAATAGTTCTATGCCCATCAGCATACACGCCAGCGGAGTATTGGTTGCCCCTGCAAAAACAGCCACAAAGCCCATGCCTGCCAGCAAACCCATTGGCAGCGGAATAAAGTATGATAACGCATTGCCAAGTGTTGCGCCAATAAAGAATAAAGGAGTTACCTCACCGCCTTTAAACCCTGCTGCCAGAGTTACAATGGTAAATATCATTTTCAGTGCAAAATCGTAGGGCGGTAGTTGTGCATGGAAAGCCTCGGCAATGGTGGGTATACCTAAACCAATGTATTTGGTTGTGCCCATTAGCCAAATGGCTAGTGCAACTATGGCACCGCCAGCCAAAGGCCTTAAAGGTGCATAACTAATGAATGTTTTAAAGAGATTGTTTACAAAATGAATCGTTCGGCTGAATGTGGCGGCGCACAAACCTGCAGCAACCCCTGCTGCAATGGCGTAAATAACAGGCATTGCCGCTATAACAGGTACCTGCCCAATGGCGTAAACCGTATGATGCGCACCACAAAGACGCGTTACGAGGTCAGCAATGATAGCCGACAGAAAAGCAGGCAGCAGGGCGTCATATCTTATTTTGCCTATCCGGAAAAACTCCAGACCAAATACCGCACCTGCCAGTGGCGTACCAAAAACAGAACCGAATCCGGCGGCTATGGCCGAAATAATCAGGATACGCCTTTCGCTTTCTTTGAGCCTGAATGGCTTGCTGAACTGGTCAGCAATAGCACCCGCCATTTGCAAGGCTGTGCCTTCCCGGCCGGCAGAGCCTCCGAGGAGATGGGTAACCATTGTACCCAGATAAACAAACGGAGCCATCCTCAAAGGGATGATTCCCTGCGGCTGATGGATGGTGTCTATCAATAGGTTATTGCCTGCTTCTATACTTTTACCGTAGTGCATGTATAGCCAGCCTATACCAAACCCACCAACGGGCAACAGGGCAATGAGCCATAGGTGCGTTTCTCTGAAATGGGTAACCCAATCAAGCGATAGCAGGAATACAGCAGAGGCAATACCAATACATGTACCTGTTAACAAGCTTATGAACAGCCATTTAAGTAAGTAAGGCGTGGCCGGAAATTGTCTGAAAAACAGACGTATGCGGAGCGAAATTCGTAGTGATTGATTTTTATTAGACATACCTGTCCTGATTAAATGGTAAAACATTTATAATCAGGCGCCATCAGCTTTTTAGGGCGGTTCAGTTAGGAAGACACCATTTCCTTTTTGTTTCAGCAAAAGTAATAAATGTTGAAAAGCAAAAAAAGAAAAGTCGCGAGATTGATGAGTCCTTACGACTTTTCGTTGGGCTGCCTTATTAGTCTAAGGGCAATTCGGTAGTAATAGCTATGCGGTTCCAGGCGTTGATGGTTACAATAACCATGATTATCTGCGCCAGCAGGGTTGGTCCGAACAGTCGTTCTGCTTTCAGGTAGGTTTCGTTTGAAACCTGGTTCTGAATCATAGTTACTTCTTCGGTTAGTGCCAGTGCTGTTCTTTCTTCTTCCGTATAAATAGTGGTTTCCCGCCAGGCGCTCAATAAATAAATGCGTTGCTCGGTTTCACCGTCTTTACGTGCTTCTCTGGTATGCATATTTACGCAGTAGGCACAGCCGTTTATTATAGAAGCTTTAATTTTAATCAGGTGCTTAAGGGTTTTGTTTACCTGAGTGCTTTGCAGATAGGTTTCAAGGCTCATCATGGCTTTGTAGGCGGTTGGTTCAACCTGAAGGATATTAATTCTGTTGCTCATTTTGTTTGTGTTTTAATGTACACAAAGGTCATAAGCAGGCACCAGAAAAAACTTAAACAGGTTTAAGAAATGTAACGCTATATCTTTTTTTTGCGTATTTCGCTGAGGTACTCAGGAGTAAAGCCCAGAAAAGAGGCCAGCATATATTGCGGAATGCGATTAACGAAGTGCGGGTAATTTTTCAGAAAATGCCTATACATTTCTTCTCTTGAGAAACTATACAAATATTTAATACGCTGCTGAGATGCTCCGTAGGCTTTTTGCATAAGTATACGGAAGTATCGCTCAATTTGCGGAATATCTTGCGCAAGGGATTCCAGATGGACGTAAGGAAAGACAACTATATCGGTGGTTTCAACTGCCTGAATATAGAATGAGGAGTGAGCCTGGCTGAGCAAACTGGCATAGTCGCTTATCCACCAGTTTTCAATAGCAAAATAGGTGGTCTGTTCCTCTCCTTTTTCACCAATAAAGAATATCCTTAAGCAGCCCTTTTCTACAAAATAATTGGCCTTGCAAACCTGCCCTTCTTTCAGTAGATATTCTTTCTTTTTTAGAGATTGCTTTTGTATGCCGGCAAGTAGTTTTTGTTCTTGATACTCATCTAAATCGATGAATCTTTTGATATGGTTAATGAGTGGTGTTGACATGCAGCATATTAAAAAAGGAGCAGAATTTTACTTCTGCTCCTGATATAAACTAGGCAATGTTGGTAATATCAAATGGTAGTTTGCGTACACGCTTGCCCGTTGCTGCAAAGATAGCATTGCCTAGGGCCGGAGCAATAGGAGGTAAGCCTGGTTCGCCAACACCGCCCGGATTAGCTCCGCTGTCAATGATATGGATTTCCATTTTAGGGGTCTCGTTCATCCGTATAATATTGTACTGGTGGTAATTAGTCTGGTCACATACACCATTCGTGAACGTAATGCCATCTTTAATAGCCGCTGTAAGACCCATTACAATATTACCTTCAGTTTGTGCCTTCACATTGTCGGGGTTTACATAATGGCCGCAGTCAATGACCGACACCACTTTTTCTATTTTTATGCCATTGCCTTGCTTGCTTACAGTAATACAAGCAGCAGATATGCTATCAAATGAGCGGAAAACTGCCATGCCTTTGGCTTGCCCTTCGGGTAGTTTCTCTTTCCAGCTGGCTTTGTCTGCCAGGGTTACAAGCACTTTTCTGAAACGCTCGTCGTTCAGGATTTCCATTCGCGCCTCCAGCGGGTCTTTACCTGCCAGATGCGCCAGTTCATCAATAAAGCACTCCTGGCCCCAACCAAAGTTGGAAGCATAAACAGAGCGCCACCATACAACAGGTATTTCGGTTTTTACGTTTGTCCAGCTTACTTTAGAGGCTGTTTCAAAATTGTATTTGCTGTTTTCAGTGCTTATTTCGCCACTTAACCAGGGGTCGGCTTCATCTTCTTTCAGGCCTTTAAATACCTGGCCTACAATAGATTCTCCAATGGCATGGTGATGAAAACCGGTAATTTTTCCATTTTCTACAAAGCCCTGCATGTGGCTAAGCATACCCGGGCGATATGGCCCCTGTGTAATATCATCTTCACGTGTCCAGATAACTTTTACCGGTTTTTTTAATTCTTTCGAAAGGTGGCAGGCCTCCAGAAGGAAATCATGATAGGCTTTTCTGCCAAAAGCCCCACCCAGCAAAGTAACGTTAATTTTTACCTGCTCCGGCTTTACTTTCATATAACCGCAAACATCACGCAGCGCCCAGTCGGGCCCTTGCACCGGAGCCCAAATTTCAATTGAGCCATCATCTTTTACATGCACTATGGCGTTTTCGGGCTCAATTGGGGCATGTGCCAGAAAAGGCGTTTCGTAATTGGCCTCCAGTTTTTGTTTAGCTGATGCATACTTGGCTGCAAAATCTCCTTTCTCTTCGTAATTGATGCCCTCTTTTTTAGCTGCTGCGTAGGTATCATCAAAATATTTCTGGGTACTCAGAGTTTTGTCGTAGTTACCGTTATCCCATTGCACATTCAATGCCTTTTTGCCTTTCAGCGCGGCCCACCAGTTGGTAGCTATAACAGCCACAGCCTCTGATTTGCGGTGAGGCATGGGGCGTTCGGTTTTTACTACCTGCAAAACTCCGGGTATTTTTTTTGTATCGGCGTCATTTACCGAAACAATTTTACCATGAAGCATCGGCGAATGCACGATGGCGGCATATACCATGCCCGGTATGTCAACATCTAATCCATAAACAGCCTTACCGGTAACGCGTTCAGGCACATCCAGGCGTTTATTATATTTGCCAATTATCTTAAAGTCTTTTGCCTCTTTCAGTTTTGGGTCTTTCGGTATCTCCAGCTTCGAAGCATCATCGGCCAGCTCACCATAGGTAAAGCTTTTATCGCTGCCTTTTAATAATATTCTGCCGTCTTGTGCGTAGCATTCGGTAGTAGAAACATTCCAGCGTCTGGCCGCAGTCTGTGTCAGCATTTCGCGAGCCGCTGCTCCTGCTTTACGAAGGGGTTGCCACAAAGCTCTTACCGAACTGCTTCCGCCTGATGTCTGGTCGCCATACTTGCCTTTACCATCGCTCTGTACAATTTTGACTTTATCGAGGCTAACTTCCAGTTCTTCGGCCAAAAGAGACGGCACCGCCTGTGTTGAACCCTGACCCATATCAGGGCGCGGATTAACCAAAGTAATATTGCCGGCGGTATCTATAATTATGAATGGGTTAATTTCCAGGCTTAAAACTGCCGGTGTTATTTTCTTTACCACTGCGTCTTTGGCAAACGCAGAAACGCCCAATGCCAGCCCAAAAGTGGTTAAACCTGTGGCTTTTATAAAGTCACGTCGGGTAGTTGAAGTATTTTTCATAGTTTTCTGTCGTAATTGTTCCGGTTATTTTCCTCCGCCAACGCTTGCTCCGCTATTAATGCTGTCTGAAGCCTTATGAATGGCCTTACGGATACGGTCATACGTACCACAGCGGCACAAATTACCACTCATGGCCATATCAATCTCTTCGTCGGTTGGTTTAGGCGTTGTTTTTAGCAGCGCTACTGCCGACATAATCTGACCAGACTGGCAATAACCGCATTGAGGTACCTGTTCTTCAATCCAGGCTTGCTGTATGGCATGAAGTTGTACTTCGCCAACACCTTCAATGGTTGTTATTTTAGCATTTTTAGTTACACTGGAGATGGGAGTCTGGCATGAACGAATCGGCTGTCCATTGAGATGAACGGTGCAGGCACCACACATGGCCATACCACAGCCAAATTTGGTTCCTTTTAATCCAACAAAGTCACGGATTACCCAAAGCAAGGGCATGTCTGGCTCGACATCCACTTTAACTTTTTTGTTGTTAACTGTTAAGTTGTAAACTGCCATAGTAAGAGGTATAGTTTTTTCTAAGCTAACGTAAAATTTCTTAAAAAATGAGACTTTTACAAAGAAAATACGTATTCTTTTCGGGTATTGGGTCTACAAAGCAAATTTAATATAGCAGCAAAAAGCTAATTGAACCTGTAATTTAGTAATCCGGGGTGATTTTAATGAATCTTGCCATCGATGAAAGCGGTTCGATACACCAAAAAATACTACCTTGCGTTGCCATTTAAAACAGAGTATTCAGCTATTTTGTGGTTCAGCAAAAAACAGATTACCAATCTGTTCTACACACTTATTAACAAATAAAAAATCAGGTTTATATAAATTATGTTTATTGATTTAAGAAGCGACACCGTTACGAAGCCCACACAGGGTATGAAAGAAGCCATGTTTATGGCAGAAGTAGGAGACGATGTTTTTGGTGATGACCCAACCGTAACAGCGTTGGAGCAGAAAGCCGCCTCCATGTTTGGTATGGAAGCTGCCTTGTTTTGTGCTTCAGGTACCATGACCAACCAGTTGGCTATAAAGGTGCATACACAGCCCGGCAGCGAGGTAATCTGCGACAAAATGTCTCATATCTATTTATATGAGGGTGGGGGGGTAGCGCTTAATTCTTTCTCATCTGTAAAACTGCTGGAAGGCGACAAAGGACGCATCAATGCCCAACAGGTACTTGACGCCATTAATAATCCTGAAGATATTCATCAACCGGTAACCCGCCTGGTTTCTTTAGAAAACACCATGAATAAGGGTGGAGGGTGCTATTATCAATTGTCTGACATTGAGGCAATCAGAGAAGTATGTAATAAAAATCAATTGCCTCTGCATCTGGATGGAGCCAGACTTTTCAACGCATTGGTTGAAACTGCTGAGTCAACCCTTGCCTACGGGCAGTTGTTTGATTCTGTCAGTATTTGCCTGTCGAAAGGTTTGGGTTGCCCTGTGGGGTCTTTATTAATAGGCAAAAAAGAGTTTATAAAAAAAGCGCGTCGGTTTCGTAAAGTGTTAGGCGGCGGCTGGCGACAGGCTGGTTTTCTGGCAGCCGCAGGGATTTATGCGCTCGATAACCATGTGAACCGTCTGAAAGATGACCATGCCCGGGCCAGAAAGATTGGCGATATTCTGCAAGGGTTACCATATGTAGAAGAAATCTATCCTATTGATACGAATATTGTGATTTTCAGATTACCAGAATCTGTTCTTGCAACAGCGTTTGTTAGTAAAGCTAAAGAGAAAAATCTGGGCTGTGTTACCTTCGGGAAACACCTGGTGCGGTTTGTAACTCACCTTGATTTTACTGATGAACACCTGGCAGAATTTGAAAAGGTAATCAGACAGATACAGTTATAATGAAAAACCCTCGCAAGCGCGAGGGTGTCTTGTTTATGCCGGAAGTAAATCTTTTCTTTTCAGAATAGACTCAAACAATTTAAGGTCATGCTCACTGTTGAAAACATTGAATGGGAAACGTAGAAACTGCCCTTTACCTATAATGAGCAGAAACGAGTCTTCAGTTTTTTCAGCAGACTGGATACTTTCCCACTTCATAATGCCGCCTTCTTTTTGGTTGAGTTTTACCAGAATCTGGCGACTGTCTATTTCATACATAAATTTATCAAACATCTGTTTGTTTTGCTCCATCTGCGAGGCCGCATAAAACTGTGCATACCAGAACAAAACATATAAGCCTCCACCAACAACCGCCACAACTGGTATCCACCAGTTTTTATAAGAGCCTGTGAAGTGCAAAACTAATCCTAAAATTACTACTGCCGCAGGAATCAACAGCCATTTCCAACCCTGACGCATATGACGCTTAAAAGCAATACTTACGTAATCTTTTTTATCTAATGCAAATTTCTTTGTCTTAACTATCATTGTTTTTTATTGAAACTTATAAATGAAGTGCAAAAATAGAAAAAGGCATGGATAATAGCAGAACCTTTGCCATTATTTTATCATTTCATATTAATTGCAGCAATACAGCAGCAACAGACAGACACAATAACTGGAATGCCGCATTTGCTGCGTTTGTATTGCCAGCACCAAAAGTTATTTTTTTGCAAGTTTTAAGTATCTTTGTAACAGGTTTGTTTTGCATAAAACTACCCGGCAAACCAGAAAATGAAGCGCCCCAGGGTTTTTAATAGAAGCTAATTATGTCAAGTCAATTATTGAATAGTACTGAAACCCATCAGAAAATCCGTCGTATTGCTTATCAGATTTATGAACAAAATTTTGATGAGTCGGAAGTAATCATTGCCGGTATTGATGGCGAAGGTTTTCATTTTGCGCAATTGCTGGTATCTGAACTAAAACAGATTTCTTCTCTGAAGGTAGATATTGCCAAAGTAAGTGTAGATAAAGAGGCTGTTTCGCAGCCGGATATCAAGATAGAAAGTGATGTAGATACTTTCAGGAATAAAAATGTCGTTCTATGTGATGATGTGTTAAATACAGGCCGGACACTCGCCTACAGCCTTCGTCCGTTTCTGAGTATTCCGCTGAAAAAAATTCAGGTAGCTGTTGTGGTAGACCGGAATCATCCGCGTTATCCAATTGCTGCCGATTACGTGGGGTATTCGCTTTCAACTACACTAAATGAGCATATTCAGGTAGTGCTGAGCGATAACACAAAAACCGGCGTATATTTATATTAATCATTGCAAAGAATGACATTGAGATCAACCCTTCTAAGGTTTACCGTGCTTTTTTTCCTGGCAGGTGTAATTGTGGCCTGCCAGAAAAAAAAGTCTGATTTTCTGCCCAAACCTACGGGTTTCAACCGCCTGGACCTGCCTCCGCATCAGTATCAAACCCTTACAGAAGACCATCCTTATACTTTTGAGTACTCAAAAGCGGCTATTGTGCAGAAGGATACCCACAGCCGTGCCGAGCCTCACTGGATAATTCTGTATTACCCTAAGCTGGATACCCGCATACAGTTTACCTACAAGCCTGTAAAAAACGACCCCCGGCGTTTGCAGAATATGATGGCAGATGCTGCCCGGCTGGCGTTTCATCATGATAAAAAAGCCTATTCAATTGCCGACAAAGTAATGACCACCAAGGCCGGTAAAAAGGTTATTATATTTGAACTGGAGGGTGAAGTGCCCAGCCATTATCAGTTTTTTGTTACTGATACTACCAACCATTATCTGAGAGGTGTGGTGTACCTCAAGACGGCCACCAGAAATGATTCATTACGCCCTGTAATTGATTACATGAAGGCAGATTGCAATCATTTGCTTGAAACCCTGAAGTGGAAAAAGTAATTGATTGTTCTTCTTCAAAGCGGAAAAACAACTTTAAAGCTTAGTTTTACCTCATCTTTGGTTTTGATACCAAACAATGAAGGCCTATCAATGTTGAAATCACTTAAAAGGATATCAAATTTTCCGTTTAGCTCCAGGCGGTTGTCGCTTTCGGTTCGTATTACGGTCATTGTTACAGGCTTTGTAACCCCATGAAATGAAAGATTCCCTTCTGCCGTAATTGTGTTATTACTGGCTCTGATTTTGTTGCTGCTAAACGTTACTTTTGGGAACTTAAGCCCTTCAAGCACCTCAATGGCATGAGAATCGCGGTTAGCATTGCCGCTGTCAAAAGAATCAACTTTCAGTGAAACAGCTACCTGGTTTATGCTTTTGGTGGCATCGTCATACACAATTACAGCGTTTACATATTTGCTGGTTCCTTCCCAGTCATGAGCAGGGTGGCTCATGGCATAGGTAACTGTTGATGCTTTTTTATCTGCCATTAATTTTCTGTTATCTGCTTTGGGCAAAAATGCAGAATTAACTATTAACAAAAGGCAGAGTATGAGATTAGGTTTGGTTTTCATTTCTATAAAAATGTAAAAGTAATGGATTTCAGAATTCAAATTTCAGCACTGCCATTGCAGCAAAATATGCGCCGAAAGTAGTATAAGCCGCCGCACGATGATAAGGCTTCAGTTTGTAATTGTCGCCAATTTTATCGGCCAGTATATTGGTGGTTATCATTCCGGTAAGGTGTATGTATGACAGGTATCGGTGTACTTTCATGTTACTGATTCCTTTACGGTTAAGCATACCGGGTGGTGCCGTAAAGGCCATGAGCGCAGTGGTGCCATAAGCTATGTTTATACCGGTGGCCATGGCTTCATGCGCACTTTTAATTCTGGCATAATTATCGCCGGTTGCGTTATAAAGCCTCGCCCCCAGAATACCCTGTGCCAGCATGCCTGCGGCCGTTATTATACCCATTGCCTGATGTAATTTTAGCATTGTTCTTCTCACTTTTAATTCTTTTGCCCGGTTTTCGGGTGTCAATGCGGGGGCAATGTGCGCTTTTCTGAGCAGTCCATTCTGACCCCAGAAAATTCGCTGAGAAAGTATCATTTTCTCTGGTAACAATTGGTTTTGTTCAGCTTTTGTGTCCAGTCCGGCAAGGAGGCTGTCAGCATCTGTTACTTGTGCTGTTACTTCTGATAACCCAAAAGCTAAAAACAAAGCGAGGAAGAATCTTTTCATATCTTTTTAAAATTGAGTGAAATGTAAAGAGTGGAGGGCAATGAGGCCCTCCTTTTAACAGAACTCTTTCTATATTCGAAACACATAAATCGTCATTTATAAGAAACACATATAGCGCAAATGTAGATTAAGCCGATACCCTAAGTGTATTGCCGCCGTTTTGCAATTCGGTTTTAAATACCTGTAATGATTGTGTTGCCGGAGATAGTTTAACTGTGCCATCCTGATTAAATTCAGAACCATGAGTTGGGCATCTAAAGTCTTTAGAGTCGTTTCTGTAAGATATGGTAGAACCCTGATGCGTACATAATTTAGATAATGCCACATAACCAGAGCCGGTATTGGCGATGATTATATTGGCCACGTAGCCAAATTCACCTGATGTTTTTAACTTGCTGTAATCTGCATTAGTTAAATCAATCGTAAAATCGATACCTGCACCTGAGGTTGTACCCTTAACAGCACCACTGGTAGTACCAGAGCCGGTGCCGGGGGTATTGGTGCCACCGGGTTTTGGGTCATCTCCGCCCGAGCTTGAGCAGGAAGTAAGACCTGTGCCCATGCAATAAAAAGCCATTAGTGCGCCACTGCTCATGCCGAGCTTTTGTAAAAACTGTCCTCTTGTTAATTGCGTTTGTTCCATAGCAAGCATAATTTTTTTTAGTTTGAAATACGCGGTTACTATAGCCTTTACGGACAATCAGAAAATTGGGTTGCGTTGTTTTTTAAAATTTAATGCGGCCACCAACGGTTTCATTTACAACAAAGCATAACTAGTGCTGTTTACTTTTTAAGCACGGCAGCAACCTTTATTGTGCAGAAAAATAAGTGATTGTCAGTCGGTTAAGTTTTTGTAAAGTTTAATTGCCAGATGCATCAGGCAATTATTTTTGAATGAAATCTGAAGATTAAAAGGATGTAAAAAATTAAAAGAATCCGGAAAATTATCTCTCCAGATTCTTCTTTGCCTCGGTAACTACGCCTCTGTTTTCGGCATATTCCAGCGCCTTTTTATACATTTCGTCGGCTCTTTTTTTATTGCCTGCTCTGTCGGCAATTCTGCCAATACCAAGATAAGCCATTGCGTAATAATCCTTGGTGTAGCGTTCGTCAGGTTCATACCTAAGTACCTGATTATATAAATCCAGTGCCAGCTTATCATTCCTTTTTGATTTTTCTGCAATAGTGGCCTCAAAAAGATGGGCGGCAAGCTGGTAAACCGGGCCGTTAATTTTATGTAGCACACCGATTTTAGGAGTAGCCTCATCAAATTTACCAGTCATTATTAGCGCTTCGGTGTAGAGCATAAGGTAAACAGGGTTTTCAGGGTATTTATCGTGTAGCCAGTTAGCATAAGCCAGCCCTTTGTTGTAATTGAGCTCATATTTAAGGCACACATGCATATAATAATAGGCAGCCTCTATTCTTGAAAAAACAGATTTTTGAATAGCCTGTTCCAGTTGATTCAGACCAGTGCGCTTATTGCCGTTTTCAAAGAAAATAACCAGCGGTTTTACCATAGGGTGTGTATCGGGGTACTGAATCCTGTAATAATTATACAGGCCTGTAGTAAAATAAAACTCAGGATTATGCTCTGTGAGTTTAAAGCCGTCTTTCATATAGCCATAGGCTTTACGGGCTTCATTAGCAGCTTTTATTGGTTCTTTTCTGTAAGTATAGGCCAAAGCTGTATATCCATGTGCTGCCAGCAGAAAAAACGTGGCTTCGGCCTTTTTATTGGCATCACCCAGCATGGGTTCTGCTGCTTTCTGGCATTTTTCAAGCAAAGACATGTAAGTGCCTACCGCTTTCGGATTTTTTTCAAGGGGCAGATTCTGCCACTGCACCTGAATGGCGCTCAAAAGCGGAGCTACAGGGTGATTTGGATATTTTGATTTTACCTTCTGAAAATAAGCATCAGCCTCCTTGAAATTATAATTGTAGAGCTTGTCAAGCCCTTTTGTAATCAATTGTTTGGCGTCTGCATCATTAAGTAATTGTGCATAAGCTGAAAAGCTCAGTAGTTGAATAGTAATAAATGCGAATAGTTTTAACATAATTTTATGCGGATACTCGTACATAACAAAAACAAAACAAAAAAGCCTCCCATGCGGAGGCTTTTTTGTTAATCTGTCAGGCTGGCAATAAAATTGCTGCCGGAAACAAGATTAAATCAATGGCTTTGGATGTAGCTATTTACGGCATCAAAACTGTTTAAATCAACGCCTGATTGTTTCATTGACGCCAACGAAGTTTTCTCTATAATAACATAAGAGAATTTAATATCTTGTAGTGGGCTATAGCTTACTGCACCAGATGGAGAAGTCGCATAAAAATAAACATTAAGTTTACCGGTTTCATAGCTGAAATTGTATTGTTCAGTTGCACCATCAGACGATCTGGTCAAAACTCTTGGTAAGGCATAGTTTATATTACCAACACTGGCATAAACGACAACAAATGAATTAGCTGAGATTCTGGTGTCTGAAACTTGGTAAGCACCAACTGTGCCATTACCATCTTTTCCAAGGCCAGGTACATCAATTGTTCTCCAACTAGCGGCAGTTGCGTTAAAATCACCTCCTTTCACGTTGGCATTACCAGTTGCACCAGTTGCACCAGTAGGACCGGTAGGGCCTGTTGGACCAGTAGGACCTGTAGCCCCGGTAGCGCCTGTCGGACCTTGCGGGCCAGCCGGACCTTGTGGACCTTGATCTCCTTTACATGACCATAAAGCAACAGATAAAGCCAGTGTTACGACAGAAAGAAGTCTATAAAATTTGTTCATGATTTAAGTGGGTTTTGATAATTTGACTTCAGATACGTAGCAATATTATTGAAATTTGCTCAACTTTGCAAATCCGTATTTCGTATTATTTATTTTACGGCTGGAAAAATTCCAACATTAAATAAAACGAGAATCTATATTGCTTTTCTTCGAATAGATATGCAAAGCTAATAAACCTTCAGATTAAAAAAATTATTATACACGAAAAAAATAAATTTCAACCTACTTTTATGCAAGCAATTGATTGTCTTAATCAGGTAGCCGATTTCCACCGTACATTTCAGCACCCTATTCTTGAAACTCCTCAGATACCCTCTAAACAACGCTGCGATTTACGGGTTTCATTAATTGCCGAAGAACTGAAAGAACTGGAAGAAGCCATTGAAGAAAAGGATATTGTGGCAGTTGCAGACGCTTTGGCCGATATTCAATACGTTTTAGCAGGGGCTATTCTTGAGTTTGGATTAGGCAATAAATTCCGGGCTTTGTTTGATGAGGTACAACGTTCAAACATGAGCAAAGCCTGCACCACAATTGAAGAGGCAGAGGCAACTATGAAGTTTTATGCTGAAGAAAAAGGTGTGGAATCTTACTACAAAGAAAAGGAGGGTAAGTATCTGGTTTACCGGAAAGGAGATGATAAAACATTGAAGAATATTAACTATTCTCCTGCCGATTTAAAGACAATATTAAACAGCTAATAAGGCTGAAATTTAACTATTTCTTAACGGCAATAACATTTTTTATGACGGCAAATATTGGCAGTTCCTTTCATGTAAAAGATAGATTTTTGAGGTATGTGCAGATTGATACGCAGTCAGACCCTAACTCAGAAACCAATCCATCTACAGAAAAACAGAAAGACTTAAGCCGCCTGCTGGTTGAAGAGCTGAAGGCTATAGGTATTGCAGATGCACATCTGGATGAATGGGGATATGTGTATGCAACCATTCCTGCCAATTCAGCTAAACAAGTACCGGTTATCTGTTTTTGTTCTCATGTAGATACATCGCCTGATTGCAGCGGGTTTGGGGTAAAACCTCTGGTGCATGAAAAGTGGGACGGGCGCGATATTGCGCTTCCTGATGACTCTTCTCAGGTTATCCGGGTATCAGAGCATCCGGATCTTCAACACCAGATAGGGAATGATATCATCACTGCCAGTGGCACTACGCTGTTGGGGGCTGATAATAAAGCCGGGGTTGCCGAAATTATGGCTGCTGCCGAATACCTGGTGCAGCATCCTGAAATAAAACATGGTGCCATTAAGATTTTGTTTACCCCCGACGAGGAAGTGGGCAGAGGCACTGAAAAAGTTGATTTGCAGAAGCTGGGTGCTGATTTTGCCTATACCATGGACGGAGAAACGCTGGGAACCCTGGAAGATGAAACGTTTTCTGCAGATGCCGTGAGTATCACTATCAATGGGGTTAGTACTCACCCAGGCTTTGCCAAAGGCAAGTTGGAAAATGCCTTAAAGATAGCAGCCGATATTCTGGCTGCTTTACCAAAAGATTCGTTATCGCCTGAAACCACCGATGGCTACCAAGGGTTTATCCACCCAACGCAGGTATCGGGTATTCAGGAGGAGGTAAAACTTGATTTTATCATCAGAGATTTTAAAGTTGAGGGGCTACACGAAAAAGAGGCTTTTTTAAAAAATATAGTTAATGAGGTATTAAAAAGTTATCCAAACTCGAGTGTTGAGTTCAGGGTAATTGAACAATACCGAAATATGAAAGAGGTGCTGGTGAATTATCCCACAGTGGTTGGGTATGCACTTGAGGCAATAAGACGGGCAGGAATAAAACCCGAGCTTAGAAGTATAAGAGGCGGAACAGACGGCTCAAGGTTATCTTTTATGGGTTTGCCTTGCCCGAATATTTTTGCCGGCGAACACGCTTTTCATTCAAAACTGGAGTGGGTGTCGGTTCAGGATATGGAAAAGGCCGCAGAAGTAATTATTAATCTGGTTAAAATCTGGGAACAGAATTCTTAAGGTATGTCGGTTGCTGAGAACATAAAGTTAATAGAAAATGAGATAACAGGCAAAGGAGTTACGCTCGTGGCTGTATCAAAAACAAAGCCTGTTGATGCGTTAATGCAGGCTTACAATGCCGGATTTAAGCGTTTCGGCGAAAACTACGTGCAGGAACTTGCAGATAAATACGAGCAAATGCCCAAAGACATTGAATGGCATTTTATAGGGCACCTGCAATCAAACAAAGTAAAATATATAGCGCCTTTTGTAAGCCTGATTCACTCTGTAGATAGTTTCAAACTATTGCAGGAAATAAACAAGCAGGCAGCTAAGCATAACAGGGTAATTAACTGCCTGCTTCAGATTTACATTGCAGAAGAAGATACAAAAAGTGGTATGACAGAAGCGGAGTGCAGTGAAATACTGGATTCTGAAGCTCTGAAAACTCTTCTGAACGTAAACATAACAGGCCTGATGGGCATGAGTACCTTTACCGATGATGAGCAGCAGGTGCGAAAAGAATTCAGGAAACTGAAATCTTTTCAGGCTTCCCTGCTTTCAGCGCATCCGTACCTTCAAACCATTTCAATGGGAATGAGCGGCGACTACCCAATTGCAATTGAAGAGGGTAGCACAATGATTCGTGTAGGCAGCAGGATTTTCGGCAACCGTATTTACCCTGCCTGAAAACACCTCATACTGATACTGCCCATATCAAAGCCTTCATACAGGTATTTTATTGGCTCATCTGTGTTAATCAGTCCTGCTGTATAAAGTACCGGCAGGTAGTGGTCATAGCTTGGATGCGCTATTTGCCCTAAAGCGCCAAAAGACTTAAAATCGGCCAGTTCTGCTAATTGGCGGTTATCGAGCTTATTTTTTACCATGGTGTCAAACTCCAATGCCCAGTCGTAAGGTTTGGCTGTGTCGCCACCCCAGTTAATCTGGCGCAGGTTGTGTACAATATTGCCACTGGCAAGAATCAGCACGCCCCGGTTTCTCAAATTCTGTAATTCTCTGGCAAGTTCAAAATGAAATTGGGGTGGTTTAGAGAAATCGATACTCATCTGGAAAGTTGGAATATCGGCATCCGGGTAAATATGTCGCAGAACAGTCCATGCCCCGTGGTCAAGACCCATCTTATGTTCTTCCAGTATACCTATAGACTTCACCTCACTCATTACTTCTCGGGCTACCTCAGGCGCTCCTTTGGGCTCATATTTAACATTGTATAATTGCTGAGGAAACCCGCCGAAATCATATATGGTATGCGGTGCCGGGTTAACAGATACATAGGTGCGGTTCATGGTAAGCCAATGGGCAGATACAACCAGAATTGCCCTTGGGCGCTCTATGTTTTTGCCAAGTGTATGCAGGCTATCAGTAAAACTGTTGTCAGCCAGTGCGTTCATCGGATTTCCGTGACCAATAAAAATGGCAGGCATTTTTTCTGTCAGCTCAAAGCCCGCTGATATGTTTTTTAATTCCTGTAAATTCATTTTTGCAGTAGCTAATTACTTGTAATGTTGTATATACAAATACATTATATGTATATACAACTAATTATTGGTATATAAAATTCATTTCTGCAAAAGAAGTTTGGCTTTGTGCATTTTTATAGATAATGCCATGCTATTTTTGCAGAATTATACCAAACAAGAAAACAAATAACATTATGAATAAATTCTTTTTACAGGCAGGAGCCTTGCTGGGAGCAGTGGGTGTGGCCCTGGGCGCTTTTGGCGCGCATGCTTTAAAAGACAAATTAACTGCAAGCGGCAGGCTGGATACTTTTGAAACAGCGGTTAAATATCAGTTTTATCATGCACTTGCATTGGTTTTGGTGGGTTTTCTGGCAAAAGAAATTGCCTCTAAAAATCTGGCTTACAGTGGCTATTGTTTTTTAGGGGGTTCGCTTGTTTTCAGTGGCTCACTTTACCTGATATGCTTTACCGGAATAAAGACTTTTGGCGCCATTGCACCTATCGGTGGTACGCTTATGATTGCCGGCTGGCTATTATTATTCTGGGCGGTATTAAAAAGCTGATAATTGTTATTCAACAAAGTCAAGGTCTTTGGCAAAGGTTTCTTTCAGGGTGGCATTGGCTATAAATGCTGCTCCGAAGCAAAAAATACCAATAATGGTGGCACTGGTTATGAGGTCGCCATCCAAGGCTTCAGTCAGATACTGATGGCAGATTGAGATGGGTACCGCACCGCCACGGGCAAAATTAGGTATTGTGGTTGCTACTGTAGCTCTCATATTAGTGCCAAATTGCTCAGCTGCCATAGTTATAAGTACAATCCAATAGCCGGAAGCTGTGCCCATGAGTACGCACATTACAAAAATTGCGGTATTACTGGCACCCCATAGGTTGAGATAAATGAGGCACATACACAGGCATACCGCCTGAAAAATAAAGATGGTTTTTCTTCTGTTGCGTAGCAACTGGCTTACATACCCGCTGATGAGGTCTCCGCAAGTTAGCCCTATATACACGTACATAACGGCTTGGCCTGCGGTAACTTTGCCCTCGACACCCAAAGCCTTGGCTACTTCAGGTGCTAGCTGCATCAGAATGCTAACAATAAAGAAAATCGGAAAGCCAATAAACATACAGGCTATATAGCGTCTGAAACGGTCTTTTTTTGTAAACAGGCTCAGGAAATCTCCTCTTGACACGTTCAACGTCTCAGCATGTTTAAACATTTTTGATTCAAAGGTGCCAATTCTCAATAGCAGCAAAAGCAGGCCCATTCCTCCTCCAATAAAGTAGGCGGTGCGCCAGTAGAAGGCATCGCCTACCAGAGCCGCCACAACGGCGCCAAAGGCTCCTACAGATGCCATAATCATGGTTCCATATCCTCGTTTTTCTTTAGGCATGGTTTCCGCCACAATGGTAATACCTGCGCCTAATTCGCCCGCAAGACCAATACCTGCCAAAAATCTTAATGCGCCATACGTATAAATGTCGGTTACAAATCCGTTAATTATGGTAGCCACCGAATACAGAACAATGGAACCAAAGAGAACAGAGAGACGGCCTTTTTTATCGCCCAGAACGCCAAAAAAGATGCCGCCCAACAATAAGCCAATCATCTGAACGTTAAAAAGCCATAAACCTATACTCGTATTATTATTTCCTGCTACACCTAATTCGGATAGACTGCTATGACGTAGTACAACAAACAAGATCAAGTCATAAGCATCTACGAAATAACCTAACGCTGCCACCAATACTAATAGAAAAGTAGATTTTTTCATGTATTATCAAAGTTTCACGAAAATAGAAATTCGGATAGAATTTCGCGAAAAAAATAACGGCATTTTCGATAATTTTCTGAAATCAATTCAATAAAAGGCTAACTTTGTCGTTAGTAAGCCTAAATTGTTAAATACTAAATATTCAGATTTCTATGGAACAAAATCAAGAAAGAAGAAGTAACACGGCCTTGACTGCCGGACTTGTTTTAGCCTGTGCATTAGCGGCACTTTTTGGCTTCCTGTATTTCAATGCACGTCAGGACATTGACTCAAAAACTGTGAATATATCGCAGAAAACCAAAGAACTCCTCCTTACCAACTCTAAACTTGATTCAATTGCCGTACAGTTAGATGCAAAAATTGCTGAAGTGCAGTCGTTGGGTGGTCAGGTAGAGGATTTACAAGCCTTGAAAGTTCAGTTAGAGCAAGACAAGAAAAATTTAATAAACTCAAAAAACGTAAGTATTAAGCAATACGAATCTAAAATTAAAGACTATGAGGCTGCTCTTACCGAAAAAGATGCCGAAATAGCCAAACTGAGAGAAGAAAACTCAGTACTAACCACGCAAAACCAGACATTAGGCTCTGAAAACACTACACTGAAATCGGAAAACAGTAGCCTTAGAACAGATAAACAGGCATTGTCTGACTCGGTTTACAGCACAACTGTTAAAAACAGAGAATTAACAGAAAAGGTAACACTGGCAGCAGCCTTGAAGGCTATGAATGTAAGTGTAAATGCCATCAATTCAAGAGGAAGAGAACGTGACGGTGGCGCTTATAAAGCCAAAAGAGTAGACAAAGTAAGAATTTCGTTTAAATTGGCCGAAAACCCACTGACCAAAAAAGAAGATAAGGTAATATACCTGAGATTGCTTGACCCTAAAGGCAACGTTATATCTGACATGGCCACTGGCTCGGGCACGTTTACATTTGGTGGCAATGAGACCGTTTATACTTCTAAACAAACGGTTATGTATGATAACACAGGGCAGAATGTAGACTTCGTTTATTCTCGCGGTAGCGCTTACGAAAAAGGCAAATATACTGTAGAATTATACTCAGAAGGATTCAGCATTGGGCGTGGTACTTTTGATGTAAGATAACAATAAAGATATAAACAATTAACAATGAGTGCCTCTGGTAATAACCAGGGGCATTTTTTTGTGTGGTTTTTCACTGTCCTGAGGGTACAGCTGCGGTTAAATTGGCCTGAACAAAATCAACTTGGCCTATAAAAAAACAGGCGGTAGGAGAGAACCCACCGCCTGTTTCAAAAACAATACCTGAGGTTTATTTAGGCATTGTAATAAACATATCTTTTATGTTCTGGTATGGGTTTTCTGAAACGTTTACCTTCAAAGGTTCACCCATGTCGAGGATTGATTTTCTGGCATTAGGCGAGGCATCAGTTTTGGCAACCTGACCCGTAATTAACTCAATGGCTTTGCCAAGCAAAGGGTCAGACTCATCGCCCCAAACCTTAAACGGCGACAGGTCTTTTACTGAGTAGTCTGGTGTAAAACCATTTTTTGTACCATAATTAGATTCGCCTTTTGAGTTAAAGGTTTTCAAAACTATGGGTTGCATGCCCCATTTCCAGCGTTTGGGGTTTCTGTCATCCTGCAGGGTTACAGAGCCAACGTTTTTGCCATAGGTATGGTCTCCTATCAATACCACATCCATGTAAGGCCTCAGACCGTTGATTACCAGTTCGCTCGCAGATGCAGTACCGGTTGAGGTAAGCACAAACAGGCGGTTCAATGTGCCTAAATTGTTGGGTTCGTTTCTGAATTTTGAAGGCGTTGAATACAAAGGATACTTAGCGGTGACATTGGCATTCCACTGGTCATAATGAATTACGTTATCTGTGTTTAGGTTCTTCACAATCAGCGAAGACAACACATCGGCCGATGAAATGTAACCGCCTCCGTTTACCCTTAAATCAAGCACCAACTCATTTACGCCTTTGCTTTTAAACTCAGAAAATACCTGTCTCAGGTTAGCATCAAAAGAGCTGATAAACTGACGGTAAACCAGATAACCGATTTTTTTATTTCCTTTTTCAATTACTTTCCAGTAATGAACAGGGTTGTCTTGTATTTCAACTTTAGTTATCTGGGTGGTAGTAACACCGTTAGAAACAACTGCGCCATTGCTTATTGTTCCCAGTCCGAAAGAGGCCGTTTCAAGGTTTCTTAGCGCATCGTAATTGTTTTTATCCAGCTGGGTTCCGTTTACACTTAAAATAATATCTCCTCTTTTCAGTCCTGCTTTTTCTGCTGGGCTACCTTTCACCACATAATTGATAAAGAAACCTACGGTTGTCTGGGTATTATCAAGATAGTAAATGTAGTAACTCATACCAAAAACCTTGTTGATACCATTCAATGACGCTGTAAGTGCGTCTACGTCTTCCTGAATCCACGAAAACCTGTCAGTATTTGGGTAGTCGTTCAAAATAGTTTCAAAATACTTATCTGGTGTAAGCGTAAGGTTGGTAGCAGTTTTGGCTGGCATTTGGTCTGTCCACAGATAATAATATTTCATACTATCATAGATCCATTCATTAACTGTGTTATTGGTTTGGTCTGTTGAATTACCGTTGCTGCCCGTTGTAGAAGGCGTAGGGTTGTTTTCTACTTTACACGACCATACGCTTGCAGTAAGAAACAGACCCAGAATTAGAAATTTGGCAGGAGAAAACTTCATATAAATTATTATTTAGCGTTCTTTTGATATTGACGTATTTTACTAACGAATCGTTGCGGTTTTTGTTTTGAGCATAAAATTTTAATCTGCAAATGTGTAAGATTACAAAATCTCAGCCAGGTTGCCCTTGATGTTTTTCACGATGGAATCAAGCCCCAGGTCGTTGGCGTCTGTACCAAATGGCTCTTCAATTTCTTCTGCCATAATTTCTATGCCGGCAAATGCATAAAACACCAGGGTAACAATAGGTATTGACCAGAACTTGAACTCAAGCACTGCCGTAAATGGCATAGTGAACACGTAAATAAAGATAATTTTCTTGATAAAAATATTATAAGAAACCGGAATAGGCGTATTTTTAATTCGCTCGCAAGCTCCAAGGTTATCCGTAAAGGACGATAACTCATTGTTCAATGATAGTAATAGTTCGGCATTAAACACACCTTCGCTATGCAACTGGTAAATTTCTGTATAAATGGCCCGGGCTATACGGTTGGGTATGTGTTTAAAGTCTTTATAGTATTCTCTGTTGTATTTTTCTGTAAATTCCAGATGTTCAAGGTTTACCCGGCCCCTCAGGTGGTCTTTCACGGTATGTACATAGTTACCAATTAAAATTCTGAGTGTTTCTCTCGACGGATGTTTTTCCGGCAATAAGGTTGCCAGTTTTAGGGCAAAGTTTCTCGAGTTATTGGTAAAAGATCCCCATATTTTTCTCCCTTCCCACCAGCGGTCATAGGCAGTATTGGTTCTGAAAACCAGTAATAACGATAAAACGAAACCAACCAGAGAATGAATAGTAAGCGGATTTTTGATTGGCGTATAATGTAGAATGTTGTTTTCCAGATACGCAAAAGCGGCTGTATAGGCTGCCAGCCCCATCATTGCAGGCAGGAGTTTCCTGAAGGTATCGGCCTTATGGAAGTAAAAAATAAACTTCCACCAGTTGCGGGGGTTGTAATCTATCATAAAAATGCCTGTAACGTTTTATTTATATAAGGTACAAATATAATTTTTTGTGGATACTGTAAGTGCCTGCAAATAATGATTTTTATTATTTAATATTGCGACAAATGCGCCACATTATTTTTTATGAATTATTCAGAAAAAATTAATTTTTTTTCTGATAATGCTTGTATATTCGTGCCAAAACCATGGAAAATATGAAGAAACTGCTTTATTTGGTTCGACACGCCACTGCTGAAGAAGGAGGTAATACCCCGATGTTCCGGGATTTTGACCGTATCCTTACTTCACATGGTATCATCGAAGCCGCCCGTATGGGTAAGCATCTGGCAGAAAATAACATAAAAATTGAACTTCTGATAAGCAGTGAAGCTGACCGTTGTAAGTCTACAGCCAAGATTTTTGCCGAGCAACTACATGTAGATGCTGATGAAATTAAACTGGATGAGGCCATTTACGGCGGAGGCGCAAGGGCTTATCTGGCTGCTGTCAATAATTTAGACGAGAAAGTTAAATCGGTGGCTATATTCGGGCATAATCCAGATATTACATTTTTTGCCGAATACCTTACCCGTGCCGATATAGGCGGGTCTATGGAAAAGGCCGGCGTAGTAGCCATTGAATTTGAAGACGTAAATTGGAATGAGATTTCGAACAAAAGCGGCAGATTTTTGTTTTATTGGTCGCCGGGCACTATAGCCAAAGCTTAGTTTGATTTTTTAATGAATGAAATGAAAAATAATACTTCGGGTAATCGTAATCGCCTTATCTTCAGAATAATATTTCTAGTATTTCTGGCTGTTGTTTTATGGTTTTTATATGACCTCTCACGCCAGACAACTGCTCCCTGGAATAAGAAAAAACAAATTGAACGGGCTTTTTGATACCGGTTCATTATTGTTTATAAGGTGATTCTTTCTTAATTTGAATGTAAACCTGGTCATTCTCCAACTCTTTCTTACCAATGACCGGGATCATTTTTATGCCCTCTGCCCAGCAATTTTTAAAAAAGATTGTGAGCCCATTGCAACGCAATCATAAAATTTCAGGTCTTGCCAGAAAATGGCTGGCTTTTAAGGCTTTTTGTGTGTCCTGAATATGGCCTGAAGAATGGTAATTGGCAGAATATTCTTTACTTTGTAGTTTAAAAATCATCTCTTACTATGAATAAACCAAACCAGATACTAACCGCTATTTTTTTCATTTTTCCTTGTTTTGTAATGGCACAATTAAACTACCCGTTAACTCATACAGTTGACCAAAAAGATAATTATCACGGCACAATTGTAGAAGACCCTTACCGATGGCTGGAAGACGACCGGTCTGCTGAAACTGCTGAATGGGTAAAACAACAAAATCAATTAGCGTTCTCGTACCTTGAGAAGATACCCTATCGGGAGGGAATCAAGAAAAGATTAGAGAAAATCTATAATTATGCCAAGTATTCGGCACCCAGCCGTAAAGGCGAATGGTACTACTTTTATAAGAACGACGGGCTGCAGAATCAATCGGTTTTATACCGGCAAAAAGGATTAAACGGTGTGCCGGAAGTAGTGCTTGACCCCAACAGTTTATCAAAAGACGGCACAACCCGGCTGGCACAATTTACACTTTCTAAAGACGGCAGGTATGCAGCTTATGCTTTGTCTAAGGGTGGGTCAGACTGGCAGGATATCTTCATCATGGACGTTAGCAGCAAGCAGAATCTTGCCGATAGAGTAGAATGGGTAAAAGTGTCTGGCATTGCCTGGCAGGGTAATGGTTTTTACTACAGCAGGTACCCGAAACCGGACGGCAGCGCACTGGCTGCTAAAAATGAGAATCATCAGGTGTTTTATCATAAAATTGGCACAACCCAGGATGCCGATGAACTGGTATTTGAAGATAAGGCCAATCCGCAGCGTTTTCATACCGTAAGTACTACCGAAGATGAATTGTATGCAGTATTGTATGTAAGCGACAGAGGCAAAGGAAAAGACGGCAATGCGTTGTTTTATAAAGAATCCGGCTCAAAGTCGTTCAAACCGGTGGTGGCAGAGGTAACCGATTTCTCGTATAGCGTAATTGAAAACGTGGGTAAAACATTGCTGATACAAACGAATAAAGACGCCAAAAACGAAAAAATAGAGAGTTTTGATACCGCTAATGGCATCTGGAAATCGGTAGTGGCAGAAAAAGCAGAACCGCTGCAGTCGGCAAGTGTTGCAGGTGGAAAGCTGTTTCTTACCTACATGAAAGACGTAACCACCCGCGCTTATGTATGTGATGTAAAAGGTAAACTTGAAAACGAAATTAAATTGCCAGGGCTTGGAACTGCCTCCGGCTTTGGTGGCAATGCTGACGACAAAGAAGTGTTTTATACTTTTACTTCTTTCAATTATCCGTCAACTATTTTCAGTTATAATCTGGGCACCAGGCAAAGCGCTGTGTTCCGGGCGCCTGAAGTTGATTTTAAAGCCACTGATTTTGAAACCAAACAGGTATTTTATACCAGTAAAGATGGTACCCAAGTGCCAATGTTTATTGTTTATAAGAAGGGAATTAAACTGAACGGACAAAACCCTACGTTGCTGTATGGATACGGAGGCTTTAACATTAGTCTGAACCCCGCTTTTAGTCCGTTGCTAATTCCGTTTCTGGAACAGGGAGGCGTATATGCACAGGCTAACTTACGCGGCGGCAGTGAATATGGCGAAAAATGGCATGAGCAGGGCATGAAACTGAAAAAACAAAATGTATTTGATGATTTTATAGCCGCCGGTGAATACCTGATAGCACAGAAATATTGCGATAATGCCCGCCTGGCTTTAAGGGGTGGCTCAAACGGCGGGCTTCTGGTAGGGGCGGTAATTAACCAGAGACCCGAATTGGCCAAAGTTGCTATTCCGCAGGTAGGGGTGATGGACATGCTCCGTTTTCAGAAATTTACCATCGGCTGGAACTGGATTGCCGATTATGGTTCGTCTGACAACGCTGATGAGTTCAAGGTCTTATATGCTTACTCACCATTGCATAATATCAAGTCGGGTGTAAACTATCCGGCTACGCTCATTACCACTGCCGACCATGACGACCGCGTAGTACCTGCACACTCTTTTAAATATGCAGCCATGTTACAGGCAAAAGCAGGCAAAAGCACCACTAACCCGTTGTTAATCAGAATTGATACCAACTCGGGTCATGGGGCAAGCAATACAGCCAAAAATATTGAGCAAATGGCAGATATTTATGCTTTTATCTGGTGGAACATGCAGTCAGTCATTAAACTGTAAATCCATTGCAGCGGGGTGTTCAATCTTCCCGCTGCATGCCATAACTATTAAATTGTCTTAAATGAAAAGGTACTTTAACTTACCCTGGCATTATTTCGCTTTAGTTGTTTTGGTTACCTGTATTGTTTACAGCAATCATTTTTATAATGCATTTCATTTTGATGACTCCCACACGGTTGTTAATAACCTGTACATCAGAAGCCTCAAAAATATTTCGCTTTTTTTTAAAGATGCCACTACTTTCAGTACACTCCCGGCTAATCAGGCCTATCGTCCTGTTGTTACCACGTCTCTTGCCATAGATTACTGGCTGGGCAACGGCTATAATCTTTTCTATTTTCATTTGTTTACGTTTATTATATTTCTGGTTCAGGGCTGGCTGATGCTCCTGCTTTTTAAGAAGTTATTCGATGTTTCATTTCAAAGCGGTTATAATTATTTCATTGCTCTTGCTGCCGTAGCCTGGTATTTGCTGCACCCTGCTATGGCCGAGACGGTCAACTATGTGATAGCCCGCTCAGATACCCTGTCAACATTTTTTGTGGTGTTGGCTTTTGTGATGTATGCGCGTTCGGGGTTTTGCCGAAGAACTTTCCTTTATCTTATACCTGTTGCAATAGGTGCTTTAGCCAAACCTACGGCTGTTATGTTTGCGCCTATTTTGTTTTTTTATGTCATTTTGTTCGAAAAGAATCTTAGCCTGACAGATTTTTTCAGAGTAAAGCATTTCAGACAAATACTGAATGCCGTTGCCAGAACCCTACCTGCCTTTGTTGTTTGTGCTTTGCTATATGGGTGGATAGACAGATTGACACCTAAAACCTGGGAGGCCGGAGGCACCTCTGCATGGCATTACCTAATTACGCAGCCTTTTGTAATTGCTTATTATTTTAGTTCATTGTTTCTGCCTGTTCACCTGAATGCCGATACCGACTGGAAAGTATTAACCAGTATCTGGGATATCCGTTTTTTTGCAGGGATAGTATTTTTAGCTGTTATGCTGGTGCTGGCAATATGGTGTTCAAAAAATGCCAGAACAAGGCCAATCAGCTTTGGTATTATATGGTTTTTTCTGGCGCTGGTGCCATCTTCGAGTGTAATTCCGCTGGGTGAAGTAATGAACGACCACCGGATGTTTTTTCCTTTTGTGGGTTTGGTTATGAGCGTGGTTTGGGCAATGGCTTTATTTCTGATGCCTTATAAAAACTTTTTTAAAAAGCATGCCGTTGCTGCCATTGCAATTTTTGCAGTGGTGCTGCTATGCTATGGCGCTGGCACTTACCAGAGAAATAAAGTGTGGCATACTGAAGAAAGCCTGTGGTATGATGTGACCATTAAAAGCCCTGAAAATGCGCGTGGGCTGATGAACTACGGTATTTCTAAAATGGGCAAAAATGATTTTGAAACAGCTGAAAAATATTTCAACAAAGCCCTGGTTCTAACACCTGGTTATTATACCCTGCATATAAATATGGGGGTGCTAAAAGAAGCGCAGGGTGATAGCGCCATAGCTGAATCTTACTTTAAAAATGCCTTGCTTTTTAATAACAAAAATGCTGATTCATGGTATTATTATGCCAGGTTCCTGTTTAATCAGGGCCGATACCCGGAGGCCATTCAGGCTTTATTAAACACCACCAAAATTGCTCCCGGGTATATTCCTGCTTCTGAGTTACTTATGCGTATACATGACCGCCAGCAGCACTATGAAAAACTGCATGAACTTGCTGACGAAACTTTAAAGCGCGTGCCAGGTAATGCAGAGGCATTGGTTTTTAAAGCCTCATCAGCCAGACACCAAAGCAGGCTTAGCTATGAAATGGAGCGCATCAGGTTAGACCCAAGCCCCGAAAAATACCTGAGTTTAAGCTTTAATTATTATTTGGCCGGAGAATTACGGCAGAGTATAAAAATAGCAACAGAGGCTATAAAACTGAGGCCAGATTACCCCGAGGCTTATAATAATATAGGTTCGGCCTATAATGTATTAAAAGAATATGACAAGGCCATCCCTTATTTGCAAAAGGCAGTTGATTTAAGTCCCAATTTTGAACTGGCAAAAAATAACCTGAAAATGGCCGAAATTAAAAAGAATGAAATAAACCGGTAAATAGATGAACCAGGCTACATGCATTGTGTGTGGAAATAAGCAGGATTTAAAATTTGAATTGAGACATAACGTATACCATTGCAGTGTATGTGATTTGTATTCGTCTGATGCCGATTTTGATTTATCGTTCAGGTCTAGTCTTGAAGAGGATAACCGTGAGATAGGCTTGAAGCAACTACGATTACATAACTTTCAACTGATTATAAAAGAGCTGAAAGATAATTACTTTAAAAACGAGGCAGCTATTAGCGGACTTGAAATTGGCAGCGGCAATGGCTGGTGGCTGGAAGTTTGCAAAGCCAATGGCATTGATTGTATGGGCATTGAACCGGAAACCAAGTTTACAACCTACTACCAGCAAAACAACCTGAAAGTTGTGCATGGTTTTTATCCTGATGTAGCTAAAGATTCATCGGCAGGCTATGATTTTATCATATTTAACGACGTTTTTGAGCATATTACTGATTTAGAAAGCCTGTTGCTGAGCATTAAGAAAGACCTGAAAAAAGACGGAGTTCTGATTGTCAATATCCCAATGAGTAACGGGTTCTTTTATCGGGTTGCCAAAGCGCTTTATTATCTGAAAGTAGAATCATACCTGGAGCGCCTGTGGCAGTTTAGTTTTCATAGCCCGCATATCAATTATTTTAACCCCGTAAATCTGACCGCTTATTTCGACAAATATGGCTTCAGGCTGCTTCAGGATTTCAGACTGGAAACTTTAGATTTTTCGAGCATTAAAGAACGCATTTTGGCAGATAATCAGATAAGCAAGGCAAAAGCATTTGCAATCAGTAATGCGCTTATGTTATTGAAACCTGTTATTAAAAATACTGAAGCTGATATCAGGGTTTTCTTTTTTCGCCAGTTGTAATGGCTATTTTCTTATATAAGCAAAAAACATAGCCAGCGTAACTTTAATCATGTAGTAAATACTTGAAAGTGACCGAATAGAAGACTGGCCACCTTGTCTGTTTTTCATTACCACTGGTATTTCTTCAATATGTAGCCCGGCTTTGGCAAACATAACCAATGATTCAGGCTCAGGGTATTCGTCTGGATAATTCCCGGCGGCAAATGCTATGGCTTGTTTATCAAACAACCGGAAACCGGAGGTAATATCTACAATGCGCTTACCAGTTAGCAATAGGTTGAGCCTGTAAAAATAGGTGATTCCACTCCTTCTTAGTGCAGACGACTGAAAGCCCTGTTTTAATAAGAATCTGGAGCCTATTACAATATTTGCCCGGGTTTGTTCCTGATGTTTAAGCAGTTTAGGTAACTCTGCTGCGGGGTGCTGCCCATCGCCGTCCATCTGCACTGCCAGTTCGTAGCCATTTCTATTGGCATACTTATAACCCGTTTGTACCGCACCGCCAATGCCCAGATTAACAGGCAGATTTAAAATTTTAACATCAAATTGCCTGGCAACGCTCAGTGTGTTATCGGTTGAGCAGTCATTTACCACAGCTATATTAATTTCATAAGGCAATTGTAAATGTGTCAGCTCTGTTAGCAGTTGCGCAATTGAGGCCTCCTCATTATAGCAGGGAATGATTACTAACAGCTTTTTTTTCATTGAGTGGCTAAAACTTGGTTTGCAATGAGGTTTGCTATCAGGTAGTGATGCCGGCATGCTGCATAAAACCGCTTAATAACTGGCGATAATTATTTACCTCGGCCTGCTTTTGAAGCTCCGTCCATCCCATTGGTTCTGCCATCAGGTCGGCAACAACAGGGGTTAGGTAATAGGTGGTTTTCCAGTCGAGCAGTTCCAGCCTTGTTCTTCTCGCAAAGAAATCGCGCAGGGTGCAAGCCATTTCTGCCTGCACGGCATACAATACCTCTGCCTTAATAAACGGATAATCGGGGTGGATTCTTTCTTTGGGAGCATATTTTAAAACTTCTGCAGCCAGTGTACCGTATTTTTTAACCAGATGCTGGCAGATGTCTTCGGCAAGGCCATGTACCTTCTGTATGCTTTGCCAGTACTCAAATTCATATTTCTCTCCACCCACCAGATAGTGCTGGTCGGTAGAACATGGTATGTCGGTTTCCAGAAGCTGGCAGGCATCATCTATGGTATCCTTGGCCATTAGTCGGTAGGTCGTCCATTTACCACCAAGCAGGCTCAGCAGGTTAGACGTTGCATCGTGTTCTACTTCGTGGTCACGCACCAGTTTTTTTGTGGCTTTAGAGCCTGATGAAGCTATCAGCGGGCGTAATCCGCCAAAACCTGATTTAATGGCTGAACGATCGGGTACTTTAGCCAGATATGGCTCCAGGGTTTCAAGCAGAAAATCAACCTCACGGCTTATCAGAATGGGTTCGTTGTCAATATCACGGTATTCATCATCGGTTGTTCCTACCATTACATCGCCTTCAAACGGAATCACAAACACCACACGGCCATCTTTGGTTTTGGGTATCAGCATGGCATCTTTGCTTTTCAGTACATCAGCCGGCAGCATTATGTGTACTCCTTTGCTTGGGCGCAGTCGTTTTTCAACGGCAGGGTTCGCCAAAAGCCTGATACTGTCTGCAAACGGGCCTGTGCAGTTAATAAACAGCTTAGATTGAATACTGAATGTTGTATCAGTCAATGTGTCCTTAACAACTGCCGACCTTAATTTACCAGTGGCGTCCTTTCCGAAGCTAATTACCTCGGCGTGGTTCACAATGGCAGCACCCTGTAAGTCGGCGCTGTGAGCCAATGCCAGGCAATATCTGGCGTCATCCAGTTGTCCGTCATAATACATAACAGAACTATGCAGCCGTGGGGTAAGGGTGGGCATTCGCTCGAACGTTTCTTTTTTACTTAGCCATTTGGCTTTAGGAAGCGTATCATTCTTTGCAAAAAAACCGTATAGGGTTAAACCAATAGTAAAATACATACCTTCCAGCCAGCTGAAAACGGGGGTAATCAAAGCCAGCGGATGAGCCAGATGCGGTGCATTTTTTATAACTATATGGCGCTCTTCCAATCCGTGGCGCACCTGCCTTAACTGTCCGAAATCCAGATTCTTAAAAGCCTGCTCTAAATACCTTACGCCGCCGTGTATCAGTTTGGTAGACTTGGAGGAGGTCTCAGCGGCAAAATCGTTCTTTTCTATCAATGCTACTTTAAAGCCCCTCAGAGCCGCATCGAGGGCACAACCGGCGCCACTGGCACCACCGCCAATAATACAGATGTCAAACTCTTCGTTTTTAATGCGTTCAATATTTTTTTTTCTGTCCATAAGTGTTCTGTTGTATCAAGTCTGGGCTGCTTCTGTTGTCAGACAAATATCATACTGGCTATGCCGCCCATCATAATAATTTTGCAAATTCTGCTTAGCAGTGTAAAATCTTTCTTGCGGTCGGCCCAGTAGAGTTTATTTATCAACCAGGTGAAAACAATGATTGACCCGCTGAAAATCATAATCAGGTATTGATTATGAAGGCTATATGCCATAAAAAACAGAATAGACACAAAGCCTACAATAAATATATAAAGCAGTATTTTGGTGCGTCTGATACCCCATATAATAGGCAGGGTACGGCATCCGTAGCGGGCGTCTCCCCTGATGTCTTCCATGTCTTTGATTATTTCACGAATTAAAGAAATAGAAAAAGCAAACAGTGCGTAGATGTTAACCAGCATTTCGTTTTGCTTGTAATAAACCGCCAATACTATGAGCGAGAAAGCAGTGAGAAATGCCACCAGAAAATTGCCGATAAAAGCCTGCCGTTTGAATCTCTCTGAATAAAACCAGAGTGCCGAAACCGCAAAAACGTTAATCAGGAAAACTTTTAAGCCTAAAAAAAGACCGATGGCTATGCCTATGAAATTAAGTATCTGATGGCTGAGGATAGCCCGGCGCCGTCTAATGATTTTACCGATTATTACCTCACGAGGTTTGTTTACCAGGTCTATTTTAATATCAAAATAATCGTTAATAATGTATCCGGCTGCTGCAATGCAAACAGTAGCAAAAACCAGCAGAAAGTGCTTCAATTCAAAAATGTAGCTCTGCCAGTCTGCTTTTGGCCCAACTAAAAAAATTCTGGCCATATATTGTGTAAGCACAATAATAAGCAGGTTGTTTAAACGAACCAGTCGGAAAAAAGCGGCTATAGTTTTCAGAAGCTCAGATTTGTTCATTTTCTCAAAAATACTAAAATAGTTTGAAAGAACTTCTATACTTTCGAAAATCACAAATACTTAATACGCGTATTTGGGATTTTTTTTGAAAAAAATTGTTGTACTAAAAAAACGGATTTAAACCGCATCTATGAAAATCGGAATTGTTTGTTATCCTACCTTTGGGGGCAGTGGTGTTGTTGCCACAGAACTAGGCAAAGCGCTTGCAAAAAATGGTCATCAGGTACACTTTATTACTTATACGCAGCCAGCCAGACTGGATTTCTTCAATGAGAATATTTTTTACCACGAAGTAAACATTGCCAGTTACCCGCTCTTCCAGTATCCGCCTTATGAGTCGGCCCTGGCCGGAAAAATGGTTGACGTTGTGAAATACGAAAAACTGGATATTCTGCATGTGCATTATGCAATTCCGCATGCTACCTCGGCTTTTCTGGCCAAGCAGATTTTAAAATGCCAGGGTATAAATGTGCCGGTTATCACCACCCTGCATGGTACTGATATTACCATTGTAGGTAAAGACGCCACACTGGCGCCGGTGGTTACTTTCAGCATTAATGAGTCGGACGGTGTTACGACGGTTTCAGCCGACCTGCAAAAGGAGACATACAGCACTTTCCGTGTCAGAAAAGAAATTGAGGTGATTCCGAATTTTGTAGATTTGGAGCGATTCAAGAAACAGAAAAAAGAGCATTTTAAACGCATTATTTGCCCGAACGACGAAAAACTGTTGGTCCATACCTCTAATTTCAGAAGAGTAAAGCGGATTGACGATATAATAAAAGTTTTTGCCAGGCTAAAAGTGCTTACCCCATGCAAGCTGGTGCTGGTGGGTGATGGCCCCGAACGTGCTGCTATGGAACAATTGAGCCGCGATCTGGGGCTGGGTGAAGACGTTCGTTTTGTGGGTAAGCTTGATGCCATTGAAGAGGTGCTGTCTGTAGCCGATTTATTTCTGATGCCCTCTGAAAAAGAGAGCTTTGGCTTAGCCGCCTTAGAAGCAATGGCTTGCGAAGTGCCTGTTATATCTACCAACACTGGTGGTTTGCCTGAGCTGAATGTGCATGGTGTAACCGGGTTTTTGAGCAATGTAGGTGATATTGAAGACATGGTGCGCAATGCTTTGTTTATTCTGCAAGACGAAAACCTGCCTCGTTTCAAGGCCAATGCACTGGCACATGCGCAGGAATTTGACATCTCGAACATTGTACCCAAGTATGAAAATTACTACCATAAAATATTAAAGGAAACAAAAGAACAGGAAACAAAGGAACTAGTATAATAGATAGCGAAATAAAAAATGCCTCACAGGAAGTTTCCCATGAGGCATTTTTTATATACAAAGTAATTTTAAAGCGCTGAAACAGTTCTTTCAACAAATCTGGTTAAATCACTGCCAGACAACATACCTTGTGCCAGTAGCGCCAGGTCATACAATTGTTTAGCCAATTGTTTTTTGCCTTCTTCATCTTGTGTTTTCAGCAATTTATCGATCAGGTTATGGTTGGTATTTACAACCACATTTACACCCATAGGCATCATGCCAAACATATCGTTCTGGCCGCTCACGCGTGACATATCTTTCCAGCGACGCATAAACTCAGGTTGAATAATAGTTACTGGCATTTCGTCGGTTGGAAGAGACTCTAACTGAACCGTATTAGTGCCAACTATACCCTTAAACAATTCTTCTACCTGTTTTTTCTCGTCTTCATTTAATACGCTTTCTACGTTAAGGCCTTTATCTATCAGTTTTTCAATGCTGTCAGAGTCTACTCGTTTAAAAGTTACTTTTTCAAGTTTCGATTCCAGCGTATTGATAAAGTGTGCGTCAAGCGGTGAGTCTAGTATTAAAACATCATACCCGCGTTTTTTGGCCGAGGCAATAAATGCGTCCTGCTGGTTGGCATCATTTGCATATAAAAATACTGCTTTGCCATCTTTATCGCTTTGGTTAGCCTGTACTTTTTCGCGGTATTCATCTAAAGTAAAATACTGGTTGTCGGCATTTTTCAGAAGTGTAAACTCTTTGGCTCTGTCATAGAATTTATCGTCTGAAATGATACCGTATTTAACAAATATACCCACGCTTTCCCATTTCTCTTCAAAGCCCTGGCGGTCATTTCGGAACAGCTCCTGCAGTTTATCGGCTACTTTTTTGGTAATGTGCGAGTTGATTTTCTTTACGTTGCCATCGGCCTGTAAATAACTGCGCGATACGTTCAGCGGGATGTCCGGTGAGTCAATAACGCCATGAAGCATTTGCAGGAATTCAGGCACTACGTCTTTTACATCATCAGTAATAAATACCTGGCGGCTGTATAACTGCACTTTCTCACGGTTTAACTGAAAGTCTTTCTTGATTTTTGGGAAGTATAACACCCCTGTCAGGTTGAACGGATAGTCTACATTTAAATGAATCCAGAAAAGAGGGTCTTCACTGAAAGGGTACAGCTCTTTATAGAAATTTTTATAGTCTTCTTCAGTTAATTCAGAAGGTGATTTTGTCCAGATCGGATTCGGGTTATTTACAACCTTACCGTCAAACTCAATTTCAACTGGCAGGAACTTGGCATATTTTTCAAGAATCTGGCTGATTCTGTGATTCTCAAGAAACTCTTCCGAATCTTGTGCCACGTGTAAAATAATGTCAGTACCACGCTCGGCTTTATCGGCTTCGGTAATTTCAAATTCAGTGCTGCCGTCGCAAATCCAACGGGCTGCAGGCTCATCTCTGAAAGACCTGGTGATAATCTCTACGTTTTGAGCCACCATGAACGCCGAGTAAAAACCTAAACCAAACTGACCGATAATCTGGTTGGTATCCTGAGTATCTTTGTATTTTTCTAAAAACTCCTTAGCGCCTGAGAACGCAATCTGGTTAATGTATTTCTTGATTTCCTCAGCGCTCATTCCAATACCCTTGTCGGAGATTGTAATGGTTTTGGCTTCTTTGTCTATTGATACCGTTACTTTCAATTCGCCTAATTCACCGTCGAACTCACCCATTGAGGCTAGTTTTTTCAGCTTTTGTGTAGCGTCAACAGCATTAGAAACCAACTCACGCAAGAAAATCTCGTGGTCGGAGTAAAGAAACTTTTTGATGATGGGAAAAATGTTTTCGGTGTTAATCGAAATCGTACCTTTTTCAGCTACCATAATTATCTATAATTTTTAGTTGTTTTTAAACCAATGTTGTGTCAATAACAATTAGTATTCCAACCGTCAATAAACGTGGCGTAGTCTGCCATATTGGCAGAAAACTGCCTTTTTATGTGCAGGCTACCGTAGTCAGAAAGTTATATTTCATCGTATTATCAAAAAAAACCTATTTTTACTTTCAAGCTTTTTTTGCCAATTTCGTTAGTATCAGGAACAGCAGCCATAATTTGGGTGTTATGCAGATACTCATAAATCTATCAATCAGGTTTTTAACCCTTGTATATGAACAAGTTTTTCCTTCAACATATATTTGACAAGCACCGCAATACTGAACCGGTAGCGCCAACCAAAGATATTGCCGCCTGGGCCTTACGGATAATCCGGCTGCTTTTTCCTGAGCAAACCAAAGAGTATTTCAGGTCGGAAGAAGAAATTGAAATACAATTTAAAAATCTTGAACTAGAACTGCGGAACATTCTGCTGTCAACGTATCAATGCAAAGATTGCAACCCTGAATGGAGGGCTCAGCAGTTTTTTGAGAGTATTCCGCAGATATACGAAACCCTCAAAACCGATATTCAGGCTATTCTGGAAGGAGACCCGGCTGCTAAAAGCGAGTTTGAAGTAGTGCGTGCCTATCCGGGCTTTTATGCTATTTCTTTTTATAGGCTGGCGCATCAGTTGTATTTATTGGACATACCTCTGTTGCCGCGAATACTGACAGAATATGCGCACTCGAAGACCGGGATTGATATTCACCCGGGTGCCCGGATTGATGCGCATTTCTTTATAGACCACGGTACTGGTGTGGTTATAGGCGAAACAAGTATTATTGGCAAGCATGTAAAGTTGTATCAGGGTGTTACTTTGGGCGCATTGAGTGTCGATAAATCAATGATTAACACCAAGCGGCACCCTACCGTTGAAGACCACGTGGTTATTTACTCAGGGGCCACTATTCTGGGCGGAAGCACCGTTATAGGCAAACATTCAATTATAGGCGGTAACGTATGGCTTACCAAAACTGTGCCTGCTTACTCAACCGTGTATCATAAACCTGAAATAAGGGTAGTAGAACGCGAAACAGTTTAAGTATAGCTACATTAAAATCAATAAGTACAACATACCTGCACACTAAAGTTTTTAAAATGGCAAGCATTATAGACCTGGTAGGGAATACCCCATTAGTAGAATTAAAAAAACTGAACCCTAACCCAAATGTAAAGATTTACGGCAAGCTTGAGGGTAACAACCCGGCAGGTAGCGTAAAAGACAGGCCTGCTTTAAACATGATTAGAAGTGCAGTAGAAAGAGGCGATATTAAACCGGGTATGAAACTCATTGAAGCTACCAGCGGTAATACCGGAATTGCGTTGGCCATGATAGCCCGGTTGTATGACCTGGAGATTGAATTGGTGATGCCGTCTAATTCTACCCGTGAGCGAACCTTGACCATGGAGGCCTTTGGCGCCAAAGTAATTTTGCTTGAAAACATAGAAAAATGCCGCGACTACGCCGAGAGCCAGGCTGCTACGGGGCAGTATCTGATGCTGAATCAGTTTGCAAACCCAGACAATTATCTGGCGCATTACAAAACCACCGGGCCGGAGATTTGGCGCGACACCGAGCAGACAATCACCCATTTTGTGAGTTCTATGGGTACTACGGGTACTATAATGGGTACTTCAATGTTCTTGAAAGAAGTAAACCCCGATATTCAGATTGTGGGCTGCCAGCCTACAGAAAACTCTTCGATACCGGGTATCAGAAGATGGCCGGAGGCGTATCTGCCCAAGATATTTGACCCTAAACGTGTTGACAGAGTCATGGATATATCAGAAGCCGAAGCAACTGATATGGCCCGAAAACTAGCCAAAACCGAAGGGATTTTTGCAGGCATGAGTAGTGGCGGCGCAGCCTCAGCGGCCATAAAGCTGGCTAATGAACTGGATAACGGCACGATTGTATTTATTTGTTGCGACAGAGGCGACCGCTACCTAAGCAGTGATTTGTTTGGATGATATTTACAGGGGTTTAACAACCCCTTTTTTATTGACAGGCTTTTTTAGTAAGCGTTTGGCCAATTCTGGCTTTGGTTGGGTCTTTCATTACCAGTTTGCCATTTTTCTCCTCCAGTTCTCCGCTTTTTATCAGTAGTTTGTCGCCATCAATAACAAAAATTTTCTCTTCCAACTGGTTTACGCCTTCAATCATGTAGTCGTAGTCAGCAATTATTTCGTTGCCATTTTTCTGGCCTTTCAGGGTGCCTCTGGCTCGGTCTTTTTCCCAGGGTAGCCATTCCATGTTTCCGTTTACGCTATTGCCATCAATAATCAGCCTCACGGTTGTTACGTCTTTTCCAACTATTTCTTCAAAACATAAGGTATCTGCCATAGGCCTGGCAATAGTTACGCTATCAGGGTAAGCAATAGAACTATCGGCCAATTGATTGTCTGAGTTTTCTGACCGGCAACCAAACATGGATATGATAACACTGCAGTAGACGATGGACTTTCTCATAAAACGAGTAATTGTAAGTGAGGACTAAACAAATGTACTGATTATTTGATATTTACATAGAAATATGCAAGGTTCTTTACTGAAATTTAATAAAAAGAATGCCTGCTGTTTATGGTTGCGAGTTACGGTGGCCATGAACCGGTGGCCTGGCTTATTGGTGTGTATAAAAATTGATAATTAAATCATTAGGGCGGGGGTATTATTGTATTAATTATCAGCGGTTTTTGTTTGTATTTGCAGCGCAATTAGGTAACTTTCACCTAAAGACGGTAAAGCTTATTCAGCCGGTACAATACCCTTTTTTATGAACAAAAGAACCTTTCTGAAAACCTCTTCGGCTCTGGTAGCAGGTAGTGTTATTACGCAATTAAGTGCCTGCCAGGACGCCGACGCCAGAACTAACTGGGCAGGTAATTTAGCTTACAGCACCGATAACCTGCACAACCCCGATACTATAAAAGAAGTGCAGAAAGTTGTAAATACCCAAAAGTACCTGAGAGTTTTGGGGTCGAGGCATTCTTTTAATGCGATTGCTGATAGTGACGAAAATCAGGTGTCTTCTGCAGGGCTGAACAAAATACTGGCTTTAGATAAGGCAGATGCAACCGTAACCGTTGAGGGCGGAATTAAATATGGCGACTTGTGTAAATACCTTGATGACAACGGGTTTGCTTTATTTAACCTGGCCTCGTTGCCACATATTTCGGTAGCAGGTGCCTGTGCAACGGCAACACATGGATCTGGTTTGAATAACGGTAACCTGGCTACGTCTGTTACAGGTATAGAATTTATTGACGGACGTGGAAATGTAGTTAATCTTTCAAAAGAAACAGATGAGGCTTTTAATGGCGCCATTGTAAATTTAGGGGCATTGGGGGTAGTAACCAAACTTACATTGCAATTGCAGCCTTCTTTCAGCATGAAACAATTGGTTTACAAAAACCTGCCTATGGCCGTGCTGGAAAATAACTTTGAGGCCATTATGGCGAGCGGATACAGCGTTAGCCTTTTTACCGACTGGCGCAACAAAAACATTAATCAGGTATGGATTAAAAGCCGCTGCGAAGCACATGAGGATGTAAAAATTGAACCCGAATTTTATGGTGCCAGGGCATCTGTAAAAAATATACACCCTCTGGAAGACCTTTCTGCTGAAAATTGTACTGAACAAATGGGGGTAAAGGGCCCCTGGTATGAGCGCATGCCTCATTTCAGAATGGGTTTTACACCCAGCAGCGGAAAAGAACTGCAGGCCGAATACTTTGTACCTCTAGAGCATGGTTATGAGGCCATGATGGCGATTGAAAAACTGCATGAGCAATTAACCCCGCACTTGTTTATTTCTGAGATTCGTACCATGGCTGCTGACAATTTGTGGCTAAGCCCGGGTTATAATCAGGCTTGTGCTATTTTCCATTTTACCTGGAAACAGGAAATAGAGGCCGTTATGGGTCTTTTACCCTTAATAGAGCAACAACTGGCACCTTTTAATGCAAGGCCGCACTGGGGCAAATTGTTTACTTTATCTCCTGAAGTCTTACAATCGCGCATTGCCAGGCTGGCAGACTTTAAAAAACTGATGGCACATTATGACCCGGATGGGAAATTCAGAAATGAGTTTATAAACAAGAACCTGTTTGGGGCCTGATTTACCCAATTTGCCGGCAGGTATCTGCCATTACAATGGTACAGGTAAAACCTCTGCCGACTCGAGATATACTAACAGCAGGCTTGGGTTAAGATAACCCATTTGCTGATATAACCTGCCCAGATAGCTGATATCTTTGCTGTCTTTCTCTATTCTGGCGGGCTCATGGCTGCCGTAGGTTTTATAGCTGATAACAAATACTTTAGTATCAATAAAAACCACACGGTCGGCACGTTTAATATCACCATTGGGTAATAAAATTTCTCTTTCGTTTTCAACTGTTAATCCCTCTTCAAAAAGAGGCGCCAACAGCGGTAAATTCATTATTTTATGAAGTGAACTCTCAATCGTACTATATTCATTCAGGCTGATAACCCCTTCAAACGCTAACTCTCTTAGCGCATTGGGTATATCATTTTTGCTTTTTACTTTGGCAAGTGCAGACCGAACTTTGTTGTGTCTGTCTTTGGTTTTGTCAAGTGTTTCGGTATCAAAAATCTTTTCTGATAACCGTCTTAACCGGAGCCTGTCGCTACGGTCTTCGCTGATTATTTTTTTCAGTACTAATGTGTTATAGTCGGCAGGCTTTTTATCATGCTTTTTTATAAAAGTACCTTTGTTGATTTCATAGAAGTTCAAATCGGCATCAAATACACCTTCTACCTGCAAAAAATCTTTCACAAGTTCTCCGACACCCTGTATTTTCCCCTGAAAGTTTTTCTGAGAGATAACGTATAACTGATGTGCCGCTCGGGTAAAAGCTACATACAGCATATTCAGGTTTTCAAGAAAAGTGGCCTGCATCTCCTGATTATATTGTTCTGTCAGTTCAGTCATTTTCAGTTTTTCGCTGAATTTAACAGGTGCCGACATCAGTTTTACGTTTTGTGTCTCTGACTTATGCCATAGTTCTTCGTATTCAAGGGTTTCTAAGTCGGCCCATATCTCTGCCTGATTTTGCGGGCGCATGGACCATTGCGCATAGGGGATAATTACAACCGGGTATTCCAGCCCTTTGGAACGGTGAATGGTTGTGATGGTAATGGCATTTTCTTCGGCCGGTGATTTAACAGAGAGCGCCGAACTATCTTTTTTGTCCTGCCAGTAAACCAGAAAATCCTGCAAGTGATTGCTTTCTTTCAGGCTGTAGTTTAGCACCACATCTAAAAACCTGAACAGGTAGTTTTTCTGATGCGAACGGTTGAATAAATCAAAAGCATCAATAATCTTTTCAGTAAGCTCATAGATTCCGGCTTTTATCATATTAGTAGGGTCGAGCTTATAACCGTAACGGCTGAAGATTTCATAAAAGGCCGTAGAGTCGCTGGTTTCAGCCAGGTTCTTTATTTCAGAAGTGGCTTCGCTGTCCGGCATCTGATTCAGAATAGTCTGGTAAAACAAATACGCGGCTTCAGATTTTGCCAGACGATTATTGGGCTGATTGATTACCCTCATAAAAGCAATCAGTAAACGCACATAGGGTGAATTTTTAAGCAGAAGCGAGTCACGCGAGATAATCGGGTACCCGGCTTGTGTCAGAAAGTCAGCCACAGCAGATGACTCACGGTTCCGGCGGCATAAGATGGCTATATCACCCACGTTATAACCTTGCTGTTGTACCTGCTCAACCAACCCAAGCACCCGGTTAAGCATAACTGTTCCTTCTTTGTCGTAATCAAGAAATTCAATTTGTATATGCCCGCCGTTTGGCGAGCTTGTGGGTTTCTCTTGTCTGAAATCTTCATACACACTGGGCAAAAACTGAAACTCGGCTGAGTATCTTTCAAGCGAGGCTTCAAAAAATCTGTTATTGAAATCAATTACTTCCTGTGCGCTTCTGAAATTGGTATTAAGCGCCTTAGGCGTAAGGAAATTACCAATAGACATAAATTGTTCAGCCTGATGTTTCTGTATCAGCGAATTCTGCACCAATGCATTTATATTGCCTTTAAACAAATGCACAATCAGTTCCATCTTACCACCGCGCCAGCGATAAATAGCCTGCTTGGCATCGCCCACCACCAGATTAAAATGATTACCTGCCAATGAGTTTTCAATAAGTGGCAGCAGGTTATAGAATTGCATTTCTGACGTATCCTGAAACTCGTCAATCAGCAGGTGCAGGTATTTTTCACCAATGCGCTCATAAATAAAAGGAACAGGCTCTGACAGAATGATGCTAAGAATCTTCCGGTTAAACTCGGCTATAAAAACCTGATTTTTCTCAGTTAAAACCTCGTCAAACTCATCTTTCATTTTTTTCAGAAGCGACAGCTTTCTGAGATTGGGGCGAAGCACGCTGTAAAGCGTGTATTTTTTCAGATGATTATCTTTGAAATCCTGCATTTCGAAGAAGATGCTTCTCAAATCTTCTTTGATGCCGTCTATAGCCGCCTGGGTGGGTTTGGGGGTGCCTTTGGCGCTATACCATTTGTCGTCTCTTACAGCAGCCCAATGATAACTATTGGGTGACCCTTCTTTTTTGGTATAATATTCATTGGCAAAGTCGTCGCGCATATTATAAAAATATCCGCCTATCCCTTTGCCTTTCTGTGTAAAATCGTCAACAGAAAGTCCCTGTGCTTCTATCAGTTGGATAGCCTTGATTGCCAATTCTCTGATGGTGTCCTCAAACCATTTCAGATAATTATGAATATTAGTTGAAATTTCGTTGAAATCGGCGCTTTCAAGTCCGTCCAGCTTTACCAGTAGAGGGTAATACTGGTCGTTAATGAGGTGATTGCCGAATTTAGCCAGCTCGTCTGTTACAAAGTTCCAGCTTTGCCCGTCACCAACTTTATCTTTTATGAAATTTTCCAGAATCGCACTAATCTCCCTGTGTTCTTCATTTCCTGCTTTTTCAATCAGGCGTTCAGCTGCTTCGGTCATTACCCGATCGGTATCCAGTACAATTTCGTAGTTGTAGGGCAGGCCTAATTCTTCTGTAAAGGCATTTACCAGTTGGTTGACGAAACTATCGATGGTTTTGACGGCAAAATCTGAATATTCCTGAATAATATTCCTGAAAACAGTATTGGCTCTTTTTTGTATTACGTCTTCAGGCAAGCCGGTCTCTTCTACAATCATTCTGAACATCGGCCAGTATCTGGCACCCTCAGCCAATCGTTCTTCATTGCCTATTTCTTTCAGTGCATCCAGAATACGGTCTTTCATTTCTGTTGCAGCATCATTCGTAAAAGTAATGGCTAATATCTGCTTAAAATAGAACGGGCGTTCGGTGCCCAGCACCAGTTTAAGGTATTCTTTGGTGAGCGTAAAGGTTTTTCCGGAACCCGCCGATGAACTGTAAATATTAAATTGAGACATTTAATGGGTGTTTAAAAATCAAATTCTCAGGCAGGCTCTACCGATACCTGCATCTGGGTTAGTTCCATGCTGCCAAACTGTGTGGCCATGGCCACGTCGGCGGCATCACGGCCATAGGCTAACACCACTCTTTTGCCTCTTGGTTGGGTTTGTGTGGCATCAAATGTGTACCACCTGCCCCCCAGGTAGGCCTCAAACCAGGCATGCAGGTCCATAGGTTTAAGCTCATACAAATAGCCTACCACCAGGCGTGCCGGGATATTCAGGCTGCGGCAAAGCGCAATGCCCAGATGAGAGAAGTCTCTGCAAACCCCTATGCGGGTTTCGGCAGTATTTTGGGCTGAGGTAGAGGCATTGCTATGGCCATATTCATACCTGATGTTTTCGTTTATCCATTGTCTGATAGCCTCTGCCTGCTGGTATCCGGTTACCTGATTTTGCACAATTGATGCGGCCATTTGCCCCATTTTGTCTGACTCGCAATAGCGGCTTGGTAAAAGGTAAATCAGTGTTTCATCCGGCAATAACTGCACCGGAACATAATTAGCATTAAAATCTACGTCAATAAAATCGGCTACTTCTACAATGGCCGACGTGCGAATGGTAAAATTAGAATCTGGTGTAAATATTCTCTGGCAAAGGTTGCCATAAAGGTCTGTATATTCAATTACAGGTACAGAGGGCTGCAACAGGTATTCTTCCTTAATTATCCATTGACCTGAGCCACTGCGTGGCCTAAGCATCAGAATAAGCGGGGTGTTCTGCTCTGTTTCATAATCAAGCTGGCAACTAATAGAAAGTTTCATTTATTGAATAAATAGATTAACCTGTTTTGTTTGATATACGTTTAATTGTTAAAAAATTATGCCAACTATTAATAGGGTTTATTGACTTATGAACGCGCTTTTATCCAGTTGAAGAGGTCGTTCAGTATGTCATATTTTTCAAATTCATTATGCAGTTCATGGTACAGTTTATCATAGCTTTTAAAGGTAACATCGCCCGAGAGTTTCGAAGCCAGTTCTTTGGTTGCGCTGTAGCTGGTCAGCCTGTCTTCGGTGCCATGTATCAACAGCAGGGGGGCAGGGGTAGCTCTGGCGTTGCCCAACAGCCATTCGCCCCATTCTATTAATCCAAGACCTACCACACCCGAAACCTGATTATGCACCAGTGGGTCGGCTTTATACGCTGCCATAACACCGGGGTCATGCGACAGGTAGTTTAAATCAAGTGAATTGGATTGAGTGAATGAAGGTGCTACCATGCGGGCCAAACGCCCGATTGCCAGCAGAAGTTTGGGCGGGGCAAAACCCGGCCTAACAGCAGGCGAAGTAGCAATAACACCCGCAATAGACGGATGATACCTGAACAGATAGTTGAGTACGAGGGTTCCGCCCATACTATGGCCATAAAGAAATACGGGTTTTTGAGGTACTGTTTGTGCGGACAGCGTCAGTAAACGCTCAATTTGCTGCATGTATGCTTCCATTGATTCCGCATGGCCTCTTTTGCCGGTGGTTTGGCCGTGCCCGTATGTATCAACGGCTATTACACCGTAATTATGCGCCGTAAAGAATTCAGCCACGTTTTCGTAACGGCCGCTGTGTTCTCCCAAACCATGTACAAGAGCTATTATGCCGTCGGCCTGCTGCTCGGGTAACCACTGCTGAAAGAAAACTTTGCGCCTTTTTGGGTCGGTTTCAAAAAAAGACTTGTGAATCATATCGGTTTACATATATAACTCAAATGTAAGGCAATTTCGCTGAATAATTTCAGGCCTGCTGTAATATAATGCCTGTGTAAAATGAACCTTACCCATGCACAATAATCAGCAGGAAATTTTATATTTGTTTTTCTAAGCGTATGAACAAACATTATCTATTTAAACCCTCTATCAACATGAAATATTTCTGCTCTTTAGCATTGCTGGTGCTGTTTAATGAATTGGTTTTTTCGCAGACATTAACCCCGGGCATACCAGAAAGCCAGGGCATGAGTACTGTCAGATTACAGCGTATGGACAAAGTGATTAACGAGTATGTAGATAAGTCTTACATGGCCGGTGTTGTGGTACTGGTAGCGCGTAACGGTAAAACCGTTTATCATAAAGCGTACGGATATGACGACATCAGCACCAAAAAAGCAATGGACAAAAATGCAATTTTCCGTATTGCCTCTCAAACCAAGGCAATTACCAGCGTAGCGGTAATGATGTTGTTTGAAGAAGGTAAGTTCTTGCTCGATGACCCCATCTCTAAATATATACCGTCGTTCAAAAATCCGGTTGTACTTGATAAGTTCAATGAAAAAGACAGTAGCTATACCACAACACCTGCCAGGAGAGAAATTACTATACGCGATTTACTGACGCATACCTCCGGCATCGGGTATCCGATGATAGGCTCAAAAGAAGCTGTGGCTATTTATGCAAAAAATAATATCCCAAGCGGTGTTGATACCCCGTTTAATACCCTGAAAGACGCTATCAACAGGTTGGCAAAGCTTCCTTTGGCACATAACCCGGGCGAAAAATTTACTTACGGCCTTAATACAGATGTGCTGGGGTATCTGGTAGAAGTGGTTTCTGGCGTAAGTTTTGATGAGTTTCTGAGTATGCGGATATTCAAACCGCTGGGCATGAACGACACCTATTTTTATTTGCCTGAGTCAAAATTTAACAGGCTTGCTACATTGAATACCGAAAACAAAGAGAAAAAAGTAATAAAAGCACCTGCCAATGTAGGCGAGTATTCAAAAGCTAAGGGTACATATCATTCCGGAGGCGGAGGGCTGGTATCTACCGTTACTGATTACGCAGTTTTTCTACAGATGGTACTTAATGGGGGTAAGTATAACGGCGTACAGCTATTGAGCCCGGTTACTGTGAGAATGATGACCCAGAACCAGATAGGTGATATTAATCTGGGTTACAAAAAGTTTGGTCTGGGTTTTGCCATAACTACTGAAAAAGAGGCTGCCAGGGTTCCGCCATCGGTGGGTACTTATGATTGGGGCGGGTATTATGGCACTACTTATTGGGTAGACCCTAAGGAAGGGATTATCGGGTTAATCATGACACAGAAGGTACCCAACAGCTATGCCGATTTAGGAGATAAATTCAAAGTGCTGGTTTATCAGGCCATAACAAAACTCAATTAATTAGATTAATAATATTAGATATTGGAATAGTGATTTTCAGGCGGGGTGAAAGTCACTATTCTAGAAAAAATACAATTATTTTGGCTCAATGCTTGCAAAATAGGATGGTTAGTATTAGTTTTGCAAAAGTTTTATAAAAGGCACATCCGATTGGGCCTCTGCGTAAATATAATTTCGACACAAAGAGTTTCTCTTTCTTTCAAATTCCTTTCAGAGCAGGCAACGGATGGTTCTCATCGTTCGCTTTATTATTTTTCGGCATTCGGGGCAATTCACGGTTTTGCGTGAGAACGGCAGTGTAGGTTCCGACTTAAAAAACATTTTATCCTTAATGGAATCAGTAAAATTTTCCGAGCTTCCGCTTTCGGAGTATGTTCTTCGTGCGATTGAAGAATTAGGTTTTGAGTACGCTACCCCTATCCAGTCAGCAGCTATTCCGGTTGTAATGCGTGGTGGCGACGTAATTGGCCAGGCGCAAACAGGTACAGGTAAAACTGCAGCCTTTGGTATACCGGCCATAGAAGCAGTTGACGAAACAGACAGAAGCACACAGGTTTTAATTATGTGCCCAACGCGTGAGTTGGCTCTGCAGGTAAAAGAGCAGATTCAAAAACTGGCCAAGTACAAAAAAGGCTTGAACGTAGCTGCGATTTATGGTGGTGAGTCATACGAGCGCCAATTCCTTGCCTTGAAAAAAGGTTCTCAGATTGTGGTAGGTACGCCCGGCCGTATTATGGACCACATTGAACGCAAAACACTTGTGTTGAGCGATATTAAGCTGGCTATTCTTGATGAAGCCGATGAAATGCTTAATATGGGTTTCCGTGAAGATATTGAAAAAATCTTGTCTTTTTCTCCGACTGAAAGACAAACCCTGTTGTTTTCGGCTACTATGTCGCCCGAAATCCTTTCAATAACTAAGCGTTTTCAGAAAGACCCTGAAATTATTAAAACATTGAAGAAAGAGGTTTCAAACGCCAACATTGAGCAGTTTTTCTTTGCTGTACGTAAAGAAGCTAAAATGGAGGTAATGACCCGCCTGATAGATGTACATGATTTGAAACTGATGCTTGTGTTTGCCAACACGAAATCTAAAGTGGATGAAATCGTGAGCGATTTGCAGGTACGTGGCTACGCCGCTGAAGGTTTGCACGGAGACATGCGCCAGCAGGTGCGTTCTCAGGTTATGAGCAAATTTCGCGCGGGTGTAACAACGATACTGGTAGCTACTGACGTAGCTGCTCGTGGTATTGACGTTTCTGGTGTAGATGCAGTCTTTAACTTTGATGTACCCCAAGACCTTGAGTATTACGTGCACCGCATTGGCCGTACTGGTCGTGCCGGTAAAACCGGAAAAGCATTTATGCTTATTTCAGGCCGTGATAAATACCGTCTGCGTGACATCGAAAACTATACTAAAGTAAAAATTGAACAAGGAAAAATACCGACATTCAATGAATTGGTAAAGACGCGTCATCGTAAATTCATTGAGCAGGTAAGAGAAACGCTTCTTGCCGGAGTAGACAATTTCTATGAAGATATAGTAGGCGAATTGAGCGAAGAAGGCTATTCTGATGCACAAATTATGGCTGCCTTGATTAACATGCAGGTTGGAGCCGTAAAAAGCGAATTCTCTGATGCACAACTTTCTGACAGCTACCGAGAACCAAGGACTCAGGACGCGAGATTTGAAAGAAAAGACGCAAGAGGCAGCTTTGGCAGCAGAGATGCCGGACGCCGCGAATTTGGCGGAAGAGACCAGCAACGTGGAACCGAACGCCGTTTTGAACCCCGTGACAGACGTCAGGACCCGGGTAGCCGTGGTTCGGGCAGAACAGACATGGTTCGCTTGTTTATCAGCGTAGGCCGTAAAGATAACGTAGCCCCTAACCATATTGTAGGTGCCATTACGTCAGAAGCCCGCATTGCAGGCCGTGCCATTGGTCAAATTGATATTTATGACAAATTCAGTTTTGTTGAGGTTCCTCAGCAAGACGTAAAAAAAGTATTAGACGGTATGCAAGGCAAAACCATCAATGCCCGCGAGGTAAGTATGGAAATTGCGAAGTAATAATTCGTCAGTAATACAATATAAAGCACAAAATCATCGGTTTTGTGCTTTTTTTTATTAATAAGCTCGCATTTGTACAAAAAGTATTTTATATTTGGTTAGTCTCTTACCCTTTAAATACTAACCCGTATGAAAACTTGCAGTTTAATTGCCAACATTTGTATGCTGGTGATTCTCATTCCTGCAGCATTTGGCGCCATCATGTCGCCCTATGTATTCAATGCAGGAACAAGCCAATCGGCATGGTTGATTTTCGGAACGCTCGTTGCTTTACCCATTTTAATTGTTTCCACCCAGGTGGTTTCCTGGATAGCATTTGTTAAAAGAAACTACGACTTTGCTTTTAAAGTAAGCCTGGTGCCAATGGTGGATATTCTGATTATGGTTTTTTTGTTTACGGTTAGTTATGAATTGAAGTAGAATTGTAAAAAAATTGAAAGCCCGGAAAATGTTTCGTTTCCGGGCTTTTTTTGTTGCATTAGAAATATTTTGCCTTGTCTTTTGCCCCATAAAAGCCAGGAAACAATTTTTTAATATTAAATCATATAAACTAAACAGGTACTTCTTGCATTTTTCTGATTTATGGGTTCAATGAAAAAACAGACTGTTTTTCGCTTGTAGTTTTTAAGTATATTTATACTGATTGGCTTACAGAGATTTAATTGCATTGAACTATAAGTGAGTAATCATGAAGACTTTTCTTCTAAATACCTTCCTGTTTTTTTGTGGCTTGCTTCCTTGTTGTTGTCAGGGAGCACAAAAAGATACTTCAATTGTTCAGACTTTCAGGCAAGCGGTTGTAGGTTTAAATGTTTCAACCCTTGGCGCAGGTACGAACCTATCAGTAATGATTCCCTCAAAAGTTGTTTTACTGGCCGAGCTCGGATTCAGTTATTTCAGGTTTACAAGAGAGCTGGATCTGAAATTGCCGGAAGGGTCTTCAGTATTTTTTCAGCCGGATATACATCGAAACGTTTTAACCGGTATGCTTAGCTGGTATCCGTTTAAGAAAGAAAAATTCTTTTTTAGAGCAGGCCTGGGCTATTGTGTAAGGCAAAAGTATTTTGTCAGGGTTACTTCGCCAACCGGGCTTCTTTTGGGTGGTGTCGAAATCGCCTCAGAAGATTTCGGGCAGGTAGATTTAGATATTAAATGGAGTAATTTAATGCCTTATGCAGGTATTGGTTTTGGCAAACCAGTACCAAAGAAGAAATTAGGCGTAAATTTTAATATAGGTTGTTTTTATATGGGCAGCCCTAAAATAAAAGCCGGTTTTCAGGGTTTTCTTGAGTCTACCACCCTGGATAGCCAGATTGCCCTTATCGAGAAAAATGTTAGAAATTATAGTTATTTTCCGATGCTTTCAGTTAGTCTCAGATACAGACTTAACTGATTCAATGCGTATGAAGGCATTCTCAATAGCAAATAATGGATAATAGGCCCTCATGCTTAGTGGTTAAAAGTTCTACCAAAGTAAAAAATCATTTATAGCCGTTTTATGGAGCTTAAAATGTCATATAGATTGCTGATTGCAATATTTCTTGAATGTTTTGTTCTGGGTGCCTGCGACAATCCGCTTGATGGCTTTCAGTTGCTATTCAAAGAGCCGATTGAGAAGTCTAAACTTGAAATAAGGTTTTCAAGCGCTAACGGAAAACTCCCTGAAGACATCAGGCTTACAATAGCCGGTAAAGATGCCGACAAGATAGTTACCAACCTGAATACAAAAAACTTCAGAATAAATAAGGAAGGCCTTATTTTTCTGGCCGTCAGTCCTGATGTTACTCCGTCAGCGCAATCGCCGGTTTCATTTACTGTGGTAGCAGAGGCAGAGGGCTATACAAAAATCATTAAAGAGTTTACTTTTACTGATGCCGGTAATCAGTTCTTTAGCCCTCGTTTTTTTAGTATGGCAAATCCGCCTGCCGGGGTATCTGCTAATCAGTTTAAGTTAGTGGCCGGTAAAAACGGAGCAACCACCCAATTGGCAATATTAAAGTCTGAGAACGTAACTAAACAGGAAAATGTAGTTGTAACCGTAAAAGAGGGTACAGCTTTTCTGAACAAGCAGAAGCAAGCCATAGCCGGAGATATCGATTTGGTGGTTTATCATTTTGATAACCGTTCCGGTTCTTCCTATCTGCCAGAAGATGGTCTGGCCCGAAACCCGGTAGACAAAAACAATACTAGCTTAACAGATGCGTTCAGTTTTTCGACAATGACAGGTTTTGCGGTTATAGAGGCAAGTTCAGGCACACAAGAGGTAGCCAGCTCGTTTTCAAAACCCATTGCCGTTACATTTGAACTGAACCCCGCTACCATAAATCCTGACACAAAAGCCGCAATAAAAGCAGGAGATATTATACCATTAATAAGCTATAACCCTGACACAGGTGTCTGGAAAGTAGAGGGAAGTTCAGTAATTAACAGAAATACAGGCACGGGTAAGTTAGAATGTACTGCAGAAATAGGTTATGCTGCCTATTGGATAAACGGTTGGCCGCGCTGGCTTTGTAAACAGGGGCCTACGGTTACCATCAAAAGTAATTTTAAAGACGTAGACCTGTATTATTATTGCGAGTTGGTAAATGCCAAAACAGGTATTGCCTTTGCAGGATATTATATCAGCTTAAACAATACCGCCGCGTTTCAATTCAATTATTTGCCAAAAGAAACCGAAGAAGCCAGGCTTAGATTATTTAATCACAATCATATTTACGGAGGAGACGTCAAGAAACCAATTGCCGAATCGGGCAGTTTAAATATTTGCGAAAACAAAAGCTTTGTTCTGGATGTGAGTTCTTTACCCGTTCCGCAGGCTATAGAGCTTGTGTTTGACATCACCTGCCCAAAGGGCATGAAACTAGATGAAAACGCTATTCCGTCTCAAATGAAAACCCAGTTTAGCGAACCCGGCAAAAATCAATGGGTTAATATGCCTACAATTACAAAAGATGTAAGAGTTGCCAAAACTTATATGCTGAGAATTGGCCAGCGTTATGATTTGCGTGCCAGTACTGATGGCGGTGTAAACTGGCCATACAAACAGAATAATTACCTTATTGACAAAAGAAGGTGGTCATTTGAGATATTAGGCGAAGAGCTAGGCTATTGTAAATAGCACAAGTTAAGTGCTTGGCAATAACCTTATTTAGTTTTTTCTCTCTGCCCAATGTATAAACCGGCTATTACAAGGGCTGTACCCAAAAAGGTATGATAGGTGATGGGCTCGTTCAGAAGAAAGTAAGAATAAATAAAGCCGAAAATAGGGCAGAGAAACAAAAACATAGATGCTTTTACGGCGTCTGCTTTAAGTAGATAAAGCCATAGTTGCACTGCCAATACAGAAACCGGCAAGGTGAGCCAAAGAACCGACAAAGTAAAGTTGAGGTCGAAATGGTTTGGCTCTTTATGCATTAAAAAAGTAAGTGGCAGCATGACAATACCCCCTATAAATACCTGCCAGCCATTAATGGCCGTCCGAGAAAGTTTCCAGTCTATGTTTGAATAATAAATAGTGCCAACAGAGTAAGAGAGCATACTCAGAAACAGATAAAACAAGCCTAAAGGAGAAGCGTAGCTTTTCTGAAACAGGGGATAAGCAGCCACAGCAACACCTGCCAGCCCCATAAGTACGGCCGTCCATTCGGCCCATTTTACCTGCCGGCCAATCCAGAACGCCGAAAGAATACTGATAAACAACGGATTGGTTGCCGTGGACAAACTGCCCAAACCCGCAGCTACTTCTTTAATGCCTAGCACAAAAAAACTCAGATAAAGTGTTACATTCAGCAAGCCGAAGATGGTTAACTCACGCCATTCTTTACCCTTGGGTAGCCTGTCTTTTTGCACCACAAAAGAGTAAGCCAGCATTAAAATGCCAGCGGCAAGAAACCGAACCTGAAAAAGCACCAGTGGCTCAGCCGAACGGAGACCAAGCTTGGCAGCGGCAGAGGCAGAAGCCCACAAAGCGGCAAAAAGTAATCCTGTAAAAACAAGTTTCAGGTTCAAGGCTCTGGTGTAATTCTTTCTATTAAATTCATTGCATTGGCAGTAGTCTGATGAACCACTTCGTTATACGATAATTGCTTCAGTTCGGCAATCCGTTGGGCCACCAACGCCAGGTAGGCCACTTCGTTTCTTTTGCCTCTGTGCGGCACAGGGGCCAGATAGGGCGAGTCTGTTTCCAGTACCAGATGCTCCAGTCCTATGTGTGGCAACACTTTGTCTATCCCCCCGTTTTTAAAGGTGGCAACTCCGCCTATGCCTAACAAAAAGTTTAGGCTAACTACTCTGCGGGCTTCTTCCAGATTCCCAGAGAAACAATGAAAAATTCCTCTCAAATCGCTCCACCCAAATTGCTCAATCAGTTCAATACAACGCACAATGGCGTTCAGCTCTCCGTTTTTCGAATTACGCGAATGGATACAAATAGGTAAACTATATTTCTGAGCCAGGCGCAGCTGGGCAATAAATGCTTCTTCTTGTTGGGGTACATACGACAAGTCCCAGTAGAAATCAATGCCTATTTCGCCTATCATGGCAAACTTTCTTCTGGCCAGCCATTGTTCGGTAATGTTCAGTTCTTGCTCGTAGTCTTCTTTTATATAGCAGGGGTGAACGCCCATCATGGGTACACATAACCCGGGATACTGTTGCTCCAAGGCCAGCATGCCGTCTATTGTCTCATGGTTGCAGTTAGGCATCCAGATTTGTTTAATGCCTGTTGCCAGGGCTCTTTCCAGCATTTGGGTACGGTCTGGCTCAAACTGCTCATCGTAAATATGTGCGTGGGTTTCAATCATTAATCCTGAATTTTTTGCAAAATTACAATGTTAAAACTGCAAACAATATTACTTTTGAAATTAAAAGCTTATCCGCATGAATCTTTCGGTAGTTATACTTACCTACAATAGTACCCGCACAATCAGACAGGTTCTGGAGGCCGTAGCCGGATGGGCAAACGAAATAGTAATTGTAGACAGCGGCAGTACAGACGGAACGCTTGAAATTGCAAAAGAATTTGGATGTAGCGTTTTTTACAAAGCATTTAACGGTTTTGGTAATCAGAAACGCTTTGCTGTTGAGCAGGCCATTAATGACTGGGTATTTGTGGTAGATTCGGATGAAGTGGTGACGCAGGAACTAAAAAACGAGATTGACGCCAGCCTTGAATCCAATACCGGGTATCAGGGTTTTAAGGTGCCTCGCATACTTATCTTCCTGGGCAAGGAGTTAAAATATGGCCGCGAGTCTAAATTACCTACCCTCCGGATATTTAATAAGCGCTACGGGAATTATAATACAAATGATGTGCATGAAGATGTGGTGCTGGATGGCAAAACATTGACATTGAAAAACAGTATGTTACACTACAGTTTCTCTGATGTAGCCGAGTTTTTTCAGAAAATGAACGACTATTCGTCCAGAAGTGCTTTTGAACTCTACAAAAAAGGTAAGCGGGCCTCAACATTAAAAGTAGTTACTAAATTTCCGGTAAGTTTTTTTGTTGAGTATTTTATCAGACTTAATTTCCTTAATGGTTATGCAGGGTTGGTTTGGTCGCTTACACAGGCTGTTTATGCAAGTCTGAAATACATTAAGCTGAAAGAACTGCAAAGCCGGCCCTCATTTTCAAATTAACGTTTCCATGACTACTGTCGGACTTATTTCGGATACCCACGGGTATCTGGACAAACAGGTTTTTGAACATTTTAAAAACTGTGACGAAATATGGCATGCCGGCGATGTGGGTTCTGTAACAATTATTGAACAATTGCATTCGTTTAAACCAACCCGCTTTGTATTTGGCAATATTGACTCAAAAGAAATACAATGGCAATTGCCCGAACACCAGTTTTTTGAGTTAGAGGGTTACCGTATCTGGATGACCCACATAGGCGGAGCACCACCTAATTATAACCCCGCCATAAAGAAAAAACTGAAAGAGCAGATACCCGATATTTTTGTTTGTGGGCACTCGCATATACTCAGGGTTATACGTGACGAAAAAAAGAACAACATGCTGTATATGAATCCGGGAGCAGCCGGAAATGAGGGATTTCATAAAGTAAAAACTTTATTGAAATTTTCTCTCGATAACAGAAAAATGTCTAACTTAGAGGTTGTAGAATTGGGCAGACGAGGGCTGGTAATCCGTTGACTTTTAAGATGCTTTATGAAAAACACTGATAGACTTTACCTGTTGGCTCTATTATTTTTATGGCTGTTTTCAATAGATGCAAGCGCTCAGCTGATGCAGGGGAAAAGAATTGAGCTGGACCTGGCCAGTAGCGCTGAAGAAGAACACCAGTTGTATTCGTTAGGCGAACAGGGCGTTTTGCTGTTTCATTCAAAAGAAGACTTATACAAGCGCAAAAAGACCATCGATTTTGTGAGATTTGACAGTAGCCTGGTTGAATTATGGAAAACTCCGTTTGCCTTTGAAGATGAATTTAACTTAATAAGAACTTTTCAGAACGAGCGTTTTTTGTTTAGTCTCTTTAAAAAACATGAAAAGACGGATATAGGTGTTTTAAGGCTTGACCTTGAAACCGGCGACAAAACCTATATTGAGGGCAACCTGCTTACTAATATGGATATAGACCATTTTGTGGTATTGCAGAGTAAAGGATTTATAGGTGGCAAATTTAACGACCGCCCGGTGGTGGTAATGTTTAATTTCTTCGATAAAACCTCAAGAGTTTTACCAGAAATCCACGCCAATCATTTGTCAATCAGCGAGATGGACGTGAATTATGAGGATGGCTTGCTATTGGTGATGCTGAAAAACGATAGAAATTGCCAGTACATTGTAAAAACTTACTCTTATGAGGGTAAACATTTACGGACTTTAAATCTGGGCGACAAACAGAAAACGCCCATTTCAGGCAAGATTCTGACAATGGACAACGGCTCCCCTTTACTTTTGGGTAATTATGCCGAGGGGTGTTCTCCACTTTCAATCGGGTTTTATCTGCAGAGGCTCGATCATGACTCTAAAATTCAATACATAGATTTTTCTGACCTGGATAATTTTTTCAGCTTTTTGAAACCAAGAAAAGAAGAAAAGATAAAAGCAAAAATAAGACAAAAAAAGCAGCAGGGTAAAGAAGTGAAGCTCCGCAACCGTTTACTCTTACACAACATACTACCCACACCCGACGGATGGTTAATGGTAGCCGAAGTATTCTATCCTGAATATAAGTCACCATCTAATGGCAGTATAAGTACCTGGCGTAATTATAGGATTGGGGGCGAGGTGTACAATAATTTCAGGTATACACACGCCATTATTTGCGGTTTTGACCACCACGGCAAATTAGTCTGGGATAACAGCGTTTCACTAAAAGAAGTGCAATCGGGTGAGCTGAACCCTATGGTACAGATAACCCATCAGAACGATTTTTTTATACTGGCATATCCTGACGAAGACCAGATAAAGACCGTGATAGTACGTAAAAATGAAAAAGTAAAAGACCTTGACAGCTTTGATTTAAAAGCAGGCACTGAAACAGAAAAAATTACAGATACTGACCGAACCAGCCTGGTAGCCTGGTATGGACACAGTTTTCTGGTTTATGGATACCAGACCGTCAGAAAAGATAACAGCCTGATTAACCGGGAGGTATTTACTATAAATAAACTTACTTATTCATTGAAAGACCGTAAGCAGTAATATCAGAAAACCCTTGCCTTCAATTTTCTGGCCAGTTTTTGTCCTAGTTCATTATTCATCAGATATATTCCTTTCGAAAGCCACTCAGAGCTGGTGCCGTCTTTGGTAATAACCGTAATCTGTTTAGGTTCTGTTGTGCCTATTCCGGTTTTGGGGTCTAGTATGTGCGAATATTTCCTGCCATCAATTTCAACAAACTGGTATTTGTCTCCTGAAGTTGAAATCCCGCAGTTTTTCAGGTAGTAATCCTCATTGTTGATGGTAACTTTCCAGCCTTTTTCTTTTGGCGGAGCAGCAGAGACCACAATGTTGCCTCCTGCTTCAATCATGGCAGAGCGGATACCCTCTGTTTTAAGCGTCTGCATCATTTCATCTTCTGCATAGCCTTTACCAATGCCTCCAAAATCAATCCTCATGCCTTTTTTCTTTAACAGAACAGACTTTTCCTGTTTATGAAGTACTATGCTTTCAATGCCAACTTTTGCACGGGCTTCTTCAATCAGCTTATCGGTCGGCAATTGCTGCTGGCGTTTCATACGGCGCCACAGTTGTGTCATAGGCCCAATGGTTATATCAAAATAGCCATCGGTAAGGCGGGCTGCCTTTATTGACGCTTGTGTGATGCGCCATAAATCGTTGCTGACTTTTACAAAAATGCCAGAGCCGGATGTGCGGCAAAGGGTATTTATCTCGCTGTCTTCGCGGTAGTCGCTCAATATAATATTAAGGGTATCTAACCGGATAAACGCCTTTTGAGATGCCCTGAGTGCCTGAGTAGAATCGGCGGCATACAGCACAATTCTGAACATGGTACCCATTTGCGGATGTGTAAATTCATAGCGGTTTTGCGCTTGGGCATAACTGCAAAAAAAGAGGAATAAGCCCAGCAGGCTATTCCTCTTTTTATAAAATATTTCAGGCATTGTTTTACTTAATTTCAAACAGGCTGTCTGCCAGGTTAGTATTTACAGTAATTTTATCAACTTTCAGTTCCAACTGAGCCATTCCTAAATCCTGATTCAGTTTATATGGCATTTTTACACCGCTTACGTCTTTGTAGTCGCTGAAATCAGTAATAATGGTTTGAGAACCCATCGGAGTTTCGGCAGTAAGTGATTGACGCACCTTTAGGCCGGTAGTAGCATCATAATATTCGGTCATTTTAACTGCTCCTATTGTAACCTCAATTTTGTAGGCATCTGCATTGTTGATTTTTTCTTTACCAACATAGTTCAGTTTGGCTCCAAGGCTGGTATATTCTGCCTCAGGCGCTATATATGCCTGCATGGCTACCGCTTTTACTTTTTCAGGGTCAGTAATATCTTCTGAGCCTTGCATACTAGAGGCACGCACTTTGGTGCCATCATACACCTGTTTCTGAACTTCTCCCATACCCACTACGCTGATGGCTTGCAGAAATTTACCGGGTGATTTTTTTTGCACCACTACTTCAAGGCTTGCACCTTGTACTTCACCGGTCAGGTTCATGGTTATATCTTTCAGTTTTGATATAGCTTCTTTGCCACCGATAGCCTTTACATAATTATTAATAACGTCTTCGGCTGTTTGGGCAAAAGATAAGGTGCTAATCAGAAATGCCGATACGAAAAAGCTTACTTTTTTCATTGATTGGTTTAGTTAATGGGTTTAAATGTTGCCGTAAAGGTGTGAAAGGATTGGATAGTTTCCTAATTATTTTGTGATAATCGGCTTTAAATGCTCGAAAATTAACATAAATGGCTGATGAAAAATAGAATGTTTCTAATGAACAAAATACTTCTTATTTTTGACCCGATGATTATTATTAAAGGAATACCTTTCAGTAGAATAAACGGAATTACGCTTTTTCCGTTTATAATTGTCAGACCCCGGAACCCGGATAAGGTCCTGATTAATCATGAGAGGATACATATACGCCAGCAACTGGAATTGTTAGTGATACCGTTTTATATCTGGTATGTTGCCGAGTGGCTGTATCATTATTTACGATGTGGCGAATGGTGGACAGCCTACAGAAGAATCGGTTTTGAAAATGAGGCTTACGCCAACCAGGAAGACTTAAATTACGTGAAGACCAGAAAACTCTGGGCGTTTTTGAAATACAGGTAGAGGAACCAGGAGTACCTCTACCTGCAAGTATTATTCTGAATCAAATACTTTTTTGAATTGCGAAAGCAGACCCGACCACGAATTAGATTCTTTACTCTGCGATATTACCTTTACCTTCGGAAACTCTTCTTTTACCTCTTTTTCAAGAATCCGCTTGGTGAGTTCCGGCAGAACCAGTCCGCCAAATGTGCCAGACGACATCATTAACAGGTTAGTCTGAAACCAGTTTTGCTCAAGCAGGTAATCAACTATCTGCTCTCGCTCTGTAAATACCAGCAGGTTTTCGTCGCCGAAGGCCTTCTTTATTTCATCTACTGAAATTGCCGGAAGACGCTTCATTTCTAAAGTATGAGGCGAGTAGAAAACCACAGCCACATCTGCATCGTTCATTGTGCCTTCATACTGTGGCAGAAAATCTTTGTTCAGGCTGCTAAATGTATGCAGTTCATAGCAGGCTATAAGCCGGCGATTATTGTACAGCATTTTGGTGGCATTGGTAGTAGCCTTCAGTTTAGACGGCGCATGCGCAAAGTCTCTGAATACAAGCGTATTGGCATTTTCGCCGAGTTTTTCTAAACGTTTAGATGCTCCCTTAAAATGCTGAATAGCCTCATAAAACTGTTCGTCTGAAATCCCCAGGCGGTCTAGTATGAGTCTGGCGCCATTGAGATTTTTCATGTTGTGTTCGCCAAAAATCTCAAGAGGCACTTCTGTTTTTCCTACCAATAGCACGCATTTACCGTTCTCAACTTTATAAGGATGTGCTTTGTACGGCAGTTTAGCTACATCGGCACGGTCTTTTTCACCAATTACTTTGGCTATATCGTCGGTTTCATCATACACAATAGCTCCGGCTTTGGGCAGGCCGTCTGCCAGTTCTTCAAAAGTGCTTACATAACTATCAAAAGTTTTGAAAACATTGAAGTGGTCCCAGGCAATACCGCTGAAAAGCGCCACGTGCGGATGATAGAATAAGAATTTAGATTTGAGATGTATTTTTGACTCCGGATACTCGTCACCTTCAATAATAATAACCGGCGAGTCGTCGTTCAGGTCTACCATAATGTCAAAACCTTCAATCTGAGCTCCTACCAGATAGTCGAACTTTCTATTATGGTATTTTAATACGTGTAAAATAATACTGGTAATGCTTGTTTTGCCATGACTACCCGCAATTACAACCCTTAGTTTATTTAGGCTTTGTTCATAAATATATTCCGGGAACGAATACACCTTCAGGCCGAGTTCCTGGGCTTTTGCCAACTCGGGGTTATCTGCAAAAGCATGCATTCCTAATATGACAGCGTCTAGATCTTTCGTTATTTTTTCAGGAAACCACCCAAATTCAGCTGGTAAGATACCGGCAGCAGCCAGGCGGCTTTTTGAAGGGTCGTTTATTTCATCGTCTGAACCGGTTACGATATATCCTTTTTTTTGTAGCGCAAGGGCCAGGTTGTGCATCACAGCGCCACCTATAGCGATAAAGTGAATTTTTTGGCTCATTTATAATAAGTATTTCACAAACCCAGACGTTTTCAAGAACCTGTCTTCGGGGGTTTCAGGTGATAATTGCAAAAAATAAAAGTAATAAAAAAATATGAACCACAGGTATTAAAACTGTGTTACAAATATCAGTTGCAAAGTTGTTAAATTTATATCACATTTGCACACTATTTTAGTCAGAGATAGGCTTTATCATTACAAAACCTTTAAAAATTTTATGCATTTTACTTAGAGATGAAACGTTACATAGACCTAATAGAACAAACTTTTGAATTTCCGACGCGGGAATTCGGTGTTGATGAAGAACATACACTGATGTTTAATAACGTACCACTGATGGATATTATTAAGCAGTATGGCACTCCTCTCAAAATCAGTTATTTACCCAAAATTTCAGAGCATGTAGAAAACGCAAAGCTGCTTTTCAGAAATGCCATGAAAAAATATAATTACAAAGGAAGCTATACCTATTGTTACTGTACGAAATCATCGCATTTCAAGTTTGTTATAGAAACGGCCCTTAAAAGTAACGTTCACCTTGAAACCTCTTCCGCATTTGACATTGACATCATCAGGTCGTTGTATGAAGAAGAGAAAATCAATGAAAATACCTATATAATATGCAATGGTTATAAAAGACCAAAGTATTTGGAAGGTATATCGGCGCTGCATAACGACGGTTTTGTAAATTGTATTCCGATTCTGGACAACCTGAAAGAGATTGACTATTATCTTCAGAACTCTAAGGCAGAGACAGTAAATCTGGGTATAAGAATTGCTACCGATGAAGAACCCAACTTTGCTTTTTATACATCAAGGCTGGGGGTTAGGTATAGCGACATCAATGATTTGTATAAGGATAAAATAAAGCCCAATCCTAATTTCAAGTTAAAAATGCTGCATTTCTTTATCAATGCAGGTATAAAAGATAACGCCTACTATTGGTCTGAGCTGACACGCTTTATGTTTAAATACTGCGAAATGAAGAAGATGTGCCCCGACCTTGATTCGATAGACATTGGAGGGGGGCTGCCGATTCAGACCTCGCTGGTGTTTAATTATGATTATCAGGCAATGATTGACGAAATTATTGAGAATATTCAGTGGATTTGTAATAAAAATAATGTTCCTGTACCCCATATTTTTACGGAGTTCGGGAGTTATACAGTAGGCGAAAGCGGCGCAGTTATTTACAAGGTAATTGATAAAAAACAACAGAATGACCGTGAGTTGTGGTACATGATTGACGGCTCATTTATTACTCAGCTGCCTGACTCATGGGGTATTGGCCAGAAGTACATCATGATGCCTGTTAACAACTGGGACAGCCCCTATGAAAAGGTAAATCTGGGCGGGTTAACCTGCGACTCCCAGGATTTTTATAATACAGAAGCACACTCAGAAGATTTGTATCTGCCCATTTTTGATATTGAGAACGAAGACCAGTATATAGGGTTTTTCCATACAGGCGCCTATCAGGAATCGCTAGGTGGTTATGGGGGTATTCAGCACTGCCTGATTCCGGCTCCACAGCACGTGCTGGTGAATCTGGATGCTGAGGGAAATATTACTACCGAACTCTTTGCAGATGAACAGGAAAGCAACTCAATGATGGAAATACTGGGGTATAAGTCTCGCAAAAAGAAAGAGACACACACCATACCGGGTAACGGAGCTGCAAAAAAGAATAAGAAAACAGCAGAAGATGCGCTTGTATAAAATAAACGGAGGATTTAAGCGTTTTGATTAGAACTGATATTTAATACAAAATGAAGGCTAAAGTACTCATTCTTTTTCTTTTAGCAGGTGCGTTGATGGCCTCGTGCCGCCGTCAGCAATGCCCGGCATACGGTAAAACTACCCCAAAGAGTGTAGCTGAGAAAAGCCATTGTTAATAGCAGAGGTGGTTTATGGTTAAGGTCATAAACCACCTCAAATATTATCAGGCCGGGTTTTCGGTTATAAATTTTGATGCCTCAAGAAGATTACTGAAACTGTAATCAGCCAGTTGGGTATTTTCCTTACCGGTGGCAATATGTATAGTTTTTACTCCTGCTTTTATTCCTGCCTTTACATCTCTTTCGGCGTCGCCGATCATATAAGAGTGCGCTGCATCAATATTATATTTTGCCATGGCTTTTTCAAGCATAAGAGAGTCTGGTTTACGAAGTAACGACTCAGACGAATATTGTGGATGATGCGCACAGAAGTAAATATCGTCAATAACACCGCCACATTGGCTTTGTAAAAAATCATAGCAATTCATTACGTCTTCACGGCTATAAAGTCCTTTGGCAATACCAGCCTGATTAGTTATTACAATAAGCAGGTACCCGGCGTTTTTCAACAGATTTAATCCGTCTACAACGCCTTCAGGTATAATATAATCTTCTAGTTTATAAACATAATCTACCTTGTCTTCATTGAGTACTCCGTCTCTGTCAAGGAAAATGCACTTTTGCATACAGGCTAATTAGGTTAGTAATGTGTGAATAGTTAATATTACAAATTAAAGAAAAAATATAATAAATTGTAGCCAATATTTTGTAAAAATTTTATTTCTGGCTAAATTTCTTCGGCTTTAGATTTTAACTCTACCTACTTATCAATTGTTGATTTATGGAAAACATAATTGAGTATTTCAGAACAATTCCTTCGTCGCATCGCAGTGCCATACTCGTAGGAGGGATTGCCTTCTTCTGGCTGATTGAAAGTGCTGTGCCGCTTTTCAGCTTTAAATATAACAAAATTAAGCATGCCGGTATTAATATATTCTTTACGCTTACTACGGTTGTTATTAATTTTGTTCTGGCGTTTATACTCCTCAAATCTTCAGACTGGGCCGTTGCCAATCATTTCGGATTGTTACAATGGTTACCTGAAATGCCGTTATGGTTGTACACTGTGCTTGGACTAATGCTTCTCGACCTGATTGGTGCATGGTTTGTGCATTGGGCAGAGCATAAGGTAAAATGGATGTGGCGGTTTCATCTGGTTCATCATACAGATACTCATGTTGACACCACCTCGGCTAACAGGCATCATCCCGGCGAAAGTGTCTTCAGGTTCATATTTACTACAGTGGGGGTTGTGCTTGCCGGAGCGCCCATGTGGATGGTCTTCATGTATCAGTCTATATCAGTACTATTATCACAGTTTAACCATGCCAATATCGTGATACCCAAATGGCTCGATAACGCCATGAGCTGGGTGCTGGTGTCGCCGGATATGCATAAAGTACATCATCATTATGTTCAGCCTTATACAGATTCTAATTACGGAAATATATTTTCGATTTGGGACAGGCTCTTAGGTACTTTCAAGACGCTCGACCGCACCAAACTGGTGTATGGTATAGATACGCACATGAAACCTGAAGAGAACGACCGCCTGGGCAGTTTACTGAAAATTCCTTTCCAGGCCTACCGACCACCGGTTGGGGCAAAATTCAGTGACGATGAGGTTTCAGAAATATCAGCTTAATGACGCTTTACAATGCACACCGTTATCCTGCCGGCCGGGGCAGGATTTTTTTTGCTCATGTAAGTGTATTACAATGGATTTAATGGAGTCTTCTTAAAAGGAAAAATCCTGCTTCTTTCGAGGCAGGATTTTCCTTTATTTCTGGTATTCGTTTAATCTTAGTTAAAGATGTAACGAAGAGTTAACTGTGCATTCCAAACATCAGTTGCTGAACTTCTTGATTGGAAAGTATCTTTCAATAACTCAGTTTTGGTAGTAATCGTTTTACCATCTGTGGTTCTTGATGTTTGCGTGTTTAATCTGTATTGAGGTATACCGTCTGTTGTAACACTAGCAAAAGCAAGAGGCGATGCGTTGCTTACAAATTTACCAATACCCCAATTTCCGTTAAGCAGGTTACCAAAGTTCTGGATATCAGCTCTGATCTGGAAAGTGTTACGTTTACCTTTAACGTTCACGAAGAACTCCTGAATGTACGACAAGTCGAACTGATGTAACCAAGGTAGGATAGCACCGTTACGCTCAACATATTTGCCACGCATTTTGCTCAGGTAAGGATCCTGGTCAATAAATTTATCGAAAGCCGCTGCTTGCTGCTCGGCAGTATATGTAGTACCGCTTACAGTAGTGTTAACGAATCTTAAATCGGAGGCTTTAAGAGGTACAAACAGAAGATCATTACCTGCAATACCATCGCCGTTCATATCACCTGCAATGGTGTAAGAGTAACGGCCTGTACCGGTGCCACCAACATAGCCTAATGAAACCTGGCTTGCACCACCAAACTTACCACCGTACTCAATTCTGTAGCTGGCAGTACCTACTAATCTGTGAGGTATGTCGTTGTCGCTGTATGATAAACCAAGTTTGTTGTTACCATTTACACTTCTGGCACCTGTAAACGAACCAGAGGCAATTGAACCGGCACTCATCAGGTCACGGGTTTTTGCATAAGTATAGGCAAACATGGCGTAGAAGCCTTTTGTCCATGGTCTTTCAAGTTTGAAAGTCAACATTACGTTTTCACCTGCATTTTTGCTTGTAAGAATAGCTGCACGAGATACGTTATCGTTGATACGGATAGCGTTATTAAGATTTGAACCGGTTAAGCCAGAACCCGGGAAACGGTCACGGGTATCAGGGCCGTTGAATTTGCCAGTGGCTGTTTCAAGGTTAGCATCAAAATACAATACCGAGTTAAGGAATTTATTGTAGATGAAATCTACCGACCCAACTAAACCAAATGGAAGTTTCTGGTCAACAGCAAGGTTTGTTTTCCAAACCTGCGGGAATTTGTAATTGGCGTCTGTAGCGGCAATATCAAACGTAGAAGGCAACGTTGGCGTTGGAGGTGTATAAACGCTTGCATCTTTAACAAACGGGAATGCAGAGGTATTACGTTGGTCTATAAAACCTGTCAGGATACCATTGTTACCAATCTGGTTAGATACGAATACATACGGAGGGCGGCCTGTGAAAATACCTGTACCACCACGTACCTGCGTACTGCGGTTGCCGGTAACATCCCAGTTAAAGCCTACGCGCGGTTCCCAAAGAATTTTGGCATCTGGTAAAGTACCTGTGTTAACTTTGTAAGAAGCGCCATCCATATTTTTGTATGTCTGGGCAGATATAACAGAATTTTCAAGAGCTGTATTTCCAAAAGCAATAACGCTGGCTCTAACACCATAAGTTAACTTGAAAGTACGCGACACCTGGTATTCATCCTGAGCGTATAAGTCAAACTTATTAACTTTCAATACCTGTAGCGGATCAGCGCCACCAGGTAAAGCTGAGTAACGATACTGGAACATATTAGCTACAACGCTGTTGTCGCCGTTCATGGCCTTTCTGAAATCGTCTAAAGAGTTGTAAACCCACACCCCGTTAGAAGCCGGGAAGAACAAGTTATTTGATTTGTAGTTCTCGTAGTTGGTACCAAAAGTAAGCGTGTGCTTGTTTTTGAAAAGCGTAAAGTTATCAGTGATATGGAAAGTACCATAGTTTAGCTTATTACTAGGCGTAAACGGGTCGAAACCAACTGATATATAAGTGGCATTGTTATTCAGGATGTCAATGGTAGGGAACATAGACCCGGCGTAAGCGCGGTCTTCATTCTGGTGGTCATAGCCAATAATGAAGTTATTGGCAGCTTTACCACCAAAAGTTGAGTTCAACTCACCAACAATAGAGCGGGTGTTATCCTGAATAAAATAACCAGAGTTTTTGAACGACAATGAGTTGGCTGTTATACGGTTACCAAAACCAGCAGATGAACTATTGCTGATAGTTACGTAGTCTTGTGAGTTATGGAAAGTATAACGTACAGTAGCTTTGTGTTTATCGTTAATGTTGTAGTCTAAACGGGCAAGAAACTTATCTGAAGATGTTTCGTCATCATAGTTTTCGTATGGGCCTGTTTCATAACCGAATTTCTGTTTAACCAATGCGCTAACTTCTTCAATATCGGCTTTTTCAACACGTGTAGGGTTACCGGCGTTAGACCCTTTGGCTACAAATGCTGAGGCAGGTACAGTTCTTCTCTGGAACTCGCCATTCACGAAAATAAACAATTTGTTTTTGATGATAGGAGCACCTACACGGAAACCTAAAACTTTCTCGTCGAAAGTACCTGAAGTTACCGGGAAGCCTTCCGCTTTTGTACCAACAAAAGTTTTGCTGTTGTTACGGAAACTGTGATAAACCGATCCTGTTACTTCGTTTGTACCTGAGCGTGTTACGGCGTTCAGACCAGCACCTACGAAACCAGACTGGCGAACATCAAACGGAGCAACGTTGATTTGTACCTCTTCAATGGCATCAAGAGAGATGGCGGTAGAGTTGGTACGGCCACCGGCTTGCGCTTCAGAGCCAAGACCAAAACCATTGTTGAAAACCGAACCGTCAACAGTAAAGTTATTCAAACGGCTGTCCTGACCACCAAAAGAACGCCCGTTACCTTGCGGGTTGTATTTGGTGAAGTCGTTTATTGAGCGGCTACCGATGGTTGGTAATGATTGTAGAGCTTGTTTACTGATGGTAGTAGATGCACCGGTTCTGTCAGAGCTGAAAATGTCACTCCGGCTTGAAGTAATTTTAATTTCGTCAAGAATCGTTCCTTCGTCGCTTAACGAAGCGTCTACGTTGGCAGCTGAACCCAGACTGGCAATAATGCCTTCTTTTACTAGGTCTTTAAAGCCAACAAAAGTAAAAGTTACTTTATAAGGTCCACCGATACGTACGGCTGGAATAGTGTAACGGCCGGTTGCGTTAGTTACGGTTCCGTATTTTGTACCTGAGGGTACGTGCACTGCAACTACAGTTGCACCGGGTAGGCCATCGCCCTTGGTGTCAGTAACCAAACCTGTAATAGATGAGGTTGTAACCTGAGCAAAGCCTTGAAACGCAAATAGAATTCCAACAAGGAGACTAAACGCTCCTCGCAAAAAAGTAGATTTTTGCATCATGTTTTTTTTGGAGTTAGAAATGTTCGAAGTAAAATTCATCAAGCAGATTATATTGCCTTGACAAAGGTCTTAAAAATTTTCCCTAAAAAAAACAAGCACCCATGTGTTTTCTTTACATAAGTGCTTGATATTAAATATTTTGTAAAATATTTAATGAAAATTATTGATTAAGTACTATTTTTCAGTATTAAGAAATTGTTATGCACGCCTAATATTTTAAGCGCCCATAATCTTATGCCCCATTTTATCGCGTTTGGTTTGCAGGTATTTTTCGTTGTAGGGGTTAGAAGAAATCTCTATGGCTATGTTCTCAACAATTTCGAGCCCGTATCCTATTAAACCTGCTCTTTTTTTTGGATTATTAGATATAAGTTTGATTTTTTTAACGCCTAAGTCCCGTAGAATCTGGGCTCCTACACCGTAGTCCCGTTCATCCATTTTAAAGCCAAGCTCAAGATTTGCTTCTACGGTGTCTCTTCCCATTTCCTGCAATTTATACGATTTCAGTTTGTTCAGCAGCCCTATGCCACGGCCTTCCTGATTCATATACAATACAATGCCTTTGCCGTTTTTCTGAACCATATCCATAGCGGCATGTAATTGAGGCCCGCAGTCGCAGCGGCAAGAACCGAAAATGTCTCCGGTAACGCATGACGAGTGAACCCGCACCATAACTGGTTCGTCCGGCTCCCAGGTGCCTTTAATTAAGGCCAGATGCAACTGCTCATTATCAAGCTGGCGATAGGCAATCATATCAAAGTAACCGTGCTCGGTAGGCATTTGAACACCAATTTCTCTTTTAATGAGTGATTCTTTCTGAAGGCGATACTCAATTAAATCTTTGATGCTTATCAGTTTTAGCTGAAATTTATCTGCAATTTCTCGTAGTTCGGGTAGTCTGGCCATTGTGCCATCTTCATTCAAAATCTCTATTAAAACACCAACGGGGCTGAGTCCTGCCAGTGTAGCCAGGTCAATGGCAGCCTCAGTATGGCCAGATCTTCTGATAACCCCGCCGTCTACCCCTTTCAACGGGAAAATATGCCCCGGTCGCCCGAAATCCTCAGGCTTAGTTGCCGGGTCTACCAGCGCCTGAATGGTTTTGGCGCGGTCGCTGGCTGATATGCCTGTGGTACAACCGTTGCCCAGTAAATCAATTGAGACGGTAAACGCTGTTTCGTGTTGTGCTGTGTTTTTACCGACCATCATGCTTAGCTGAAGTTCATCGCAGCGTTTGGCTGTTATGGGTGTGCACATCAGCCCGCGGCCTTCTTTTATCATGAAATTTACCATTTCGGGGGTAATCTTCTCGGCAGCACAAATAAAGTCTCCTTCGTTTTCGCGGTCTTCGTCGTCTACTACTATAATTATCTTTCCATTGCGTATATCCTCAATGGCATCTTCTATTCGGTCTAACTTCATTCTATTAATAATATTACTGTTTTTGATTCTAAAACAGTTTGTATGTTGAAAACGTTTGTAAATGTACGAGTTTTCAATAAAATGTCGATACGTCATCTTTACGGGCTGTCAGGTATGCCTACCTTGTGGTGGCAAATACTGAGCTGAGGGCATAAAAACTTTCATAAAAAGTTTCTAAAATAAAAACCGGAGACTGAGCGCCTCCGGTTTTGTTATTTATTTCTTTTCAAAATCACGATGAATGGCTTCTTCGTAGAGCCTTTCTTTCGGCAGGCTTTTGAAATAGTTGTATGTAATGGCTAAACCTTCTGCACGGCTTACTTTGGGCTCCCATCCTAATATTTCCCTTGCTTTGGTAATATCGGGCTGGCGTTGCTTTGGGTCATCTTTTGGCAGCGGCTTATGAACAATCTTCTGGTCAGTACCGGTTAATTTAATGATTTCTTCGGCAAACTGCTTAATGGTTATTTCAGCGGGGTTACCGACATTAACCGGATACGCATAGTCTGACAGCAACAAACGATAGATGCCCTCAACGAGGTCGTCAACGTAGCAGAACGAGCGCGTCTGCGAGCCATCACCGAAAATCGTTAAATCTTCACCACGCAAAGCCTGGCCGATAAATGCAGGCAATACGCGGCCGTCGTTCAGGCGCATACGCGGTCCATAGGTATTAAATATACGTACAATTCTTGTTTCAAGACCATGATAGGTATGGTAGGCCATAGTCATAGCTTCCTGAAAGCGTTTGGCTTCGTCATAAACACCTCTTGGGCCAACCGGGTTTACATGCCCCCAGTATTCTTCATTTTGAGGATGCACGAGCGGGTCTCCATAAACTTCAGATGTAGAGGCTATAAGAACTCTGGCTTTTTTTACGCGTGCAAGGCCAAGGCAATTATGTATACCCAAAGACCCAACCTTAAGTGTCTGGATCGGAATCTTCAGGTAGTCAATCGGGCTGGCCGGCGATGCAAAATGCAGGATATAGTCAATACTACCCGGCACATGGATAAACTTACTGACGTCGTGATGATAAAATTCAAAATTAGGATGCTTGAACAAATGCTCAATATTACGCAAATCGCCGGTAATGAGGTTGTCCATGGCAATTACGTAATGGCCTTCTTTGATAAATCTATCGCATAGGTGAGAGCCTAAAAATCCGGCGCCCCCTGTAATGAGTACTCTTTTCATAAAATGATATTGAATTTCCCCTGATTACTTTGTTTTAATCAGAAAACTAAGCAGGATAGGGGATCTAAGCCTGATAGTTTTCTGATTTAACTTATGCCTCTACGGTATCTCTACCAATACTGTAATAAGTATAGCCCAAATCTTTCATGTCTTTTAGTTCATAAAGGTTACGGCCATCAAAAATTACCTTATTTTTTAGTTTGCCATCCATTTTTTCAAAGTCAGGCGTGCGGAACTCAGGCCACTCTGTCATTATCATTAATGCATCGGCATCCTGAATTGCTTCGTATGGGTTTTTAGCATATTTTACTTTTTTGCCTACTACGCCCCGTACGTTCTCCATTGCTTCAGGGTCATATACAATCACTTTAGCACCTGCTTTTCTTAACTCTTTGATGTTATACAATGCCGGTGCCTCACGGATATCGTCAGTGTGCGGTTTAAAAGCAAGCCCCCAAATGGCAATTGTTTTTCCTTTCAGGTCTCCGTTGAAGTACTTCTTCAATGGGGCTACCAGCTTGGTTTTTTGTTTTTCGTTTACTTTCATTACCGATTTCAGGATTCTGAAATCGTAATCAAAATCGTTAGCCGTTTTTTCAAGTGCCTGTACATCTTTCGGGAAACAACTACCACCGTAGCCTATACCTGCAAACAAAAATCGCTTACCGATACGGCTGTCGGTACCGATACCTCTTCTGATGTCATCTACATTGGCATTGGCTTTTTCACAAAGATTGGCTATCTCGTTCATGAACGTGATTTTCATGGCAAGGAACGCATTGGCAGCATATTTGGTCATTTCTGCAGAGCGTTCGTCCATGAAAATAATTGGGTTACCCTGACGAACCAACGGAGCATATAGTTTCTCCATTACTTTTTTCGCCTTATCTGACTTTGTGCCAATTACTACACGGTCAGGCTTCATAAAGTCTTCTACTGCTACCCCTTCTCTTAAGAACTCAGGGTTAGAAACCACGTCAAATTCAACTTTGGCGTTGGCCGCAATGCGGTCATGCACTTTTTCTGCTGTTCCTACAGGTACAGTACTTTTATCTATAATTACGGTATAGTTTTCTAACAAAGGGCCCAGGTCGTTGGCTACCCCAAGAATATACTTTAGGTCGGCTGAGCCGTCTTCACCCGGAGGGGTTGGCAAGGCTAGAAAAATAACCTGTGCGTCTTTAATGCCCTCAGCAAGGTTGGTTGTAAAAGTCAAACGCCCCTCTTTGGTGTTGCGCTCAAATATTACATCAAGGCCTGGTTCATAAATGGTTAATTTGCCTTTGTTAAGTTTTTCAACTTTACGGCTGTCAATATCTATACATGTAACCTGATTCCCTGTTTCAGCAAAACAGGTGCCGGTAACCAGACCAACATATCCCGTTCCAACGACTGCAATTTTCATGTGAGTTTTTGTTCAGATTTTTGAAAAAATACGCTTTATTATTGTAATAAATTTAAGCATGTCGTAAAGTTATATTTTTTTTGATAGCTAAGTGTAAAAATTAAAATTTTTTTTTCAAAATACCCCACTTAATGGGCATAAGGGTTCATTAAGTGTGTTTTTTACAAGTCTAATTGTTGATTTTTTGAGTCCTGTTTTTACCACACCGTTATTTAATTATTATATTAAACAGACCAATTGAATAGACTATTGAGCGCCTCTTACAATTGTGTTCGTTCAGACGCCGCACAGCAAAATCGCAGTTATTAAAATGAGTATGAAGGTGACCCTGATATTGAACCAAATCTAGTTTATTTTTGTGTGTAGCTCTTTTCAGAATCTTACTAAGGCGTTATAATTGATACTTGATTTTATAATTAAGGAAGCCGGACGAATTGTTTATTTAATCTTGAATTAAAAACAGGCATTTCAACAGACATTAACCTTTACACAATTATTTTCATGTTTTTATAGTTTTTAATCCAATTTTCATGAAACCAAATTTGATGAAACAATTTTTTCTTCCGTAATTTCAGGGTCTAAATAATCGACAAACCTTTAAATATCACTACGACATTGAATAGAAGAGATGCCATGCAAAGAGTGGCCTTCCTGATGGGAGGTGCTTTGTCTGCCCCTACAATGATTGCTATGCTGGAAGGTTGTAAGTCTAATACAGCAACCGAAGCAGCTACCTCAGGTTTTTCTTTTTCCACCGATTACAAAAATCTTGTATCTGAAATTGCGGAAATAATAATTCCGAAAACTTCTACCCCTGGTGCCAAAGATGCTGGCGTGGGGCCATTTATTGAATTGATGCTTAAAGATTGCTATACTCCGGCACAGCAGGCGCATTTTACCAAAGCGCTGGACGACCTGGAAGCGGCCTCGGTAAAAGACAACGGAAAGAAATTTCTTGAGAGTACTCCTGAACAACAAACGGTGCTTTTGAAGAAGTTTGAGCAAATGGCCAATGATGAGCTGAAACAACAGGAACAATCAAAGAAAATAGTAGATAATGAAACTGGTTTGGTAAAAGACCCTAAAGACCCAAAGACGAACGATAAATCGAAGAAGGAGACACCTCCGGTGCCGTTCTTTAAACTAATGAAAGAATTGACACTTCTGGGTTATTTTACTTCTGAAGCAGGGGCAAAAAATGCCCTGGCTTATGTAGAAGTACCGGGCAGGTATGATGGTTGTGTGAAGATGACGCCGGGTCAGAAAGTATGGGCTTTATAATTTAAAACTGAAAAGATTTCAACCGTAACGAAAATGAATATTCAAGGAAAATCAAAAGAACAAATGACCTACGACGCCATAGTTGTGGGTTCGGGTATATCTGGTGGTTGGGCAGCCAAAGAATTGTGCGAGAAAGGGCTGAAAGTATTGATGCTGGAGCGCGGAAGAGATATTAAACACGTTACTGGTTATGTAACAGCTACTAAAAACCCATGGGATTTCCCTCATAGAGGTAAAGTTGACAACATGGCTCGTGAAGAATACTGGGCTAGTGTGCGTACCGGTTATACGGCCAATGAAGAACACCGCCATCATTTTGAAAACGATAAGCAAAATCCGTATCTGGAAAAACGTGGCTTTGATTGGATTCGCGGCTACCATGTTGGTGGGCGCTCATTGATGTGGGGTCGGCAGAGTTACCGTTGGAACGAAAGAGACTTTACAGCTAACCTGGAAGACGGGCATGGGGTAGACTGGCCGATCAGATATAAAGACCTGGCGCCATGGTATAGCTACGTTGAGTCGTTTATTGGTGTGAGTGGTTACAAAGAAGGGCTTGATGTGTTGCCGGATGGGAATTTCCAGCCGGGCATGGAAATGAACTGCGTAGAAAAAGAAGTCAGAGGTACCATTCAGAAGAAATTTAATGGCCGCCACGTAACCATTGGCCGCACGGCTCACTTAACTGCGCCAACACAGATTCAGACCGAATTAGGGCGGGCTTCTTGTCAATACCGCAATGCCTGTATGCGTGGCTGCCCGTATGGTGCTTATTTCAGTACGCAATCTTCTACTTTGCCCGCTGCAAACAAAACGGGTAATCTTACGTTGATGGCCGATAAAATTGTGTATCAGGTAATTTTTGATGATGAGAAAGGTAAAGCAGTAGGTGTTAAAACCATTGACCAGAATACGAATGAGCAGATGGATTTCTTCTCTAAAATCATATTCCTTAATGCTTCTGCTATTAACTCGGCCTGGATATTGATGCAGTCGAAATCTAAAACACATCCTAACGGATTAGGTAATGAGTCTGACCAATTGGGCAGAAACATCATGGACCACCACCTGAGTGTAGGGGCGTCGGGTACATTTGAGGGCATGGAAGATATGTATTATTATGGAAGAAGAGCCAACGGTGTGTATATTCCGCGTTTTGTTAACTGGGGTAGCGACAAGAAAAGAGACTATGTACGTGGTTTTGGTTATCAGGGCGGAGCCAGCCGCGAAGGCTGGGGAAGAGGTAATTATAAAGATGGCTTTGGCGCAGAATTTAAAGAGTCTTTAACGACTCCCGGAGCATGGACTTTCGGCATTGGCGGCTTTGGTGAAACCCTGCCTGATGAAAGTAACCGTTTTACGCTTTCTGATAAAAAAGACAAATGGGGCTTACCAATAGTTGAGTTTGACGCCGCATGGGGAGAAAACGCCTTGAAAATGCGTATCGATATGATGAACGAAGCCGCAGAAATGCTGGAGGCAGCAGGTTTGAAAAACATCAATGCTTATAATAACCTGACGCCGAACCCGGGTATCGGTATCCACGAAATGGGAACTGCCCGTATGGGAAGAGACAAGAAAACATCTGTATTGAACGCTCATAACCAGGTTTGGGGTGCGCCCAATGTTTTTGTAACTGATGGTGCAGCTATGGTTTCGGCCTCTTGTGTAAACCCATCGTTAACTTATATGGCTTTAACGGCAAGAGCAGCAGATTTTGCTGTAAATGAGCTAAAGAAAATGAATCTCTAACTATTAAGAGATGGCAAAAAACTAACGAGGCTGTCCAAAAAGGGGCAGCTTCTTTTTTTAGTTCAGATAGGAATGATTCGGGTTTTACTAAGCGGCGTAGCGATATTTTACCTGGTAAGATTCAAAAAGTACATAAATAGTCCTATTTT